>NZ_RCWN01000001.1:1412500-1712500 GCF_003668555.1 Notoacmeibacter ruber | reverse complement strand
CGCGAAACGCAGATGGGCATGGTTCAATGGCTGTCGGAGATCGGGTTTTCCATCAACCCTTTGATGGAGCGTTTCACCGATCTGGAAACGCTGATCGCACACTATCATCGGATTGAAGAAGATCGGGCGTCCCTCGGCTACGATATCGATGGCGTGGTCTACAAGGTCGACGATCTCGGACTGCAGCAGCGCCTCGGCTTCGTCTCCCGTTCGCCGCGTTGGGCGATCGCCCATAAATTTCCGGCCGAGAAGGCGGTCACCGAGCTTCTGGCTATCGACATTCAGGTGGGTCGGACCGGCGCGCATACGCCGGTCGCCCGGTTGCTACCGGTGACGGTTGGCGGCGTGGTGGTGACCAATGCGACATTGCACAATCCCGACGAAATCGCGCGGCTCGACGTGCGTATTGGCGACACGGTGCAGATTCAGCGGGCAGGGGACGTCATCCCACAGATTCTCGGAGTGGACGAAGACAAGCGACCGGACGATTCCGAACCCTACAGCTTTCCCAGCCACTGCGTTTGCCATCTCGAAACGCCATTGGTGCGGGAGACGACGGCTGGCGGCGTCGAAGGCGTGGTGCGTCGCTGCACCGGCGAATTCGCCTGTCCCTATCAGCGCCGCGAGCATCTGAAACACCTCGTTGGCCGCAAGGGCTTCGATATTGACGGGCTCGGCGACAAGCAGATCGACTGGTTCTACGAGCGTGATGACGACAACCTCCGCATCCGGGAACCGGCCGATATCTTCACCTTGCAGAGACGGCAGCAGGTCTCCCTCAACAAACTGAAAAACATGGAAGGTTGGGGAGAAACCTCCGTGAGCAACCTCTTCGATGCTATCGAAGCGAGGCGGAGCGTTCCTCTCGACCGCGTCATCTATTCGCTCGGTATACGGCATGTCGGCGAGACGACCTCACGAACGCTCGCCCGAGCGTATGGTTCATGGGCTGCATTTGAGGATGCCGCGCGAAAACTTGCCGAGGGCGATGATGAGGCGAAGGCCGAGATGGAGGCGCTCGATGATATCGGCGGTGCGGTCACCGAAGCGTCAGGCCGTTATTTCTCCGAGGAAGAAAATCGCGCGATGGTCGATCGCCTGATCGCCGAGCTGGATGTGCAGGAAAGCGAAGCACCGGCTGCAGCCGACTCCCCTGTCGCCGGCTGGACGATCGTCTTCACGGGCTCGCTCGAGCGGCTGTCACGGGACGAAGCCAAGGCCATGGCCGAACGCCTTGGCGCGAAAGCTGCCGGCTCGGTTTCGAAGAAGACCAATTTGGTGGTGGCGGGCCCGGGCGCTGGCAGCAAGCTTAAGAAAGCGGAAGAATTCGGCATCGAGGTTATCTCCGAAGAAGAGTGGTTCGAGCGGGTGGGTGAAGGTGCATGAATACGGTGCTTGAAACGATCTGGGCAGCCCGTTTTCCTGCCGGTGAAGCCATCGCGCGCGTTTCTCCCTGCTGGAGGCTGAACTGATGAGTGCGCTCACGCAGTCTTCATCCGCGCCCGGTTTCTGGGCTGGTGTTCTTCGGGGCCTGCCAGTCTGTGCGGCAATCGCGCCGTTCGGTCTTCTTTACGGCGCACTCGCGGTTGATTCCGGCCTCTCCATCTTCGAAGCAACCTTCATGAGCGCGGTGATCTTCGGCGGTGCGAGCCAGATGGTCGGGTTGCAGCTTTTCGACGGGCGAGTGCCCGGTTGGCTGATCGTGCTGTCGATCTTCGCCGTCAATTTCCGCCATATCCTTTATTCTGCGGCGATCGGCCCGAAGCTCATGCACTGGCCGGTCTGGCAGCGAGCCGTTGCCTGGTTCGTCCTGACCGATCCGCAATTTGCGGAATCGGCTAAGATGGCCGAGGAGCGCCCTGTGCCGTTTTCCTGGTATCTCGGTCTCGGACTGATCCTCTACGGTCTCTGGGTTCTGGAAAGCTACCTTGGTGCGAGGTTCGGCTCGTTGATCGATAATCCCGAGGCGCTTGGCCTCGATTTCATGCTGCCTCTTTACTTCTTCGGGATGCTCTACGACTTCCGCTCGCGAAAGCCGTTCTTTCCGATCGTGATCTCGAGCGCGATCGGCTCCATTGTGGCAATGGTGACTGTCGGCTCGCCATGGCATGTTTCTCTGGGCGCTTTCTGCGGCATTGCGGCGGCCGTCGTTATCGGCGCTCCGGCGACGGACGCAGAACCGGAGGAGCGGCCGACATGAATCCGATGATCTGGATCATCATCTTCGGCGGAATTGCGACCTACGGCACGCGCATTGGCGGCCATCTCGTCTTGAGTCGATTCGACCACATCCACCCGCGGGTTCAGGCTGGATTGAACGCGGTTCCCGCTGCGGTGCTGACGACGCTGGTGGCCCCCGCCCTGATAGACGCGGGGCCGGCCGAGTGGGTCGCCATCGTTTTCGCAGCCTTTGTCGGCCTTCGGGCCAAGCTGACGGGGATGTTCTTTTCTTCCGCCGTGCTGCTGATCGCTCTGCGGCAGATCGGGTTCAGCTAATCCGAGTCAGACACTGGCGAGCGGCGCGCAGGCACGTTCCAGCCATGCACGCACCTCCGGCGTAACCAGCGGTGCGATCTCTTCCATCACACGGGCATGATAGGCGTCGAGCCAGGCAACTTCATCCGGGCTCATCAGGTTTTTGTCGAGGACGGCACGATCGAAGGGACAAAGCGTCAGCGTCTCGAAGCTGTGCATCGGCGTGTCGCCGCCCGCGATCTCCGATGCCGGCTCGATTAGCAGAAGATTTTCCATGCGGATTCCGTAGGTGCCGGCGCGATAGAAACCCGGCTCGTTCGAGACGATCATGCCCGCTTTCAGCGGAACCTTGCCCGTTCTGGCAATGCGCTGCGGTCCCTCATGCACCGCCAGAAACGAGCCGACGCCGTGGCCCGTGCCATGGGCGTAGTCCATACCTGCCGACCAGAGCGGCGCGCGGGCGATTGGATCAAGCTCGGAGCCCCAACTCTTCTCGGGAAAACGAGCGCGCGAAAGGGCGATCATACCGCGCAGGACGGTGGTGGCGTGGCGTCTCATCTCACCGGTCGGCGTGCCGATCGCGACGGTCCGTGTGATATCGGTCGTGCCGTCGATATACTGGCCACCGGAATCAACGAGATAGAGCTCGTCTTCGCCGAATGTGCGATTGGTCTGCTCCGTCACGCGATAATGGATGATCGCGCCGTTTGGGCCTGCGCCGGAAATCGTGTCGAATGAAATGTCTTCCAGTGCGACCCCGTCGGCTTCCGCCATCTCGATCCGGCATTTCTCGAGCTTTTCCACGGCCTGAATCTCGGTGACGCTTCCCGGCGCCTGATCCGACAGCCAGTGCAGGAAGGTTGCCATCGCTGCGCCGTCTCGCCGATGGGCCCGTCTTGCGCCTTCCATTTCGACGGCGTTCTTGATCGCTCGGCGCAACCGTGCGGGATCTTCGAAAGGATCAACCGATCCTCCGGCGCCTGTGATGGCGTCGCCGATACCTCGCGAGGCGAGAGCGGGGTCCAACCCGATCCGCATGCCTTCTTTGCCGAGCGCGCTCAAGGCCCCTGCAAACTCGTCGGGTTCGTTCAGCGTCACCATCTGCCGCAGATAGGCATGGGTTTCACGGTCCAGCTTTCGCCGATCAACGAACAGCACAGGCTCACCGTCTGCCAGCAGGATCATATAGGCCAGGGTCAACGGATTATGGGTGACGTCGGAACCGCGAATATTGAGCGCCCATGCAACCGACGCCGGGTCGGTGAGCACCGTCGCATCGAAACCGGCCTCTTTGATGCTGGCCTGCAATTCCTCGAGCTTTTCACTCGCCAGTTTGCCAGCCTGTTCTTGACGCTGGATACGCGTCTGGCCGAGGGGCGGGGGCGGCTGGTCCGACCAGATCACGTCAACGGGGTTGTCTTCGAGCAGGACCAGTTCCCCGTTCCTTGCGTGCAGGGCATTATCGAGGGCCTTGGTTTCGCCGATCGTATGGAGCCAGGGATCGATCCCAAGCCGGAGCGGAGCGCGTTGCTGTTTGAGCCAGCGGGCGGGGGGATCCGAAACAAGGCTCTCGATACGGAAGAGTTGAGGATCGACCTGATTCCCGGCCTGAACCGTGTAGCGGCCATCAACAAAGAGAATCGCTTCGTCCGCAAGAATAATGGCAGCGCCGGCGGATCCGGTGAATCCGGTCACATAGGCCAAACGCTCGGCGCGCTCGGGCAGATATTCGCTCTGATGCTCATCGGCATGGGGTATGAGTACGGCGTCGAGTTCCTTCTGTCGCATCAGCTTCCTCAGCGCCGCGACGCGTTCCGCGACGGGCGATTTCGAAGAAGGGTCCGTAAACGACTGAAAACGCGCCATAATTCCAATCTGCCTTATTCAATCAAAAGAGGACGATACGCTAAGGCGCAACGAGCCCCCGTTCAAGGCAGGCCGCACCTTAAGCGTGCTAAACAAACGATTAATTGGATGGTCTCTTCGCATATGCAAAAAACGAAGGATAGTCATGCACATATGACTCTGGTGCAGACGGGCTGAAGGTCGCATCTTCTCATCAACCAAACAGAGAAAACTCCCAGCAAGGAACAATGCGATGACCAGCAGAAACGTATTTCGCGGTATGTTCGACGCCCTTGTCGAAGCCCGCACCCGCCAGGCAGCAGCCTATGTTCGTGGCCCGCTCTCCATGGTCGACGGCGAAGACCTCCGCCGCGCCGGCTTCACGAGCACCAAGCGCGAGCGCTAAGCCTTTCAACGCTTGAGATGAATGGTGGACCATCCTTCAAGATGGATGGTCCTGATATGACGAAAATTCTGGCCGCTATAGGCGGCTATGACGCTCCGTCTCTGCTCATCCAGAATCCCGGATAGCAGAATAGACCCGCCCGCTGTAACGTGGCGTGCCATCTCGGGCGCCAGCTTCTTGAGCGGCCCGGCAAGGATATTGGCAACAATCAGATCATATGGCGCGCCGGCTGCGATTGCCGGATGCGCAAATCCTGTTGCGGTGCAGCATTTCACCCGCGAAGCGACGCCGTTCAGATCAATATTCTGTCTTGCCACCGAAACCGCCACGGGATCGATATCCGTTGCGAGCACGGAGGCTGGCGCGAGCTTTGCCGCCGCGATGGCGAGCACTGCGCTGCCCGTTCCAAGGTCCAGGATCCTGCCTGGCCTTTCCGAACGCATGATCTGCTGAAGCATCAGCAGGCATCCTGATGTCGTTCCGTGGTGGCCGGTGCCGAAAGCCTGTCCTGCTTCGATCTCGATCTTGAGACGTCCGGGAGCGATCGAGTCACAATCGTGGTGGCCGTGGACGCTGATCCGTCCCGCATGGACAGGCTTCAGCCCTTCCAACGACCGCGCGACCCAATCGACGTCCTCAAACGTCTCTCTTTGCAGATTGAAACTGGACGCGTTCCTGGCGATCCAGTCTTCGAACCTCGTCGCTATCGCGTCGACCTGGTCGAGCGGGTAGACGGAGGCTTCGAACACCTGCTTTTTCTCATCGATCTCCTGAAGGGCGACGGCATAGCCGTCATCCTCATAGTTTTGGCTAAGCCACTCATAAGCAGCGGTCGCCGTCGGCTTGTCCGCTGTGAGATAGAGGCGGCAGCTCTCGTCGGTCATGGCAGGTTGGGCTTCGGTGGATCGGAGGGGAGGTTTTCCAGCGGCACGGGTTCCCGAGTCTGACGTTCGGTGTCCGGCTGGGCCGGTTTTCCACTCCGCCATTCCTCGTGCTCGCGCTTGCGTGTTTCCGCATCGCGCGGCGGCGGCCCGAAACTGATGAGACGGTGCCCCGGCGCCGGATCGGTCTCGCGGGTTGTGGACCGGAAGACAAGATCGCCCGCATTGGTGATCCAGAGCAGAAGAATGGTCTTTTCGGGCCGTGTCTCCTGATAACGCTCGAAGGTGAATTCCTCCGTCAGCGTTGTCGATGTGAAAACATAGCCACGGTCGATCAGCGCGCGAAGATCAAAATAGGCCAGTTCCGGATCGCGTGTGAGAGGACGCCCTCCCAGCGTGAAGTTCATGGTCTGGCTTTCGGGTCGAGGCCGGCCATCGCCGATCTGAAAGACGCGATCGCGGCCGACTTCAGGGCCGAAATCGGTGCAAACGAGCGTGTTGTAGGCATCGTCCGCTGTCGCCGCGATAATGGTCGAGAAGCGGTTCAGGTCAAGCCGGTGATGAGCCTCCTCGCTCAGCACTTCGCCAAACCATGTCGGGATCTCGCGCAAGCGCGTTTCGCGCAGCCTGTCATATTCGCGATCGGTCACGAGCACGGGAACCTTCTCATCCTTCAACCGTGCGGCAAAGTTGGTCGTGAAGCGCGAACCACCGACGATGAGAACGCCGGGTCGTGTCGCCGTTCGCAGGCCCAGCAGGCGGGCGAGGGGTGAGAGAGTGAACGCATGAGCAAGGATCGTGGCCGTGACCACGGCGAAAGCGTAGGCGACCATGACGGGGCCGTCTTCGACGCCATTGGCTGTCAGAGCGGCGCCGAAAAGGCCGGACACGGCCACGGCCACAATGCCACGCGGCGCAATCCAGCCGACGAGAAGCCGCTCTTTCCACGAAAGGCTTGCACCGATGGTGACCAGGCCGACGATCAGCGGCCGGATCACGAACATGACGAGAGCCACGAAGGCGAGGGCCTGCCAGCCGAGTTGGCGGATAACCTCCATATCCAGCGCAGCCGTCAACAGGATGAACAGCGACGAAACCAAGAGAACGGTCATCGCTTCCTTGAAGCGTCGCAGATCGCCAAGGCTCGCCATGCGGCTATTGGCAAGGGTGATACCCATCACCGTGACAGTCAGAAGCCCGGCTTCCTCCAGGATCAGGTTGGTGAGCGCAAAACCTGCGATGACCAATGCGAAAAGGGTCGGCACCTTGAGGTATTCAGGGACATGGCCCCGTGTGAAGGCATAGGCGATGAAACGTCCGAGAAGATAGCCGCCGCCCACCGCAGCCACGAAAGCCAAAGCAATGCTGACGAGCAAATTGCCGGCCTCGTGATAGCCGGAGACCACCAGATAGGTTTCGAAGGCGATGACGGCGAAAAGCGCTCCGAGCGCATCATTGACGATGGCTTCCCATCTCAGGAGCGAAGCGGGGCGATTGGCGAGTTGCGCGTGGCGTAGCATCGGCATGATGACTGTTGGACCCGTCACCACGAGGATCGCTCCCAGCACCGCGGCTGTCGGCCATGACAGGCCGCCGACATAGTGTGCCGCCAGAGCGGTCGAGGCCCAGACAAGCGGCCCGCCAAAATAGATCAGCCGCCTTACGCCGATCGAGGTTTCGCGAATTTCGCGATAGTTCAGCGTCAAACCGCCTTCGAAAAGGATGATAGCGACGGCGAGCGAGACCACGGGTCGGTAAATATCGCCGAAATCGCGAACAGGATCGATGAATTCCGTCAATGGCCCGGCGGTGAAGCCGGCGACCAGCAACAGAACAATCGCCGGCAGGTGAAGCCGCCAGGCAATCCATTGCGCAGCGATGCCAGCCGCGCCGATAAAGGCCAGTTTCAGTGCAATATCGTGCAAGAGTTCCGCTCCGCGGCGAGGTGCAACCTCAAGAGGTGCCAAAGATAGCCGAAAGACCCTCCGAGGCAATATGGGTGACGGGCTTGGCGTTTCTTCTCACGGCAGCAAGCCGCTTTATCGGGTCAGAAGCAATTCAGCCCGTTGATCAGCAGAGCCTGGTATATGGCCATGCCATGCTGTTGCCAGCCGGCCAGAAGCGTGGCGCCACCGATTGCGAGAATACCGCCGAGAACGCTTACGCCGATCAGTCTTCTGGTGTGGGATTGCCATATCATTTCGCCTATATGCCATTTCATGCCCCCAGACGTCCAGAAAGGCTTCTTCTGATGTATTCGAAATTGAGGATTTTCCTGCCCGCACTTGCTGCGATGTGCGCTTTCGCCCAACCATCCTTCGCGGAGCAGATCGGAGAGGTCGATGTCGACTGGCTCGGTAACGACATCGTTGTCGAGGCGATTGCCGACCCAAAGGTGAAGGGCGTGACCTGCCATGTTTCCTATTTCGAACGTGGCGTGATTGACCGCCTGCAGAAGGGTAACTGGTTCGAAGACCCATCGAACAGCTCGATTGCCTGCCGACAAACGGCTGAACAAGTCGAGATCGGCGATATAGAACTCGACGAGGAAGGCGAGCACGTCTTCTCGCAGCGGCAATCCCTGATCTGGAAGAGCGTCCGTGTGACCCGCATCTATGATGCGGCGAATAAGACGCTGATCTATCTCGCCCACGCCACGCAGGTGCAGGACGGATCGGCCAAGATGAGCATTTCGACTGTGCCGCTTTGGAATGCCGATGTCGTTTGGGAAGAGGGCGAGCCCAGCCAGTGAGTAGCGATAGGGGCGATCAGGCAGGCGAGGAAGAGAGCGTGGAGTCCGAACTGCGTTTTCTGGACCCCAAGCCGCGTATCGCCGGTACGGCCCGGCTAAAAGGCTGCCGGCTCGGCCCTTATACGGAGATCGGTGAAAAGGTTGTCCTTCGCGACGTGGTCGTTGGCGACTTTTCCTATTTCGAACGGCACGGTGAAGCCATCCATGCCGATATCGGCAAATTCTGTTCCATCGCTGCCAATGTCCGGATCAACGCTCTGGCGCATCCGATCGAGCGGCCTCTCAGCCACAAGATCAGCTATCGGCCCAATGAGTATTTCCGCTGGAAATCGCTCGATGCGGATTGGCGGTCCAAGCGTGCCAGCCAAAGGGTGATCATCGGCCATGATGTCTGGATCGGTCACGGCGCCGTCATCCTGCCGGGGGTTTCCATAGGTAACGGTGCGGTTATCGGCGCCAATGCCGTCGTGTCGCGCGATATTCCACCCTATACGGTCGTCGGCGGCGTACCCGCGCGGCCTATCCGGCAGCGCTTTTCCGAGTTGATTGCAAAGCGGCTGGAGGCTCTCTGCATCTGGGACTGGTCGCTCGATGCTCTCTATTCGGCGATCGAGGATATGCAGAGCCTGCCGATCGAGGCCTTTCTGGCCAAGTACGAAGTCGGGGCTGAAGAGGATCAAAGCCTCTCGCGATGATCGCGAGAAACGCTACGCCAGCGAAGGCAATGCTGGATCAGACGCGAGACGAGGGCATGGATCGTCGGACGTTGTGGCAGAAGAAACAGATCGGCGAAATCGATCACATGATCGTCGTCGCCGACTGGAGAATGGGGCAGCCGGTGGTCGAGGGATGACAATCCGATTGGTCGACCGTGTTTCATACCGGGATGATGCGCCGAAACGCTTAACGGATTGTTTACGCCATCGGGAAGGGGTTGCGGAACACAAAAAGGGCAGACGTTGAGCCTGCCCTTTCTGATGTAACCAATCGCAGTGCCGGAGGTCACTCAGCGGCGAACTGGTTCATCGTATTATCCTTGCCGCCAGCCTTTAGGGCTGCTTCACCGGCAAAGTATTCCTTGTGGTCGTCGCCAATGTCGGAGCCGGCCATGTTCTGGTGCTTGACGCAGGCGATGCCCTGACGGATCTCCGCCCGCTGGACCGGCTTGACGTAACCCAGCATGCCCTCGTCTCCGAAATAACCCTTGGCGAGATTGTCCGTGGACAAGGCTGCCGTATGATAGGTCGGGAGCGTGATGAGGTGGTGGAAAATGCCGGCCTCACGGGCTGCATCCGCCTGGAAAGACTGGATGCGACGGTCCGCCTCTTCGGCAAGTTCCGTACCGTCATAATCGACGCTCATCAGCTTGTCGCGATCATAGGCCGAGACATCCTTGCCTTCTTCGCTCCAAGCATCGAAGACCTGCTGACGGAAATTCAGCGTCCAGTTGAAGGACGGCGAATTGTTGTAGACCAGCTTGGCGTTCGGCATGACTTCGCGAATGCGCTTCACCATGCCGCCGATCTGGCCGATATGCGGCTTTTCGGTTTCGATCCAGAGTAGGTCCGCGCCGTTCTGAAGGCTTGTGATACAGTCGAGCACGCAACGGTCCTCGCCGGTGCCCTGCTTGAACTGGTACAGGTTGGACGGCAGGCGCTTCGGACGCATCAGCTTGCCGTCACGCTTGATGACGACGTCGGAGGAATTGAGGTCGTCGACCGTGACCTCCTCGCAATCGAGGAAAGCGTTGTACTGGTCGCCGAGATCGCCCGGCTCCTTGCTGTAGGCGATCTGCTTGGTAAGACCGGCGCCGAGGCTGTCGGTGCGGGAGACGATGACGCCATCTTCAACGCCAAGCTCCAGGAAGGCGTAGCGCAGGGCGCGGATCTTCTGCAGGAAATCCTCGTGCGGGACCGTGACCTTGCCGTCCTGGTGTCCGCACTGCTTCTCATCCGAAACCTGATTTTCGATCTGCAGCGCGCAAGCGCCCGCCTCGATCATCTGCTTGGCCAGCAGATAGGTCGCTTCCGCGTTGCCGAAGCCGGCATCGATATCGGCGATGATCGGCACGACATGGGTTTCGTGATTGTCGATCTTGTGCTGCAATTCGGTGGCGCGGTTGGTGTCGCCGGCTTCGCGGGCGTCATCCAGCTCACGGAACAGCATACCAAGCTCGCGGGCATCGGCCTGCTTGAGGAAGGTGTAGATCTCCTCAATCAGTTCCGGCACGGAGGTTTTCTCATGCATGGACTGGTCGGGCAGGGGACCGAACTCGCTGCGCAGCGCTGCGACCATCCAGCCTGAAAGATAGATGTAGCGGCGCTTGGTCGATCCGAAGTGCTTCTTGATCGAAATCATCTGCTGCTGGCCGATGAAGCCATGCCATGCGCCGAGGCTCTGCGTGTAATTGGCGGGATCATTGTCGTAGGCCGCCATGTCTTCGCGCATGATCGCAGCGTTATAGCGGGCAATGTCGATACCGGTCTTGAACTTGTTCTGGGCGCGCATGCGAGCGACCGCTTCGGGCTCGATGTCACCCCAGCTCTCGAACTTCTTCTTCAGATCCTTGATGGCCTGGATATCTTGCTGATAGGCGCTCATCTCGCCCCTCCTCTATGACAATGTAAAAATCTGTAACGCTTCTTTGATGCGGCAGTGCGGAAGAGACCCCTCCCGCGATCCACCGAACCGCTTGCCAAGCCATATGGTCTGCGGTCTTCCCAATGTCACGCGCAAACTGACGACTCGTTTGTCAAAAACGTGTCACGTTGTGCGGCGCAGTACGGCGAGGTCTGTGAATTTGTATGGATTTTTACAAAATGCAGATGCGTCAGACAGATTTTCTTGCCTGGAGCAAGATGGGCTGTATCCCAGCGCTCGAATCATTATCTTAAAATAGAAGGTAGGTTAGAGTAGTCTGTTGTTTCCGATGCCTGAATATTCTGCGGCGTTAAGCTCTCGTCTACGGCTGCGTGCGAAACTTATCTACTCGTGAAGGCAAAACGGAATTCGATGGGAATAGAATCTCGAAAGAATATGCCATTGAAACGCACATGTCGCTGCACTTGCTGTCAGGCGCGACGGGCAGCAGGATCTTAGCGTATGGGTGAAGTGCTGGCCAAGATTCTGACAGGGAAAACCTCCGACACGCTCGTCGTCTCTCAAGTCGAGGCGCTCAAGCATCGCGTCCCGATTCTCTATGTCGTGCTCGGGATCGAAACCCTTGCAATGGCCATCACTCATTTCGGTAGTGTTCCTACCTATTTAAGCGTCTATCCTTCGTTGATTGCAATCACCGTCATGGTGATCCGCTGCGTCCAGTGGTTTCGGGCTCGCAATCAGGTGCTCTCGCCTGACGAGTCGCGTCGGGTCGTCGTCAAGACAACCCTTCTGACCGTTCTGTTGTCCGTCACACTCATGGCGTGGTCGGGAATTCTTTACATGTATCCCGAGCCGGGACCCGGCTTTGGCGCAGGCATTAGTCGCCGTGGACATATTGTTCTTTTCGTAGGTGTGACCGTGGTGTCATGTATAGCGCTGCTAATGCATGTGCGCACGCTCGCCATGCTCACGACGCTCCTGGTGATTCCGGCGTTCTCTCTGATCCTTGCTGCGAATGGATCGCCCATCGAATGGGCCGTCGCCGTGAACCTGATGCTAGTGGCCAGTGCTATGCTGTATGTCGCCTATGTGTTCTCGCGCGATTTTGCCAATCTGGTCGAATCCCGCGCCGCACTGGACGAGATGTATGTTCGGCAGAAACGACTGGCGTCTACCGATTCTCTGACACAACTCGACAACAGGCGCAGTTTTAACGACAAGCTTGAAGAGGCGGTTCAAAGCGGCTGCGCATTTACAGTCCTGATGATGGACCTCGATGGCTTCAAGAAGCTCAATGATGCGCACGGACATGCGGTCGGCGATCAGGTGCTTCGCGTCGTAGCCGAACGTCTGGCCGAGGCCAGCGAAGGAGAAGGCGTTCTCTCCATTTCCCGCATGGGAGGGGATGAATTCGCTATCCTTCTTCCGCAGCAAGGCGGTTCGCAGAAACTGATCGACTATGGCGAGCGCATCATCAGACAGTGTGCCATGCCGATCTACGAGGGCGATCTGGTCGTTACCGTGGGGGCGTCGATCGGCATCAACGAGGTTACCGAGACCGACATTGACGAGAAGCCCAGCAAGCATATCGAGCGCGCGGATTTTGCCCTCTTTCATGCCAAGCAGACCGGTCGGGGCCGGGTCGAGCTCTATGCGCCGGAGCATGAAGACCAGATCCGGCGTACCGCCATCGTCGAGCAATCTCTCAAAAGCGCCGACCTGGAAGAGGAACTGCACCTCGTTTTTCAGCCTGTCGTCGATGCCAGAAACTTGCAGCTCATTGGCTTCGAAGTCCTTGTGCGATGGCGAAGTTCGCACCTTGGCGACGTCATGCCTGGAGAGTTCATTCCGGTGGCGGAGCGTTGCGGCACCATCCATGCGATCACCCGCGTTGTTCTGCGACGGGCGCTGAGCGAGATGCAGAACTGGCCTGAAGGTCTGAGACTAAAGGTCAATCTGTCGATCTACGACCTGTCTTCGTCGTCCCAGATGCTGGCCCTTTTGACTATCATCGAGCGATCGGGTGTTTCCGGCCAGCAACTGACCTTCGAGATCACCGAGAGTGCGTTCAGCGACCAACTCGATATCATACTCAGTGCGTTGAATATGCTGCGGGCCATCGGCAGCAGCATCGCGATCGATGATTTTGGCACCGGTTACTCCAGCCTTAGCTCCCTGCACCATTTCCGTCCCGATCTAATCAAGATCGACAGAAGTTTCGTTGTGCGGGTCAGCGATCCCTATGATGGACGCGACATGATCAAGACCATTATCCAGATGTGTCGCAACCTTGGCGCTCGCTCCCTCGCGGAAGGTGTCGAGAACGAGACACAGTGCAGGGTATTGAGCGATCTGGGCTGTGACGAGTTGCAGGGATACTGGCTCTCGCGACCTGTTTCGGCCGAGAAGGCGCGCGAGTTCGCCCATGCAGGCGTCGTCAAAGCCGAGCCGCAGGCGCTTGGTCAGTCCTCCTGAATTCGTTTCTCAGCAAACGTCGTTCGGTGCCGTTCGGCTGGCGATTGGCCATGGCCTTGGCACTTTCCGGAGTGCTGGTTAAGTCTTCAGAAAAAGAGAGGCTCGGCGATGACGATCACGAATGAAGACGAGCTGCAGGGTATCAAACTCATCGGCCGCATCGTCGCCAATATTCTGCAGGCGATGGGGCGTGCGGTTCAACCTGGAATGACGACGGGCGAACTGGACGAGATCGGCCGTGTCCTTCTCGAGCGGGAAGGCGCGATTTCTGCTCCTCAGTCCATGTATGATTTCCCGGGTGCAACTTGCATCAGCGTCAATGAAGAGATCGCTCATGGCATTCCCGGCGACCGGGTCATCGCCGCGGGCGATCTGGTCAATATCGATGTCTCTGCGTCCAAAGACGGCTATTTCGCCGATACGGGCGCGACATTTCGCGTCGGCACGGTGAGGCCTGCGCTCGACCGGCTCTGTCGCGATGGCAAGCGCGCCCGACAGATCGGTATCGCTCAGGTTTCAGACGGCAGACCTTTGTCGGATATCGGCAATGCTATCGGGCGCTTCGCGTCCAAAAGGGGCTATACGCTTATCCGCAACCTTGCCAGTCACGGCGTTGGCCGGTCGTTACATGAATATCCTGACGAGATTGCCACATGGCCGACGCGCCATGACAAGCGCCGCATCCACAAGGGTTTGGTGCTCACGGTCGAACCGTTCCTTTCTATGGGGGGCCACCTTGCCGGAGGCGGGGACGATGGCTGGACGCTCTACAGCGAGCCCGAGATGCCTTGCGTTCAGTATGAGCATACGGTGATCGCGACCGAGCGGCAGCCCGTTATCGTTACGCTGCCGGGCTAAGCCCTCTCAGGCGGTCAGACACAAAACCGTCCAAAATAATCTGCCTGCTGATCGAGCCAAGGCGGCGGGTGGCGCTCAGATGCGCTGACCGCATCGCAGCCTTGCGGCGCGCCATGTTGCCGCTGCTGCCATCTGCGCCATGTGGGGCGTCAATCAGGACATTCGAGGAGCCCATCATGCATATCTCACTTTCGGGAAAAACGGCTCTCGTCACAGGCTCGACGCAGGGCATCGGCTACGCCATCGCGAAAGGTCTTGCCCAAGCCGGCGCCAAGGTCTTCGTCAATGGCCGGGATGAAGAGAAGACGAGCGACGCGGCGGAGCAGCTTTCCCAATCGGTCGATGGCGCAGGCGTCTTGCTGCCGGTGGCCGCTGACGTCGGAACGGCGGAAGGTTGCAAGGATCTGGTCGAGAAGACGGGTTCGGTCGATATCCTTGTCAACAATGTCGGAATTTTCGGCCCCGAGGATTTCTTCGAGGTCGAAGACGCGACCTGGGAGACGTTTCTTGAAGTCAATGTGATGAGCGGCGTCCGTTTGTCGCGCGCCTACCTGCCGGCCATGAAAGACAAGGGCTGGGGAAGGGTCGTTTTCCTCTCGTCGGAGAGCGCTGTGAACATTCCCGGAGAGATGGTTCACTACGGTGTCACGAAGGCTGCCAATCTCGCAACGAGCCGCGGTCTTGCCAAGGTGATGGCGGGCACCGGTGTGACGGTGAATTCCGTACTGCCGGGACCGACGCTTACGGAAGGCGTCAGGACCATGCTGGCGGACGAGATCGACGAGAATACCAGCTTCGAGGAAGCGGCGGCGGAAATGGCGCGGCGCGACCGGCCCAGCACGATCATACGGCGTGCCGCGACACCGGAGGAAGTCGCCAATATGGTCGTCTATGTCGCCTCGGAACAGGCGAGTGCCACCACCGGCGCCGCGCTGCGGGTTGAAGGAGGGATCGTCGAGAGTATCATTTGACGCGGCCTGAGATATCCCTTTCTGGTCCTTGCAATTTAGCGTGCCGGAGATTACATGGCAGGCATCGATCTTGATGGACGTTTCCCATCCTCGCGTCAGCGGCGCGCACTGTGAACTCTCTGAAATATCGATACTCACCGCGTCCCACGGGGGCGTATCTTTGTACCGATTTTCGAAAGGAACTTCGCAGATGGCGACCGGTACCGTAAAATTTTTCAACACCACCAAAGGCTTCGGCTTCATTGAGCCGGACGATGGCGGCAAGGACGTTTTCGTTCATATCTCCGCTCTCGAGCGTAGCGGCATGGCTGCTCCGGCCGAAGGCGACAAGCTGAACTACGAAGTCGTTGCCGACCGCAAGACCGGCAAGAGCGCTGCAGCGAACCTGTCCGCAGCGTAATCGACTGAGATACGCCACCCCGCGATTCGTTCGCGGGTGTTGGCGACGGGTTTTGGCGCGATGACCACGGATGAACTGGCATCGCCGACTTGACCCGGGAAGGGGGCCGGCCATTCGCCGGCCTTTTTCATGTCTGGCGTTTGAATTTGCCGATGGTACGGCGCCATCAACTTCCTTGCGCGGAATGACTGCAGGGCGAACGCTCTGGAGGAGAGAGGCTCCTTCATTCGCGGCGACGAAAGCCCCTTTCTGCAGGATTATGCGCCCGACCTGCCGACGATGACATTTATCATCAGTTCGGCAGATCGCTGCCGACGATCGGGGGCCTAGTTCAAGCCAAAACCTTCTTTCTAAGCCGCATATCGAGTCCACCCACGAAGTCTTCCATGTTGATTTGTCCGAGATCCACATTCTTGGCACCGCCGCCGGCGACGACCGTGGTATTTTCGATTCCGAGTACCCTCAGGATCATCCTGAGATATTGAGTGGCGATGTCGCGGTCCCTGATCAGGGAACTCTCACCATATTCGCCGCCCGAGGCGATCAGCAACGTGGCCTTCTTCCCGGTGACCAGGCCGCTGCCATCGAACCCGAGCGTCAAGCCTTTGCGCACGATATGATCGACCCACGCCTTGAGCGCGGCGGGAATGTTGTAGTTGTAGACCGGCGTGGCGATCACAAGTTCGTCGCAGTCCAGAAGTTCCCGAACAAGTGTATCGGAGAGCGCCAACTGTGCCTTCATCTCCGCCGTCTGTGCGTCGGGCGGTGTAAAATAGGCCGCAAGCCACGGCATCGTGACGTGCGGAAGCGCTTCATCGGCAAGATCCCGGGTGATGATCTTTCCGTTCGGGTTCAGCGCCTGCCATTCCGCAAGGTAGCGTTGCGTCATGTTGCGCGAGACCGAGGCGTTGCCGCGGGGACTGGTTTCAACAACGAGAAGTCTGGTCATGCCACATTCCTTTTCCTGATGGGAGCATGACAAAGAGGATAGGGCTTTCAGCTATGCAGCAGGAGTGATATAAATCCGATGATTTCCATCACATCAGGTGATAGCTTTGATTTCATCGCTGAGCCTTGATCAGCTGCGGGTGCTGGTCGCGATTGCTGATACTGGCAGTTTTTCCGCCGCCGGTCGCAGACTGACACGGGTGCAATCCGCCATCAGCCAGACCGTCGCCACACTTGAAGCGAGCCAGGGAGTCATGCTCTTCGACCGGAGCGGTCACCGCCCGCAGCTGACGGACACGGGCCGGATCCTGGTGCAGCAGGCACGAATGGTGCTGGCGAGCGCTGCCCGTTTCGAAGCCGTGGCCGCAGGATCACGTCAAGGGATGGAGGCGGAACTGGCGCTTGCCATCGATCCGCTGGTTCCCACCGCGCCCCTGATCGGAAGTCTTCGCGCACTGCATGAGACCCATCCGCATTTGCAGATCAGCTTTTCGACCGAAGGGCTTGGAGGCGCGCTCCGCCGTTTGCGCGCAGGCGACGTGTCGCTTGCCCTCTGCCTGCTGTTGCCCGACGTGCCGGAGGATGTGAAGGCGATGCCCCTCATCCGGATCAACCTGGTGCCCGTGGCCGCAACAGATCATCCGCTGGCGACGCTCGGCCGTCCGGCGACGCGTGTCGATCTGGAGACCCATGTCCAGCTTGTTCTGTCCGACGCGGCGGGCCGGGATGGGCCGAACTATGGGCTGACCGGCTCAGCTCCATGGCGGTTCGTCGACCTTGGAAGGCGAATGGACTTTCTGCTCGCGGGTTTCGGCTGGTGCCGGATGCCCGAGCATCTTGTGAAGGCGCACCTGGATGCCGGAAGACTGGTCAGGCTCATGCTTGATGAAGAAATCAGAGGGAATGCAGATCCGTTGACGATTTACGCGGCACATCTCGCCGACCGCGTGCCTGGCCCGGCCGGTCGCTGGCTTTTGAGCGACTTGGCGGCGCGATTGGCAGACTGAGCCACGCCCCGCCGTATCAGCCTGCTCACCAATTCAATCGTGCCGGTCACGCCTTACTTTGATCTTTCCAGACTTGCCACCGTGTCCCGGATTGTCGTTGCCGCTGGCCTCGGCTCCCATCCGAAATCCCGGAACGCTTTGGTACCCGAGACAGAACGATACTTGCCGAGTTCGAACAGGCAGGATCGGGTCACCGGGACGAAGAAGGCGGACAGCCGCACGAGCCAGTCGGGCAGCCTTCGCCGGGGAACCCGTCTTGCCGAAGATGGACATTCGCGCCGGATGGTTTCGACGATTTCAGCCATCCAGAGTACTGGTCCAGATGCGATATAGCGCTGACCTGCCGCTGCTTCCGTCGTCAACGCCCGCACATGCAAATTCGGCGATATTCGCGCCATCTGGCGCTCGCTCAGTAAATAAATAAATCACGCATCACTGCCTCCTTATCGGAAACCGAGGATTGCATCTCAAACGAAATGAATAGGTCCTGGGCCTGGATGGGTGACGCAAGCCACCCGAGCTCAGCCAGGCGGGTTGAGGAAGCTTTCAAGAACGCGCTTCTGGCCGGCCTTGTCGAAATCGACCGTCAGCTTGTTGCCATCGACCGCCGCCACCGTGCCGTTGCCGAATTTCAGATGGAACACACGGTCGCCGTTCGAGAATCGATTCGGTGTGTCGGTGACGCTTTTGGCGACCAGTTCGCCCTCGATGTGACGCCCGCGGCGGCCGCCCTCCGGCTCACCATAGCCGATCCGCTCCACACGCGAAGAGACGCCCATACCCGAACGCCCGCCCCAGTTTTCGCGGGTGGCGTCGTTTTTGTTCCGCTGGGCGCGTTGCCAACCCGGCGATCCGTAAGAAGAACCGAAAGGCTCCATCCGGTCGAAGCGCGAGGCACCATATCCGCCACGTTCGCCAAAACCACCGGCGCCGTAACCGCCATAACTGTTTGACGCTTCCATCACCTCGACATGGGCTTCCGGCAGTTCGTCGACGAAACGGCTGGGGATGGTGCTCTGCCAAAGGCCGTGAATACGGCGATTGGAGGCGAACCAGATGTGCAGATTGCGCCGGGCGCGGGTGACGCCGACATAGGCGAGGCGGCGCTCTTCCTCCAAGCCGGCACGGCCGCCTTCGTCCATGCTGCGCTGGTGAGGGAAAAGTCCTTCCTCCATGCCTGGCAGGAAGACGGTATCGAATTCGAGGCCCTTTGCGCTGTGCAGTGTCATAACGGAGACCGCGTCGATCTCGGCGTCGTCGCTATTGTCCATCACGAGCGCAACATGTTCGAGGAAGGCGCGCAGGCTCTCATATTCGCCCATCGCCTCAATCAGTTCCTTGAGGTTATCGAGGCGGCCGGCGGCTTCGGCGGACTTATCCGCCTTCCACATGTCGATATAGCCGCTCTCCTCAAGTATCGATTCAGCCAGCTCGACATGCGGAGTCGATTCAAGGGCTTGGCTCCATCGCCTGAAGTTCTCGACGACCTCGCGCAAGGAGCTTCTGGTCTTGCCCTTGACCTCATCGGTTCCAACCAGATCGGCAGCAGCCTGCAACATGGGGCACTGGCGTGCGCGCGCTGTGTCATGGATCAGCCGGACGCTGGTATCCCCAATGCCGCGTTTCGGCACATTGACGATACGCTCGAATGCCAGATCATCGGCCGGTTGCGCGACGACACGGAAATACGCCATGGCGTCGCGAATTTCCTTGCGCTCGTAGAAGCGGGGACCACCGATGACCCGGTAGGGCAGGCCGAGAGTGACGAAGCGTTCTTCGAATTCGCGCATCTGGAAAGAGGCGCGGACGAGAATCGCGATGTCGTTCAGTTTCTCGCCTTTGGTCTGCAGGGCTTCGATTTCCTCGCCAATGGCGCGCGCTTCCTCCTCGCTGTCCCAAGAGGCATGAACCTTGACCCGTTCGGCGTCGGGGTCCGCAATATCCGTGAAAAGCGTCTTGCCGAGGCGGCTTTCATTATTGGCGATCAGGGATGAAGCCGCCGCGAGGATATGTTCCGTCGAACGATAATTGCGTTCGAGCCGGATGACGGTCGCGCCCGGAAAATCCTTCTCGAACCGCAGGATGTTGTCGACTTCCGCCCCGCGCCAGCCATAGATCGACTGGTCGTCATCGCCGACGCAACACAGATTGACGTCGCTGCCATCCGGACGCTGCGCCAGCAGGCGCAGCCACAAATACTGGGCGACGTTGGTATCCTGATATTCGTCGACGAGAATGTAGCGGAAGCGGCGGTGATATTCCGCCAGCACATCGGCATGGTTGCGGAAGATCGCGATCGGATGCAGCAGCAGATCACCGAAATCCGTGGCATTCAGTTCAATCAAGCGGCGCTGGTAGGCGCGGTAGAGCTCGCGGCCCTTGCCATTGCCAAAGCTGCGTGCATCGCCCTCGGGTATGGCGTCGGGGCCAAGTGCCTTGTTCTTCCAGCCATCAATGAGACCGGCGAGCGTCTTGGCCGTCCAGCGCTTGTCATCGAGCCCTTCGGCCTGGATCACCTGTTTCAGCAGGCGGATCTGGTCGTCCGTGTCCAGAATGGTGAAGGTGTTTTTCAGCCCGACCAGTTCGGCATGCTTGCGCAGCATCTTCACGCCGATCGAGTGGAAGGTGCCGAGCCAGGGCATCCCCTCGATCTGTTCGCCGACGAGCAGACCGATGCGCTCCTTCATCTCGCGTGCGGCCTTGTTGGTGAAGGTCACGGCGAGAATCTGGCTCGGCCACGCCTTGCCGCTCGACAGAATGTGGGCGATGCGGGTGGTCAGAACGCGGGTCTTGCCCGTGCCCGCGCCGGCAAGGACCAACACGGGCCCTTCAGTGGTCTCGACGGCAAGGCGCTGTTCCGCATTCAGACCGGCTACGAAATCCGGGGCACGCTGTTGGCCACGGGCTGCCATGGCGCGTGCGGCGATGCCGCCGGAACGCGTCTGTGAATTCTGGCCTTCGCCGGGCAGGGGCCAGTCGTCAGGAAGATCGATCATGCCACCAGATGTAGCGATTCGGCCCGCCGTTACCATACAAAACGGGAACGGGGATGCGAAAAGTGATGGAAAGCGTATCCGTCTATCGGTGTTCTTCTTCCGAGACCGAGATAAGGGCGCGGTTATAGTGGGACAGGGCCTTGATCTGCGTCAGATGGGCGATCACCGTTTCGCTGTTCTGCGGGTCGACCACCGGCAGGCGCGACCGGCCGCTATTGTCGAAGCGCCTCAGAGCGGCTTCCAGCGTGTCATTGGGGCGCAGCGCCGTCTCCTGCTGTTCTTCGGTCAACGTTTCCGGCTCGGCGTCCTCTTCGGGCATGGTCATGATGTCCATGACCTTGGTCCGCATGGCGAGATCGCGATGTGGGCCGGCGCGCAGATTGAGGCCGCGCCCCTCGAGCTGCCACTGAAACCACGACCGCCCGTGAAACGCGTGATTGACCCCGTGGGCAACCGCCACGGTGAGCAGAAGCGCGATGGAGAGCGCATAGCCGCCGGTCAGTTCGAAGACGATCAGGGCCGTCGAGACAGGCGCGCCGAGCACCGCGCCGGCAACCGCGCCCATGCCCAGCGCCGCGTAGAGTCCGGTCGCCGACGAGTCGACAGAAACGATCGATGCCGCGATCTGGCCGAAGGCAGCGCCGGCCATGGCGCCCAGATAGAGTGCCGGCGAAAACACGCCGCCTCCAAATCGCGAGGCCAGCGTGACGGAGGTCGCCACGATCTTGAGCACCAGAAGGGTGAGGATCGTCAGGAGCGGTATTTCGCCATGCAGCGCCTGGTCGGTGGTACCGTAGCCGACGCCGAGAATTTCGGGATAGGCGACGCCGATCGTGCCGACCACCAGCCCGCCCAGAACGGGCCGGAGCCAGAGGGGCATCGGGATACCGCGCGCGATATAATCCGCTGCGAACAGGCTGAACTGAAAGGAAATCGCCACGAGTGCGCACACGATGCCGAGAAGCGCGAAAGCCGGAAACTCCCAATAGGTCGCAACGGAAAGCGGCGGCACGTTGAAGGCGGGTGCATCGCCGCTCCATAGCCGCGAGAGGATGGAGCCGGCGGCGGAAGCGATGACGATCGGCACAAAGGCGCGCCTCGAATAATGGTTGAGAATGACCTCGTGGGCGAAGAGAACGCCGGCGATGGGCGCATTGAACGAAGCCGAAATTGCGCTGGCTGCCCCGGCGGCGAGGATTGTGCGCCGCGACCACAAGGGCAGTTGGAGTTTGGAGACGAGCGCGGTTGCTAGCGTTGCGCCGAGATGAACGACGGGGCCTTCACGTCCTGCGCTGGCACCGCCCCCCAGCGAAATCACCGTGGCGAGTGCGCTCCAGGCGCCATCCGCCTTGGAAAGGCGCGGTCGCGCGCTGGCCCGTACTTCGATGACGTCCGCCACGCCGAACGGACGGCGGACGGATATGCGTTCGATGATGAGGCCGACGAGCAAGCCGGCGCAGGGAGGGCCGAGAAAAATGAGCCAACCCGACTTTGCATAGATCCAGGGAACGAGAGATTCGGTTCGAATGCCGACCCAAAGATACTGGATCAGAAAGATAGCCTCTCGAAAGGCGATGGCTACAACACCCGCAGCCAGTCCACAAACCAGCGCCATCAGCCAGATCAGGGGTTGGCGGCTCGCCGTGAAGTCATTCCAGTTCGGCCCGACCCAGCCAAGGATGCGATCGAGAAACCGGCCGCCATGCGTCCGCAGCCATCCCTTCTCGGCGGCGCTCATCGCGCGGCCCGCTTCACCCGGATCGCGCCTCCCGCAGCGGCCGGCTGCGGCAAGGCGGATTGCCGGGATGCAAGCTGATCGAGGGCGGCGCGGATATCGTCCGGAAAGGGGGCGACTTTCGGCCCGGTCATATCGACGTGAAGATTGAGCCCTTCGCCTGTCGCGGCGAGCCAGCCTTCAGACGCGTGGCGGACTTCCTGAAAGAGATGAACCCGCTTTTCATCATGATCGATCATCTGCGTCGCGACGATCAGCGTTTCGCCTTCCTTCACTTCCCTGATGAAGCGAGTGTGAAATTCGGCGGTGTATATGGAGAGATTACGGCTTTCGCGGTAATCGGCGCCGATTCCGAGATGGCCGAAAAGGTCGTCGACGCCGAGATCGCAGACCCGATTATAGTAGGCCATGTTCATATGACCGTTATAATCGATCCACTCGGATAACACCCTGATGGGGCGTGAGAGAAACCAGCCGTCTTCAGCGAACCGCGGCGCTGTGTTTCGGCTCTCGCTATCGGTCATCGTTTTTCGGGCCTCCCTCCAACATTAAATTTCAGAGTCATCGCACTTGTGCAAGTTGTGGCGAATACTCTCTATTCCGTCTTCCAAGCGGGAAGTTTTGGCTTTGAAGCCGCGTTTGCCCAGCAATTGCTCTGCATAGGGTGGTGGCGGGCTTGAACCGCAAGGCAATTCGCGGTTTGTGTGGCGATTGACGGCGCGAACTGTCGAGGAGAATCGCTCTGGCCCGTTTACTGGTCTTCATCGGAGGAATACTGGTCGTCGTTCTGGCGGCGGCGGCAATCTTGCCGCCCTTTATCGACTGGACCGATTATCGCGGGCGCTTTGAGCAACAATCGTCTCAATTGTTGGGACGTCCTGTTTCCGTGGACGGCCAGACCTCCGTGCGACTGCTGCCTTTTCCCTCCATCACCTTTCACGACGTAACGGTGACGGATGAGGAGGGAGAGCCGATCCTCGTCTCGGAGACCTTTTCTCTGGATGCAGAACTGGGCCCGCTTCTCTCAGGCGAGTTTCGCATCTTCGACATGCGGATGGACGCGCCTCTTCTGCTGCTTCAGGCTCAGCCCGACGGACGGGTCGACTGGCCCTTTCACATGCGTATTCCCGAAGGATTACAGCAAATCACCGTGGAGCGACTGGCCATTTCCGATGGCGCGCTCTTCATCAATCGGGGAGAGGGGCGCTCCGAAATCAGGGTCGACAACGTCGATGCGGAACTTTCTGCCCGATCGCTCGCGGGGCCGTGGCGAGCGGACGGGAGCGCGTTGGTCGCCGGAATTGGCACGGTGGATGTCGGCCTGTCGACAGGGACGCAACGCCCCGACGGTTCGGTCGGGATTTCGGCACGGGTAAGGCCCGAAAATTATCCGGCTTCACTCGTTGTCGAAGGCGGGCTGACGTCCGAAAACGGCTTTCCGCGGCTGGATGGAAACTTTCGGCTAAGACTGTCCGAGCCGGACGAGGACGACAGCGATACTGCTGCGGCCATCCGCGTGAACGGAACGCTCCAGGCAACGCCAAACAGCCTCATCAGCGAGGAGTTGCGTTTCGAGACGGGCCCGACCGATGCGCCCTATGCGGCGACCGGATCCGGCCGGTTGGATCTGTCGGGCGAACCGGTTTTCGCCATCCGTCTCGAAGGTGACACTTTGGGGGGCTCGCTTTCCGGCGATGATCCTGCGGGTGAGTTGCGCGGCACGATCGAGGATGAAGAGGCGCGCTTCGGCCGCTCGAGTCCTGTTTCGCTCACCGAAATTCGCGAGCAGATCCTCAGCTTCTTTGCCACGCTGCCTGCTCCGACGATCGATGGCCGTTTGGATCTTCGATTGCCCGCCGTGATCGACGGCGCCACGACCATTCGTGATCTGGAACTGGCTGCCGAGGCGACGGACGGTCAATGGCAGGTCAACCAACTCGCCGCCGATCTTCCCGGACGTACGAGGCTTGAAGCGACCGGCCTGCTCAGGACCGGAGAAAACCCCGGCTTTGATGGACGTGTGGTGCTGGCCATTCGACAGCCGGCCAATTTTCTGGACTGGTTCGGCGTTCGCCGGTTCGAGACGCTTGCCACACTATCCGCGGCTGGATTCGAGGCCGATCTGTCTCTCGACAGGCAACTCACAAGGTTTTCCGATCTTGAGCTGGTTGTCGGCCCGTCGCGGTTGACCGGCTCGATCGAGCGATCGGAGGATGGAGGCGCTCTCGTCGCCGAACTACAAACCGATGGTCTGGGCGAAAGTGCGATCGATCTAATCGCCGGGCTACTCGGAGAACGGCTTGGTGCGGGCCAGGACGTATCGTCGCTCACGCTCAATCTGACGGGCGGGCCGCTCGTCTATTCAGGACTTACGGCAGATCGAGGCACGATCAGACTTCGCTCCGGGCAAGATGCGGTCGAGATCGACGAACTGCGCCTGGACAATCTTGCCGGCAGCCAGATCGCGGGAACCGGGAGCGTCATCGCCGGCGAGACGGATTCCCAGCCCCGTTTCGACCTCGATCTGACCATTCTTTCCGACGACCTTTCCGACCTGACGGCTGCGTTACGGGGCGTTCCATCCCTCTCAAGACTTGCGCGGCTGGGCGATAAACGGCTCGAAAACGCCCCTTCGCTGGGTCGCGATGTGCGGCTGGACCTGAGCGTTCTGGGTGCTTCCGGCGATGCCCTTGACGTGACCTTCGAAGGCGAAAGCGCTGTTGCGGAAATTTCTGGAAACGGGGATCTCCGAACCGGCGAGGAGGGGCGACCCGTTCGGTCCGGATCCCTTTCCCTTAGGACAAGTGGATTAAGGCCTGTCCTTGCTGCTCTTGGCTTCGAGGTCCTCCCGCTGGAGGCCGACGGACGTTACGCGCTGGACGCCTCGCTCGATGAGGAGGGAGCGCTCTCGGGCCAGTTGCAGGGCGATGACATGGCGGCCCAGGCGGAACTCCGCCTGCTGGAGGATGGCGGAGCCGGCGGTTCCTTCTCGATTCAGGCGAACGATATCCTGCCGATCACCCAGCTTCTTGGATGGGCAGCGCCGACCGATGCACTTTCCCTGCCGTTCAGCCTCTCTGCCGAAGCGCGGCAATCGGGTGATACCGTTCAACTGAGCGAGATGAGCGGCGCTGTCGGGGATAATGCCTACAGCGGTGCCATGCGGATTTCAGCCGGTGAAGCCGTGCCGGAGGTCGATGGAGAGGTGTGGACCGATCGTTTTGATCTCGGCGATCTCGTCTCCCGTCTCGTTGGCGAGGAGTTGCCTTCGATCGCGCTGCCCCTCTCGTCTGAGGGCGAGGGTACCGAGGCATTGGACGAGGGGAGCGAGGGTTCTATCGATGGGCGTGCCGATAACGCGTTTGCCGCGCCTCAAAGCCTCCCCTTCCACGGCACACTGGCGCTCCAAAGCGGTGAGATCAGTCTCGGCCAAATATCGGCCGAGAACGCCAGTCTTGTGATCGAAGCTGCGAGCGAGCGCCTTGCGCTACGTGAATTCTCGGCGACACGGAACGGATCGGCGGTCAGTGGGGCCGCAACCTTAACCCGAAGTGGTCCCTCGCTTCTTGCCGATCTGGAAATCGGGGTTGCCGATGTCCGCCTCGCCGATATCAGTGACGGCTATCTTGACGGCTCCGTCAGCTTTTCCTCCCAATTGACCGGCGGCGGAACAGATCCGGCTCGCCTCGTCCGGTCGCTCAGCGGCTCGGTGACGGTGACGCCCTCCGGGGATGTGGTGGCGGTTCGCGGGTTGGCGACAGACATTCTGGGCCAGACACTGGCGCGCGCCGATCGCCTGGAGACAGAAAGATCGCAGACAAATGCGCCGATCGATCCCACCGAGTCGATTGGCCCCGCGGTCGAACTGGCGCGCTCGGCGCTCGCCAATGGCGAAGCGGTCGAACTGGCATTGCAGCCATCCACCTGGACGGTCGCGAGCGGCGTCGCAAGAAGTCCGCGCCTTGAGTGGCAGGTGCCGGGCGGTTCGCTGACGGGAACCATGGCTTATGCGATACCGAGCAATGATATCAACGGCGATCTGCGCCTTGTGCTCGATCCAATCGGCGAGACGGCCATGGCTTCGCTTCAGCCCGCTATCGGGATCAAGCTTGCTGGTCCACCCAACGCGGTCTCGGCCACGATCGATACGACGATACTGGAACAGTATCTGACGTTGCGTGCGGTCGAGCGGGAGCAGGCGCGTCTCGAAGAGCTTGAAAAGCGGATCGCCGAAGAAGCTGCCAGACGCCGGGCAGAAGCGGAAGAGCGACGCCGTCAGCAGGAAGAGGAAGCGCGCCGCAGAGCTGAAGAGGAGCGGCGTCAGGCTGAGGAAGAGGCCCGGCGTGCCGCTCAGGAAGAAGCTCGACGTGCCGCCGAGGAAGAAGCGCGGCGACGCGAGCAAGAGGCCCAATCAAACGAAGCCGAGCGTCCTGGGAGCGAAATTTCAACGCCAGACGGTAATTCGGGACAAACGGGATCGTCCGGCCTCGATCCGGCCGAGCGGCTTCAACTCGAAGAGCTGGTGCCGGACCTCGTCCCTGACGGCTGAATGTCCGACTCCGTCGGCGCTCCAAGCCGCTCGCCGCAACGCTGTTGAAGATCGGCGAGCACGACAAGCCGGAGCGCACTGGAAAGATTGGTTGTCTGGGGGCGTGTCGTATCGACGGACCTGACGAGTGCCGCCAGCGTCATGCCCCGCCGTTCGGCCAGCAATTTCAGCGCCTGAAGGAACGGCTCCTCCAGGGAAAACGATGTCCGGTGTCCCGCGATGGAGATGGATTGCTTGCGGATCGTCATCGGGCGGGGGCCGGCTAGGATTTGTCGAGCCGATGTCCGTCGAGATTCCGCACTTTTCGCAAGCGTTCGTTCAGCGTTTCGGATTTTTCCGACAGCGTCCGACCGTGGAGGCGGCGGTTTTCGTCCGCCTGAACTTCGCGTTCCTCACGCTGCTTGCGTTTGCGCTCGCGGCGGAGGTTGACGATCTCCGCCATAATCACTTGTTCTTGCGAAAGGCGTCGAGCGAAACGACATCGGCGGCCGGCTTCTTTTCCGTCTCCGTCTGCTCGTTGTCGCTGTCTTGTGCGCCATCCTTGGCGGTTTCAGCCTTTTTCTTGTCGGCGCGACCCACCTTTGCCGGCTTTGCTTCCGCACCTTCGTCTCCGGAAGGGACCGCAGCTGGTGCTGGAAGGGAGGTCACTTCGGCATCGTGAACGGCCGCTTCGTCCAGCCGGACATCGAATTCCAGCTCGAAATTGACACTCGGATCATAGAAGCCGCGCACAGCGGCAAAGGGAACTTCCAGCTTTTCCGGAATGTCGGAAAAGGACAGGCCCACCGAGAAGCCCGTATCGGTGACCGTCAGGTCCCAATACTGGTACTGCAGAACGATGGTCATCTGTTCCGGATATTTTTCCCGCAAACGCGAGGAAACGCGAACGCCGGGAAAATTGGTAAGGAAGGTAATGAAGAAATGGTGGTTACCGGGTAGGCCAGCCTTGGTGACTTCCGTCAGTACCTTGCGCATGACGCCGCGAAGCGCTTCCTGCGCCAGAATGTCGTAACGAATTTGATCCTGCGTCATTTCCGTGTTCGGTCCTATCGGCATTCGGCTCCGGCCTTTGAAAACGGGTATAGCGCAGCACAAGGGCCGCGTCACTCATCCTTGAACGACGAAGCGTTAATAGAACGTCGAAGAAGGGCGAAATGAGGAAAAAAGTGGAGGCTTCTGTTGCCAGGCGCCTCCGGGCCCCGCCTGAAAAGTGCTAGCTTCTCAGGACTTCAATTCGAGACTATCGCGCTGCTTACGCAGCGAGACGTGCCTCAGCATAGTTGTCGTTGGCAACTATAAGGTTCGACCCGATAACGGTGGTATCATGCCGGGCAAAAAGTCGATCTTTACACCCTCGTCGATCCTATTTCGCCCCCATCACCAGCCGTTGCCAAATCCGAATTTTCAACGGTTCGTGGTGGAGGCGCCGGGAATCGCACCCGGGTCCGATAGGCTTATTTCATCGCCCGTTTATTGCCATAGCCGACCCGAAAGCCGGCAAGAACAATATAGGGTGGGCTGGCTGCGGATGGAAGAGGTTTGGATGAAGGAGTCTGCTGCCTTGCAGATGGGAGGCTTTTCGGCTGGACTGCATGTCGTCATTGCAGCCGGAAAAGGGGGGCCTCATGGCCAAATATGCCGAGCATCTCAAAAAGTACGACAAGGATGCCGATATGGCTGTCCTCGAGGCCATCGAAAAACGCTATGCCTCGGTACTGGCCCGGCGCGAGACCCGGACCGTTGCGTGCAGCCAGAAATCCGAGCGCGAAACCGTCGCCAAAAACTGGGCACAGGAAAAGCTCGGCGTTTCCTATGAAGAGGGGCTGAAAGCCGTCGAGGCGATGTGCGCGATGATGAAGGGCAACCGCGCTAAAAATCGTGCGGTCTTCTATTATCTGGTGGCCAAGAAACTCGACAAGCTGGACGCCATACGCGACATGTAAAGACGCGCCAGGCCATAGCGTGGTGTTCCCATCGAAACGACTCGGATAGCTTTGGCGGATAACGCCAAAGGGGAAGATGAATGCGGCAATATCTCGATCTTCTGGATGACGTTCTGGCCAACGGCGTCGATCGCGGCGACCGGACAGGAACGGGGACGCGCGGTGTCTTTGGCCGTCAGATGCGATTCGACCTCTCGCAGAGCTTTCCGCTCCTGACGACCAAGAAACTGCATCTGCGCTCGATCATCCATGAATTGCTCTGGTTCCTCAGGGGCGAGACCAATATCGGCTATCTGAAACAGAATGGCGTAACGATCTGGGATGAGTGGGCCGATGAGAACGGCGACCTCGGTCCTGTTTATGGGGCCCAATGGCGATCCTGGCCCGATGGCGATGGCGAAACGATCGACCAGATCGCGCGTGTGATCGAGCAGATCCGGACCAATCCCAATTCACGGCGACTCATTGTCTCGGCATGGAATCCCGCCCAGGTCGACGAGATGGCGCTGCCCCCGTGCCACTGTCTGTTCCAGTTCTACGTTGCCCATGGGAAGCTGTCCTGCCAGCTCTATCAGCGCAGCGCCGATATCTTCCTGGGTGTGCCGTTCAATATCGCCTCCTACGCTTTGCTGACTGCAATGGTGGCGCAGGTTGCCGGGTTGGAGCGGGGTGAATTCGTTCACACGCTTGGCGATGCGCACCTGTACCACAATCATTTCGATCAGGCGCGAGAGCAGCTCAAGCGAGAGCCGGGGCCGCCGCCATCCTTATGGCTCAATCCGGCCGTGACCGAGGTGGAGGATTTCACTTTCGACGATATCAGGATCGACGATTACGTCGCTCAACCCACCATCCGTGCGCCGATCGCCGTTTGATGTGGCAATTAATTCGACGAGGTGAACGTGTCTGATATTGCGCCCATAGCTCTGGTCGTCGCCGCTGCCGAGAACGGAACCATCGGCCGTGACGGCGAAATGCCGTGGCATCTTTCGACGGATCTGAAGCGCTTCAAGACCATCACGATGGGCTGCCCCGTCATTATGGGCCGCAAGACGTTCGAAGCCGTGGGCAAGCCGCTACCCGGCCGGCTCAATATCGTGGTGACCCGAGACTATGACTGGGAAGCGGAGGGCGTGCTGCGTGCCGGCTCTCTGGACGCTGCGCTGGATCTGGCCAACGCGCATATCGAGAGCGCTGAGCGGCAGGCGCGTGAGGATGGCGAGCAGGATCCCGAGCTCGACATCTGTGTGATCGGCGGTGGGCAGATCTATGAACAGGCCATGGGGCTGAGCGATATCATCCACATCACAAGGGTTCTGGCCAAAATCGAGGGCGATACGTTCTTTCCAGACATAGCGGAGGAAGAGTTCGAGCGTGTGCATGCCGAAGACGTTCCCGCGGGCCCAAAGGACACTCACCCCACACGTTATGAAGTCTGGCAGCGGCGCGATCAGAAGGCTTATCCCGCCTAAAAAGCCGGCATGCGATCACCATAAAGGCTAAAAGCGCTTCCCCCGCGTTGAATTGACAGGGCGCGCTTCCTATTAAGAGTTCAATTCTTCTTGTCTTCGCGCGGGTGCGGGAGGACGCGCATTAAAGTTGGAGGCGCAATGCCCTGGAGTAATCAAGGCGGCGGCGGTGGTGGCCCATGGGGCGGCGGCGACCGTGGCGGAGGACGCAATAACGGACCGTGGGGGAATGGTCCCCAACGCCCACGGGGTCCGCAGAACAATACGCCTGATCTCGAAGATATCATTCGCCGCGGCCAGGATCGTATCCGCCGCATGGGCGGTGGTTCTCGCGGTGGGGGCGGTGGTGGAAATGGCGGACTTGGCGCTGGCATGATTGCGGGGCTCGTTGCTCTCGGCGTCATTGGTTTCGTCGCCTTCCAGTCCTTCTATACCGTGCAGCCCGATGAAGTCGGCGTCGAACTCCTCTTCGGTAAGCCGAAGCAGGAATTTTCGGAGCCTGGACTGCACTTCCACGCATGGCCGATCGAAACGGTCGACAAGGTCACGACAGCCGAGAAGCTGGTGACGATCGGCTCGGGCGGGACGACTCGCGATACGTCCGGCCTGATGCTGTCGGGCGACCAGAACATCGTCGATGTCGTGTTTTCCGTCGCTTACCAGGTGGTTGACCCTGCCAAATACCTCTTCGCTGTATCGAACCCGGACGACATGCTGCGTCAGGTTGCCGAAAGCGCGATGCGTGAAGTTGTCGGCCGCCGGCCTGCGGAAGATATTTTCCGCGATGACCGTGCAGGCATTGCCGAGCAGGTTCGCTCGATCGTGCAGGCGACGCTGGACGACTATGAGGCCGGACTCGGTTTGAACGCGATCTCGATCGAGGATGCGGCGCCGCCTTCGCAGGTCGCCGATGCCTTTGACGAGGTGCAGCGCGCAGAGCAGGACGAAGATCGTTTCGTCGAGGAGAGCAATCGCTACTCCAACCAGGTTCTGGGTCAGGCTCGCGGTGAGGCGGCGCAGATACTGGAAGGCGCGGCAGCCTACAAGAACCGCGTCGTGCAGGAAGCAACCGGTGAGGCGCAGCGCTTCTCTTCGATTTATGAAGAATATGCCAAGGCTCCCGAGGTGACGCGCAAGCGCCTTTTCCTTGAAACGATGGAAAATGTCCTGCGAAACTCGAACAAGGTGATCCTGGAGCAGGGTGCCTCAGGCTCGAACGGCGTGGTGCCTTATCTTCCGCTCGACCAGCTTCAGCGGCCGGGCGATCAGCGTTCGTCGACCACAGGAAACGCCAATACGTCGTCGTCCTCTTCCGGCCAGACGTCGGGACAGTCCGTCCGTTCGAGGGAGAGCCAGCAATGAACCGCTTTACAGCCCTTCTCATAGCGCTGGCGGTGATCGTGGTGATCGCCCTTTCATCGATCTTCGTGGTCAATGAACGCCAGCAGGCCATCGTTCTTCGCTTCGGCGAGATCGTCGATGTCGAGGAACAGCCCGGCCTTTATTTCAAACTTCCGATCCTCGACAGCGTTCAGCTGATCGACGACCGTATCCTCCGCTTCAACCTCGACGATATCCGCGTTCAGGTGTCGGGCGGTAAGTTCTACGTGGTGGACGCGTTTGTCGCGTATCGGATCAACGATCCTCGCAGGTTCCGACAAGCCGTTTCGGGCTCCGTACCGTTGGCAGAACAGCGTTTGCGCACTCGTATGGATGCTGCCTTGCGCCGTGTTTACGGCCTGCGCGGTTTCGAAGCCGCACTGTCGGACGAGCGCACGGAAATGATGCGTGAAGTCGCTTCGCAGCTTCGGCCTGCCGCCGAGCAGCTTGGTCTGGAAATCGAGGACGTGCGTATTCGCCGGACAGACCTGACCGCCGAGGTCAGCCAGCAGACCTATGACCGCATGACCGCCGAGCGTCTGGCCGAAGCCGAGCGTTTGCGGGCGCGTGGCCGTGAGGCCGCCCAGCGCATTCGCGCGCGCTCCGACCGCGAAGTGGTCGAAATCCGCGCCGATGCGCAGCGTCAGTCGGAGATCCTGCGTGGTGAAGGTGACGCGGAACGGAACCGAATTTTTGCCGATAGTTATGGCGAGGATCCGGAGTTCTTCGACTTCTACCGCTCCATGCAGGCCTACGCGCAATCGCTGCAAGATACCGGCTCGACGCTGGTCCTCTCGCCTGACTCGGAGTTCTTCCGCTATTTCACTCAGGCTGGGGGCGGCTCGCTCTCTTCGGTGGCTCCCGTCACGCGGCAGGGCCCGGAACTGACAAGCGGCGACGAGGGTGGCGAAGTTCAGGAGCAGGCTCCGGTGTCACCGGATGGCGGCACGCAGGGCGATGCTGCGACGCCTGAAGGGCCCGCTGGGGGAGCGCCGTCTCCCGATCAGGGCGAGGCTCCTTCGGTCGAAGCTGATGACACTCAGGACGAGCCGGAAGGTGCGGTCGAGACGGAGTCATCGTCAGACGCCGCTGAAAGTGAAACGGCTCCCGCGGCCGGGAACTAGTTTCTTCTTCCGTCATGATGAAAGAAGGCGCGGGACCCGTTCCGCGCCTTCTTTCCATTAAAAGGTGGAAAGGTGCCTCGCTAAGGGCATGACGCCGAATTATCATCGTCCTTGCGCAGACGTTTGCGCGTCTTTTTGGAGTTCTGGATGTTGCTTCGTCGCTTGCCACTCGGTCGTGTTGCCGCTGTTACACTTTTCGGAGCGATGATTGCGTTCGCTCCAGCGGTACTGGCGCAGGAGGCCCCGCCTCAGCCAATGCCCGACCAACTGACACCTGGCCCGCAGGACGACCCTACGGCACCGGTCCAGCCATCTCCCCAGGTCGATCTGCCGGCGAAACCGCCACAACTCGATCTCGTGCCTGTTCCCGAGACGGAAGATAACGCCAATCTGAGCGCTGATGGCGATCGCAGACTCGCCAGCGGACCAGAATCGGTCGCTGATCTTGCCGAGAAACTTTTGCCGGCCGTGGTCAATATCTCGCTGAACCAACCACCGCCGGAAAGCAGTGGTGGAGAGATTGCGCCACCCGACCTGCCGGACGATTCGCCCTTCAAGGAGTATTTCGAAGACTTCTTCAACAATCAGGAGCGGGATGCGCCCGAAGGGCCTACCAGTTCACTTGGCTCGGGCTTCGTCATCGATGCGGACAATCGCTATGTGGTCACGAACAATCATGTGATCGAAGGTGGCGGCGAGATCACGGCCGTTTTTCCCGATGGCACCCGGATTGGTGCGACGCTGCGCGGTACCGATGAGAAAACCGATCTCGCCGTGCTTCAACTCGACGAAAGCGACCATAGGCTGACGGACGTCAAATTCGGTCCCTCACAGGAGATGCGTATCGGCGACTGGGTTATGGCGATCGGCAATCCGTTCGGCCTTGGCGCGACGCTGACCGTTGGAATCGTTTCTGCGGTCAACCGCGATATCGAAGCGGGGCCCTATGATGATTTCATTCAGACCGACGCCGCCATCAACCGTGGCAATTCGGGTGGCCCGTTGTTCAACATGTATGGCGAGGTCATCGGCATCAATACGGCCATCATCTCGCCTTCGGGCGGATCGATCGGGATCGGTTTTTCCGTTCCGTCGGATCTGGCTCGCGGCGTCGTCAATCAGCTGATCGAATATGGCGAGACACGGCGCGGATGGTTGGGCGTCCGGATCGAGCCCGTCACGCCTGATATCGCGGAAAGCCTCGATCTTGAAAAGACAGAAGGCGCGCTCGTTGCGGCCATCATCACGCCGGGGCCGGTCGATGGGGGCGAGATACTCGCAGGCGACATCATCCTGAAATTCGACGGCCGCCCTGTGACCCAGTCCCGCGATCTGCCGCGTATCGTCGCCGATACAGAGGTCGGCAAGACGGTCGATGTCGCCATTATCCGCGAGGGAGAAGAGAGGACGGTCGAGGTAACACTCGGCCGGCTTGAAGATTCCGAGAGGGCTTCCGCCTCGGATGATGAGGCTGAGGGCGGAACCGGTGAGACGGCGGATGATGCCGAGGAGGCAGGCCCTGCCGCCCTTGCCGGGATCGAGCTTGGCGAAATCGACGCGTTGGCCCGCTCGCAATATGCGATCGGGGAGGATGTGAGTGGCGTCCTCGTCTCCTCCGTTGTGCGTGGTTCAGATGCAGAGGAACGGGGGATCGAAGCGGGGACGGTGATCGTCGCAATTTCGCAGGAGCTGGTCTCGACGGTTGAGGAGGCGATGCAGCGTCTGGAAACCCTACGCGAGAACGGCCGACAGAACGCTTTTCTTCTGTTGGCGCGGCCGGATGGTGAGACGTTTATAGAGACGCTTCCAATCGAATAGGCGCTTCGAACCGCGTCCGGTTCGGTGACAGAAGAGACGAATTCAGTAAACGAACTCGTCTCTTCGGTAGCCTTGCAGGAAGAGGATGGCCGTCAGATTTCCATGGTCGATGCGGAAGCGTGCCTCGGCGGCGACCGACGGTTTTGCGTGAAGCGCAATGCCGGTTCCCGCAAGTTGGATCATTCCGAGATCGTTCGCTCCATCACCGACGGCGATCGCATCGTCAGGTGTAAGCCCGCGGGCGCTCGTCACTTCCCTGAGTGCCCTGACCTTTGCGTCTCGTCCAAGGATCGGCTCGGCGACTTCACCGCTGAGCTTGCCGTCCTTTTCAAGCAATTCATTGGCACGATGTTCGTCAAAACCGAGCATACTGGCGATGCGGCTCGTAAAAGCGGTGAAGCCGCCGGACACCAAGGCGCAGTAGCCGCCATGGGCACGCATCGTCGCGATCAGTTCGCGACCGCCGGGCATCAGCGTGATGCGCTGCTCGATGACCTGCTCGATGACGCCGACATCCAGATCACGCAGGAGAGCGACACGCTCCCGCAAGGCCGGCTCGAAAGCAATCTCGCCATTCATCGCACGCGCGGTGATGGCGGCGACGTGCTCTTTCATGTCAACCATATCGGCAAGTTCGTCGATGCACTCCTGCTGGATCATAGTGGAATCCATATCGGCGATCAGTACGCTCTTGCGCCGCTCCTCCTGATCCTGCACCACCACATCGACCGGCAAATCGCCGAGCAATGACCGGATCGTTCCCTCAGCCGCATCCCCACCGGTTTCGCCGGTAATAACAAAATCGTACGCTTCGCCCTCAGAGAGGCATATAGGTTCGGCGGAAAGTTCAGAGGCGAGGCTGGCTGCGCGCTCGGAGCTGAGAATGTTCGAAGCGGGGGCGGCGATAAGCGTTGCGACAAGCGGCATGGATAAAATGGACTCGATGAGAAGTGACGGTGGTGTGCATGGCGACACGACCCTGATAGCGGGGCCTACCGCGAGCGGCAAGACGGCGCTGGCAGTCGCTCTCGCGAGGGAATCGGGTGCCGCCATCGTCAACGCCGATTCGATGCAGGTCTATGATGTTCTCTACCGCCTCACTGCACGCCCGAATGACGACGAGCTTGCGGCGGCGCCCCATCATCTGTTCGGTCATGTGCCTCCCTCCCAGACTTATTCGACCGGACAATGGCTGCGTGACGTACAGGACCTGCTATCGGGCCCTCTGGCTAACCGTCCGGTCATCTTCGTGGGCGGAACGGGTCTTTATTTCAGAGCGCTCGAAGGCGGGCTTTCGGAAATGCCGGCTGTGCCGGATGCGATCCGAGAAAGCTGGCGCGTGCGGCTGAAAGAGGAGGGGCCCGAAACTCTCCATTCGCAACTGGATGAGATCGACCCCCTGGCGGCTGCTGCGATCGGCGCTCGCGATGGTCAGCGTATTGTGCGTGCCCTCGAAATTTTCGAGGCGACCGGAGTGCCGCTCAGCGAGCATCAAAAGAAAAAAGGGCCGTCGCTTCTGGAACCCGCCAGGACCCGGCGGATTGTTATGCTACCGGAACGGGAGTGGCTTCGTCAGCGGATCGCCGATCGTTTCCGGATCATGATAAGCGAGGGTGCAATTGAAGAGGTCCGACATCTGCTTTCTCTTGACCTGGATGCTTCGCTGCCGGCGATGAAAGCGATCGGCGTGAGACCGATTGCCGCACTGCTGAAAAACGAGCTTTCTCAAGAAGAGGCCGTGGAACAGTCGATCCACGCAACACGGCAATATGCCAAGCGGCAACAGACCTGGTTTCGGACGCAGCTGGGTGATAATTGGCAGCGCTTTGACACACTCGAAGAGCTTGTTTAAAGGACGCAATCGCAGATTGCATTACCTTGGGTAAATGAGCTCTGCTTAACTAAAGTTTAGGGGCGGGCCGCTTAGGTTTGCCTGGAAATGAGGGCCGCCGAACGTATGCGCTTCCATAAATCCGAATTGGCTTATTTTGCGTTTACGTTCGCCCTTCTGATCGCGGGGGCGTTGCTCGTCACGGCTCTGTATGGATCGGACGAACTTTCATCGAACAGCGGACTTCGCGCGATGACTCACGGCGCGCTGGCCGTTCAGGGCGCCGCTCTTCTTTTCGGAACACTCTACATCTATCCGCTTCTTCGCTCGCATGCGCGCGAAGAGCACAAGTTGCGCATGATGACGGAGAATCTCTCAGAGCGCAGTGAGACGCTTGAGCACGTCGCGCTGACCGACGGCCTGACTGGTATGCAGAACCGGCGCTATTTCGATGATGCGCTGCGTGAATATATGGAAGAGTTCGCGCGGATCGAACGGCCATTAGGGCTGATGATCCTGGATCTCGATCATTTCAAGAGCGTCAATGACACCCATGGACACGATGTCGGTGACCAGGTTTTGCGGGGTGTTGCGGAAGTCCTCAAGGATTTCACGCGCTATCACGATGTTGTTGCGCGTCTCGGCGGGGAGGAGTTCGCCGTCGTCGCTCCGAATATGGATCACAATACACTGCCGGCCTTCGCGGATCGGCTGCGCCGTGCGGTGGCCGGCGTCGATATCAGGACCGATAACATCCATCTGCGGGTCACGGCGTCTATCGGGCTAGCCGTTTGGTCGGGCGGTGAAACCGCCGAAGAACTCTATCGCCGCGCTGACCGGATGCTCTATGAGGCCAAGCGTCAGGGGCGTAACCGTATCTGCGCCTAAGGGCAGGGCAGGAACAGGCGCTGAAGCTCAAACGATCAGCGCTTCGGCCGAAATTGCTTCAAAAGATCGCTGTTCGATGGACGCAGGCGCGCCGACTGGTCCGGTACCGCGAAGCGGCTGGCCGAAGGGCGTTTCGTGCTGCTTTCGGCGTTGCCGCGCTGCCCTTCGGTCTCACGAGTCTCCTGGCGCTTCGGTGAGGGGGAAGCACTTGTAGCCGTCTGAAGCGGCCGGTCGCCCTCGCTATCCTGATCCTCGTCGCTGAGCACCCGGGCGCGCAGTTTTTCCATCAAGGCTTCCTGCTCTTGCGCCTCATCTGGCGCTGCGTTGGTACCGCTACCCGCGCTGCCCCCGGTCTCATTAGGAGACCAACTGGCGGAATTGTCTTCATCGTTGGTGCTGTTTTCCTGGCGCATGCGCGCAATGACGCGCGTGAGATTGGGCGTTTTCTTGCCCGCTGTCATCGCGTTCTGCTGTTCGTAGATGCGAGCGCCGGGCAGGTAATCTTCCGATAGCGTCTCGAATTGCATTCGCATGGGGGTATGAAAGGCTTCCCCGAAAGCGATGCACTCGCGGTTCGCGATCGACGAAAGAAAGGAAAGCGTGGATCTCGCCGCCCCGACGGAGGCGCGCCGGATGATCTCCTGGTCGAATTCGTTGGCCAGCCGCATGGCGAAAATGGTCGAGCACTGCGAGAGAATCGTCTGGTCCAGTTCGCCTGGCCGCTGGGTCACGATGCCAAGGTGGACGCCGTATTTGCGGCCTTCCTTGGCGATCCGCGAGATCGCCAGGCGGGTGGGCAGAAAGCCAGCCGATTGATCGGCAGGGATGTAGCGATGCGCTTCTTCGCAAAGAACCAGGGTCTCAATCGTGCCTTCTGAGGAAACTGCCAGATCAAAGGCAATCCGGCAGAGTACCGAGACGACGGCATTGACCACCTCGCTCGGCAGATTGCTCATCTCGAAGACGCAGATCGGCTTGTCGTTGATCGGCAGCCGGAAGACTTTGGCGATGGTAGCCTGCATGCAATCGCTGACGGCGTTGCGACCGAACATGAAATGAAACCGCTTGTCGTAGAGAAGCGTTCTCAGCCGGTTGCGGATGGCGCGGAGATGAGGGCGATCCTCCTTGCCTTCCAATTGGCCAAGGCGCTCGTCGACCAATGCCAGCAAATCCTGCATCCGGTAAGGAACAGGCGTATCGGCCGTGAAATTGGAAATTTCAGGCTGATTCCGCATGAGGAGGCTGGCCTCGGGGCGACCGCCGCTCTGATACCTTTGCTTCGCCAGTGGGATCAGATCCTGAAGCGCATCCTTTTCATCAGTCGGGGCCGGGTGGCCGCGATAGACCACCTCCATGAATTCCTCGAAGCGGAACATCCAATAGGGAAGGTCCAGCTGGTTGGCATCGATCGTCAACGCCTTATCGCCGAAAGCGGCGGCAAACTCGTTATGGGGGTCCAGGACCAGCGCCCGCAAATTGTCTCTGCTTTCCATGATCTTGCGAAGGAGCAGAGCAATGGCCGTCGATTTCCCGACACCCGTGGAGCCCACTACGGCAAAATGTCGCGAGAGCAGTTTATGAACGTCGATCTTCGCGGCGACGCGATCGTCCTGCGACAGTGTGCCGATCGTTACCCCGTCGCTTTCCGTCGCGTACATGGCTTCCAGATCGACGGCGCGGATACGGTGGGCGATCGCGCCCATATAGGGATAAGTGGTGACGCCGCGTGAGAATGTCGCTGTGCCGTTGCTGCTAGGCCTTACTTCGCCGACAATCTCGATCATGATCCGAAGCGGGTTGACCGCTTTGGGTTTCCATGAGGTCTCGATCGTATCGACCTTGTAGACGAAGCCGACAATGCGGTTTTCGTTGACGCGAACAGATATCATCTGGCCGACCGCCCAGTAGTCGTCCGAACCGGCAGCGTCGGCGCCGCCCTGGGCCAGAATGATCGCGTTCTCGCCGTCGCACTGAATGACATGGCCTTCAGCGCGATTGCGTTTGACGAATTCCCCCGTGTTGTCGAGAAAACCGTCGTCGCGGCGGCCGGCCACGCTCAGGCGGTCGGAGTTGCTGGCCGGCGATGGTTTCGGCGGATTTCCCATTTCTCATCCAATAGATAGGCATAGGTCCTGCATGGTTCGCAGTTTAGGGTTCAGCTTGCCAAGAAGCTGTTAACGGCAATTTCGCAAGAGAAATCTGCGGGATTATTGCCCGATCTTGACGAGCCGGTCCCGGCATGCTTCATGCGGCGCATGATTTGTATTCGTCTCGTACTCGTAGGATCGCGCATGGGCAGGGTGGCGTAGCCGCCCGGCATTTGCCACCCATGCGCGGAAAACAGGGCCCGAAAGGGCCTTTTTTATTGCCTTGATCACGGAAAATGAGACAAATCGCCGGCTCTGGCGGACAGACAGGAAGAACGAACAATGGCCGATGGGAATGGAAGACGAGAAACTGGCTCACGACAGATGACCGGAGCGGAGATGGTCGTGCAGGCGCTCATTGATAATGGCGTCGAGGACATCTTCGGCTATCCGGGCGGTGCCGTTCTTCCCATTTACGACGAGATTTTCCAGCAGGAGACCGTCCGGCATATTCTCGTGCGGCACGAGCAGGGCGCCGGCCACATGGCCGAAGGCTATGCGCGCTCGACAGGCAAATGCGGTGTGATGCTCGTCACATCAGGGCCGGGGGCGACCAATGCCGTGACGCCGTTGCAGGACGCTCTGATGGATTCCATTCCGCTGGTCTGCATCTCCGGCCAGGTGCCCACCTCGGTCATCGGCTCGGATGCCTTTCAGGAGTGCGATACGGTTGGCGTGACGCGCCCGTGCACCAAGCACAACTGGCTGGTCCGCAATGTCGATGAACTGTCGGAGATCATGCATGAGGCCTTCCGTGTAGCGAGCACAGGCCGTCCCGGTCCGGTTCTGGTCGATATTCCAAAGGACGTCCAGTTTGCCACCGGCACTTATGTTCCGCCGAGCTCCGCAAAACGTCGCAGCAGCTATCAGCCGGCGCTGCGTAGCCGTGCGGACAGGGTTCGCGAAGCGGTCGAACTGCTGCGGAGCGCGAAGAAACCCGTCATCTATTCGGGCGGCGGGGTCATCAATTCCGGTCCGGAAGCGTCGCACATGCTGCGTGAACTGGTCGAGCTGACCGGCATTCCGATCACGTCGACCCTGATGGGGCTCGGCGCTTACCCGGCCTCCGGCGAGCGCTGGCTGGGGATGCTCGGCATGCATGGCACCTACGAAGCCAATATGGCGATGCATGATTGTGACGTCATGCTCTGCGTCGGTGCTCGTTTCGACGACCGTATCACCGGCCGTCTGGATGCGTTCGCTCCCCATAGCCGGAAGATCCACATTGATATCGATCCGTCTTCGATCAACAAGATCGTTCCGGTCGATGTGCCGATCATCGGCGATTGCGGGCACGTTCTGGAAGATATGGTCCGGATCTTGCGGGCCGGTGCGCAGCCGGACCGGCAGAAGCTCAAGCCCTGGCACGAGCAGATCGAGAGCTGGAAGGCGCGCAACTGCCTGGCCTATTCACCCAATGACGAGATCATCATGCCGCAATACGCGATCCAGCGGCTGTATGAGCTGACCAAGGACCGCAAGACCTACATCACGACGGAAGTGGGCCAACACCAGATGTGGGCAGCCCAATTCTATGGCTTTGAGGAACCGAACCGCTGGATGACGTCTGGTGGCCTCGGGACGATGGGCTATGGCTTGCCTGCCGCGGTGGGCGTTGCGGCTGCCCATCCGGATGCGCTGGTGATCGATATTGCAGGAGACGCTTCCGTTCAGATGACGATGCAGGAAATCTCCACGGCCGTTCAGTACAATCTGCCGGTCAAGATCTTTATCATGAACAATCACTATATGGGCATGGTGCGCCAATGGCAGCAATTGCTGCATGGCAACCGGCTGTCGCATTCCTATTCGGAGGCCCTGCCGGATTTCGTCAAGATGGCAGAAGCCTTCGGCGCAACCGGGATCCATTGTGCGAAGCCGGATGATCTGGACGAGGCCATCCAGCAAATGATCGATACTCCCGGTCCGGTTATCTTCGATTGTGAAGTGGCCAATCTGGCCAATTGCTTCCCGATGATTCCGTCGGGCAAGGCTCATAACGAAATGCTCTTGCCGGATGAGGCGAGCGATGAGGCAGTGGCCACCGCGATCGATCGCGAAGGCGCGCAGCTCGTCTGAGAGGGAGAAAACCATGAATGTGAAGCTACAGCCGCCCGCCTCGGCCTATTTCATCACTAAGGAGACCGAGACCGCCGAGCGCCGAACCCTCTCGGTCCTCGTCGACAACGAGCCGGGTGTTCTTGCCCGGGTCATCGGTCTTTTCTCGGGCCGCGGATACAATATTGAAAGCCTGACGGTCTCCGAGACCGAGCATGAAAAGCATCTCTCACGCATCACGGTGGTCACGAGCGGCCCGCCGCATGTGGTGGAGCAGATCCGGCATCAACTTGAGCGCATCGTACCGGTGCATCGCGTCGTCGATTTGAGCATGACAGCCAAGGAAAAAGGCCATGACAAGCCGATCGAGCGCGAGCTGGCGCTGGTCAAGGTTGCCGGCACCGGCGAAAAACGTGTTGAAGCGCTTCGTCTGTGCGAAGCGTTTCGCGGCACGGTTATCGACGCCAATACGGATCATTTCATCTTCGAGATCACGGGTCGGGTCTCGAAGATCGAACAGTTCATCGCGATCATGGCGCCGCTCGGTCTTGTGGAAGTGTGCCGCACCGGCGTCGTCGCTCTCTCTCGCGGTGCGGAAGGCATGCTGGAATAAGGCTGCCTTTACCGATTTTTTACCACGATACCGTTCAGCCGAAATCGGATCGGTCCCGTTAGCGGGATGTTGACCATAGCCTCCCAGACTCTGGCGCAGTTGAGTTTCTGCGTCAGGGGCTGTCATGCTGAGTGGTTTGCTTAAGAAGAAAAAAAAGACAGAAGAGCCTGAAAAAGCGCAGCTTTCGCGTGACGAGGTGGGATCTCGTCTGAAGGGTATCTTCAAGGACAGCACGTCCGAACCGGCGCTGGCCGACGAAAAGGATACGGCTCTGAAGCGCCGAGCTGCCTCTGCTGCGGCCGCTGCTCTCGACGAAGGCGAAGTGCAGGATACCGACGAAAGCGACGATCTCGCGCGGGTCGAAAAGGCCGATGCCGAGGTGCAGGCCATCGCAGCACCAGTAAAACGGGCGAGGCCGAGACGGGCCGATTCTGGACCTAACTTCCGCGACATAGGCCGCGATATCCAGGCGCATCTCGCGACCCTGAGAAACGCCAATGCCGATATTCAGGATTTTCTGAGCGCCCATCCTCTTTCGCCGTTGAAGGAGACAAATGCTGTATCCGAGGAAAGCTCGGACGAAGGGGACCAACGACCAGAAGCATCAGCCGAAGCGGCGGTGGCGGAGGAAACTCTGCCGATGACTGAGGCCGTCGATCAGCCCATGCCTACCGCAGAGGGGAGTGCTCTTTCATCCGAGGCGGAGCAAGGTAAGGTTGAAGAGGAAACGGCGAGTATCTCCGAGGCGGCGTCCATCGCGGAGACTGATGATGTGTCAGAGGGAGGCTTGATCGAAAGTCCTCACGAGACCCGGTCTGGTGTCGATGCCGACGACATTGTCGCGGGCGAAACGGATGAGGAGCCGGCGGCTGATGCGGAGCCTCATCGGATGATCGAGGCGCCTTCTATGGCGCCGGATGTATCCGACATCGCGGATGAAAATGCTGCTGAGCCTTCTTACGAGGATGCCGGTTCCGTCACCGAGGAGAAGCCAAAGGCCGCCTATAAGGATCCCGGTCACATGGGGGATCAGATCGCCTCCATGACACCGGAAGAACATCACGAGCGACTTCGCCGGCTGGAGGAGATGGTCACGCTTGGGTTCGACAATAACGATGATGACGGTCTGGCCAGTGAAGACGACGATGCCTCTCAATCCGCCACGCCTGACGAGACGACTGCCCGCGACCAGATGGAAGCTATCTCCGGCGATATGGAACCCGGCCATCCGGACGACAACGACGCTCCTGCCGCGGAGATGGATGAGGAAGGATCGCACATCGCCATTCCTCTAATGCTGAGCGATGAAGTCATGGAGCAGGACGACGACACCGCTGCGCACGAGCTGAACGCGCAGATCTGCGACTTTCTCCTGTTCGATGCCCTGGCGATGCCGGAAGAACTTTCCAAACAGGCCTTTATGGGCTGGAGCGTCGATTTCCTGTGGCGCAACACAACAGAAGGCGGTCTGGCGCGGTTCGCGCATCATGCGACTGATCGCGAGGAAATCTGGTACGCGGTGATTGCCGGGCTCGAGGCGGTCGAGGCGGAAAATCATCTGCGTGTCGTCGAGGCGCTTCAGGCTCTGCTGGCGCAGGACGCTGAACTGTCTGAGGCGCTTGCCAGCGATCCAGAGGCGGGTGCCGGTGTCGAGGTGCTTCAGGAACTCGACGAGGCCTTCGCCGAAGCTGAAGAGGAAATGAGCCTCCCGCACGCTATTGGTGGTTGGCTCAAATCCCAGGACAACCTCGAGGTTCTCGATACGGAGAGCTTGCGAAGCAAGGTTTCGTCTTATGCCGAACTGCCCGAGCTTCGCAGCCGGGGTGAGGGCGAATAAAGAGAGGCGTCCGTTCAGGTGGAGTTCGGCCGAGCGCTTCTCAGAGCGTCGGGCGGAGAATTGAACGGTGAGCCGAAGCGGGCAAGCCAGAGGCTCGAACCGACGCGCCTGGCAACGGCCTGTATGGCGGTGGCACCCTGCGGATCGAAGAGCTCTTCGGTTGTCGCATCGAACAGCGCGATCCATCGTTCGAAATCGCTGGATTGCAGATCGACAATGCCATTATGAGCCGGCACGGGGCGTCCATGGTATTCGCCGGTTCGTAGCAGGACGGATCGCCAGAACGCTTTCATCTTATCCAGATGTACGGGCCACCGATCCCCGATGATTCCATCAAAGAGCGGCCCGAGACGCTCGTCCTGCCGCACGGCGTCGTAGAACCGATCGACCGTCACCGAGATATCGGCGGCCTTGATCCCATCCACAAGCGGCACCGGGGGCCGGCTGGCCGAGCGCACCGTCAGGTCGAGCGTGTCGTCGGATGAATTGCTCACATCATTCTCCTAGAACCAGTCCTGCAGATTGAGCACGAGAACGGTCAGCAGGACACCCCAGACGCACATATTCACGAAGGAGCGGATGATGCCGCCATCCTCTTCGATCGAGATGCCGAGTCTTCGCCGTACCAGATCTCCCGGTAGCAGAAACAGCTTGACGATATGATGCATGATGCGCGGCCTTAAAAGTGGTATATTAAATACCTGTATCATGATATTCAGAAAAGCAATATCTGAAATACCACTTTGTAGCGGGAGCCGAAGAGCGAGTTCATGCGCCTCACCGTTCAAACCGATTATGCGTTGCGTATCCTCATGGTGTTGGCCGCCTCTCATCCGGAGCATCTGTCCGTCAGTGCGATGGCGGAGCGCTTTGATGTGTCCGGAAATCATTTGATGAAGACAGCGCAAAGTCTGATCCGGCATGGCTTCGCGGTTGCCGTCAGGGGGCGCGGTGGCGGCATCGGTCTGGCACGGCCTGCAACAGACATTGTGATTTCCGAGGTGGTGCGTGCCGTCGAGCCGGACTTCGCGATTGTGGAGTGCTTTCATAAGCCCGGCTGCTGCTTTCTGCCCCAGTGCCGATTGAAATCCTTGCTCGCCGAGGCGCGATCCTCCTTTCTCGATACGCTCGCCGGTGAGACGCTGGCCGGGCTTGTCGAGGGGACGAATGTGCCGCTACCCCGGGACAAGGCGGTCAGGCACGGTTGAGCGGCTTGCCGGGAATCACCTGATCTGGCACGGCATTGGTCATGGATTTTTCGCCGCAACAGGATGCCGCTCTGAAAGCCGTCGCCGAATGGCTGAAAGCCGGCAGAGGCCCGGTCTTTCGACTGTTCGGATATGCCGGGACCGGAAAGACGACGCTGGCGCGCCATTTCGCCGAAGGAATTGACGGCGATGTGCAGTTCGCCGCCTTCACGGGAAAGGCGGCGCAGGTCCTGCGGCAACGTGGTGCAAAAAATGCCCGCACCATCCACTCGCTGATCTATCGGCCACGCGGGGAAGAGACCGTCGAGGACGAGGAGACCGGCAAGACGACAATTTCGCCCTCCTTCTCTCTCAATCGTCAAAGCCCGGTCGCCAAAGCCAAGCTGATCGTCATCGATGAATGCTCGATGGTGGACGAACAGCTCGGTCGCGATCTCATGAGCTTCGGCACCCCCATTCTGGTGCTCGGCGATCCAGGGCAGTTGCCGCCGATTTCGGGTGGTGGCTTCTTCACCGACGCCGAGCCGGACTTCCTGCTGACGGAAATTCACCGGCAGGCGGCGGACAATCCGATCATCCGCCTTGCGATGGACGTGCGTGAAGGCAAGGCGCTGATGCATGGCGATTATGGCGCCGCACAGGTGATCTCCAAGAACGATGTCGATCAGGAGATGGTGCTGGCCGCCGATCAGGTTTTGGTCGGCACCAACCGCACACGGCGGCGCTACAATGCGCGGCTTCGCCAATTGAAGGATTTCGACAGCGTCACTCCGCAATCGGGCGACAAGCTTGTCTGTCTTCGGAATGATCCAGCCAAGGGCCTCCTCAACGGGTCGCTATGGACCGTCGTTTCTTCAAGTCGTGAAACGGTGAAGCCGGGTATCAATCTGCTGGTCAGTCCCGAGGAAGAGGATGCCGAGCGCGGTCTCGCCAAGATCAAGCTGCTGAAGGCGGCGTTCGAAGATCCCGAAACCGAAGTGGCATGGCAGGTGAAGCGCCGCTACGACGATTTCGACTATGGCTACGCGCTGACTGTCCACAAAGCGCAGGGCAGCCAGTGGAACAATGTCGTCCTCTTCGATGAGAGCTTCGCATTTCGCGATAATCGCGAGCGCTGGCTTTATACGGCCGTCACCCGCGCCGCCGAACGTCTCACCATCGTGAAGTAACGTCTGCAACGAGGCACATGCCGCAGGCTGCAATTTCTCGCAGCGCTGCGGAGGTTGGCGCAGGAAGAGCCTAGTTGTTTTCAGGCTCGGCAGGTGAGGCCGGTGTTTCGGCTTCTGCAGGCGTCGCGGTTTGCGGCCCGGTCTCCTGCACATCCGGCTCGTCGGCGGGGACGTCCGGATCGTCGCTGAGCGTGCGTTCCAAGGCCTCGATGCGCTCGTCGATCTCATTGCGGAATTCCTGCAGTTCCCGTCGGGTCGCGTCGGCCGCATCCTGAGAGGTCTGCCGGGCCTCACTGCCGGCTTCCTCGGCATCGCCCTGCAGGTTCTGAATGGCTTCGGCCGCATCTCCGCCAAGCTCACGCGCCCCATCGCCGATTCGCTCGGCGAGCGACTGAACGCTCGTTTGCAGTTCTTCCAGTCGGTTTTCGACCGTCCGTTGCCCGTCACGCATCTCCTGCTGCGTCACCACGGCGTCATCTTCCGAAATAAGGCCCGGGAGGATGAGCCATCCGAACAACGTGCCGAGAACGAAAATCAGGAGCAATGTGAGGAGTCGCGAAAACATGCTGGTAGCCCTTTGCTAGTTGCGCTCAACTTCACCCAAAAGCGCTTCCTGTCAATTGCCGGTCAAGGCCGAGGCGTCTCCGAAGGAGCCGTTGCGTCGTGTGATCCATAGTTTTCCGTGGGCCGAGCGCCGATCCACTGCCAGGCATCGTCTTCGCGATCCGCAGGGAAGGTCTTCACATCGAAAGGCATCATCGCGCCGAGAAAATCCGTCGCGCCGCCAAGCATCTGAGGTGCTCCCACGAGGCCATAGCGGCGCAGTCGTTTCCAGGCGCTGAAATTGGTCGCCCAGCTATTGCCACTGAAAAAGATCGCCGGATCGAAACTCGGCAGCTTGCCTTCAAGCCGGACGAGAACGTCCACCTCGCGGAAACCGGCCATTTTTTCTTCCAGCAACTGATTGAAGGCTTTTATGTCGGTTTGGGTGAGGCGACCTCTGACCGCAAATGCCAGCACATCGGGCCGGTCGGCAGCCAGAAGGTGAAGGGCGGGGGGCGGCGATTTCTTCGCGACCTCTTCGCCGAGGACATAACGCCTGGCATTTTCGACCTCATCGGTTCCGAATGTCCGGATCGAGACGTTGGGTAGTGCGCTGCCTTCCACCTTGGTCATCCAGTCCATCCACGCCCGGTCGGTGATGACGGCCACGCGATCATAGCGGGAGATGTCTTTCCATTCGCCGATGCCGCGACGCACATCCTGGATCAGTGCGGCGATATCAAATCCTGCAAAGCCGGTCAGGTCGACGAGCAGGTTGACCTTCTCGCTTTCGCTTTTTGCCGTCTCGATCGCCGCCATGGCCATCTCGACATCGGTTTTCTCAATCCGGCCCTGAACCGCGAGGCTACATGCGCCCGGAGCAAGTGTTTCAATTCTGATAGCCATGGAAGGTGCTCCGATGCATGAGGGCAGGGCAGCTCGCGCCCGCTACTGCCCTTTCATGTTTGTATTCGCGCTGCTAACGTCAATCCGCCTATCCATGTGCGGCTAGGGTTCCGTTGCCGAATGATGCAAGCCGGACCAAGCGTCGTTATGAGCCGAGAACGGCAGACACCCGAGGACGAAAACGCCAGAGGGGATGGAGAGGGCGCGGATATCCGCGTCTTCATTCCAGATCAGGGACTCTGTCGTGACTGCTTTCGGACTATTTCTCGTACTCTCCGCTGCTTTTTGCCATGCCACCTGGAATTTTCTCGTCAAACGAATTTCGGCCGGGGCGGAGCTCATCTGGCTCTTCTCGCTGATCAGCCTCATCCTCTATACGCCGGTCGTCCTGGTCTTCGTCTTCATGGAGCGCCCGGTTCTGCATGTTGCGGATGCCGGCTTCATCATCGGTAGCGCGATTCTTCACCTGGCGTATTTCCTTTTCCTTCAAGCCGGTTATCGGAAGGGCGATCTCTCGGTAGTCTATCCTGTTGCGCGGTCGACAGGCCCGTTTCTTTCCACGGCGTTCGCCGTCCTGTTTCTTGGCGAGGCTGTGACCCCACAGCTTGCGATCGGCGGCGCCCTGATCATCGCCGGCGTTTTGTGTCTCAGTGGCGGGGGAGGAAGGGGCGTTGCGCGACCCGTGACATCGCTTCTTTTCGGAGTGGGAGTCGGTGGCCTGATCGGCAGCTACACCGTGTGGGATGCTTATGCCGTTTCGGTGCTGATGACGCCGCCTCTTCTCCTGGATTTTGCGACGAGCGTTCTGCGTGTGGGCGCTCTGTCGCCGCTTGCCTATCGCCGCAGAGCCGAGGTCCGGGCGATCTGGCAGCGGCATCGCATGGCTGTCGTGATGATCGCGATCTTCAGCCCGCTTGCCTACATCCTTGTTCTTTATGCGCTTACCTTCACTCCGGTTGTCTATGTGGCGCCGGGACGAGAGATAAGTGTCGTGCTTGCGGTCGTGGCGGGAGGCTGGCTCCTGGGAGAGGCCGAGATGGGGCGGCGGCTGGCCTGGTCTGGTGTCATACTGGCGGGCATGGTGCTTCTGGTCACTGCCTGATCGCTTCGCACGAGGCTACTGGCCGCATTTCAGGCTTGCGACATGCGAGAACGAGGGAAGCGATCTTCGAGCGCTCATATTGCCCTGATGACATGGTGGCCGATTGTCGGGGCAAGCGGGGGCTCTATGCTGTGCTGGAAAGAAGAAGCGAAAGAGACCGATGCCGACCGCACTTTCCGTGAACCTGAATGCGATTGCGATGCTCCGAAACAGGCGCGATCTGCCCTGGCCGAGCGTGACCGGGCTGGGTCGGATCGCCATGGCTGCCGGCGCGCACGGCCTCACCGTTCATCCGCGGCCCGATCAGCGTCATATCCGTTTTGACGATTTACCGCCCCTTCGGCGTCTGCTCGATGAGGAATTTCCGCAGGGCGAATTCAATATGGAAGGCTACCCTTCGGACGAATTTTTTAAACTCTGCGAGAAAAACCGTCCGGATCAGGTGACGCTCGTTCCGGACGATCCGGCGCAGCCGACGTCTGATCACGGCTGGGATTTTCTTGCTCACAAAAAGATTCTGAAAACTTCGGTCAAACGACTGAAAGAGAATGGTTTTCGCGTCAGCCTGTTTTGTAACCCGGACGCCGGACGCGGTCAGCTGGATGCCGCAGCCGAGACCGGCGCCGACCGCATCGAACTCTACACCGGGCCCTATGGCGGCACCTTCGACGACAGCGCCGAAGCGGAGCGACAGGCCCGCTTGCTTGCCGAAACGGCCAAAGCGGCAAAGGAAAGAGCCCTAGGCGTCAATGCGGGCCATGATCTCACCGTCGAAAATCTCTTCCTTCTAGTTGCTGTCCTGCCAGAACTGGATGAAGTCTCCATCGGTCACGGTTTGACGGCCGACGCGTTGGAGCATGGCATGAGCGAGACGGTCAGGCGGTTCCTCGCGGCTCTGGAGGGCAGGGGAGTCCAAGCGTAACCGCTCATTAACCATGATGCGGCGAAATGGGGAAGTGGCGAAACCAAAGTCGCTCGGGATTGCGTTTGTCTCCCATGGGAAGAGAAAGCAAAAGCCGACGACCGCTCATCCGACAAGGTGCGAAGCGCGTGGCAAAGAAGAGCGAAAAATCGGACGGCGGGAGAAGACCGGATCGCAAGCCGCGCCTTAAGATCGAAACTGTTCCCGCGCTGGCCCCGAGCCTTGACGACGTGACATCGTCAATCTGATCCGAACGCGGAATTCGCACCGCTCATTGATGCGATGAAGAACGCGCCTGACGCGTCATGGTTAATGGCGGGGCGCAGGAATTCTTATCATTTTACGGGTTTAATCGTGCACCTGCACGAGGTTTGTCATGCGTCCTGTTCTGTTTCTTGTCCCCTTTCTTCTTCTGGCAGGCTGCGCCACGCCGCCGAGCCGTATCAACAATATCTGCGCCGTCTTCGACCAGACGGACAGTTTCTTCACCGATTGGTCCAAATCTGCCGAGAAGGCCGAGCGCAGATGGGGCGTGCCGCGGGCGGTACTGTTGGCAACGATCCGCGTCGAGTCGGGCTTCGACGGCAAGGCGAAGCCGCCGCGTAAGAAGCTTCTCGGTTTTATCCCCTGGAAGCGACCCTCGAGTGCCACGGGGTACGCCCAGGCGCTCGACGGAACGTGGGATCGCTACAAGCGGGAGACGGGCAATCGGGGCGCGCGCCGCAGCAATTTCGATGACGCCGTCGATTTCGTCGGTTGGCATCACCGGCTCTCTCACGAAAAAAATGGCGTGGCGCTCAACGATACATACAATCTCTACCTGAATTACTATCTCGGTCACGCGGGCTATCGGCGGGGCAATTATCGCGGGGATGCCAGCCTTGCCCGGACCGCGCAAAAGGCAACCAACATGGCATCCGCCTACAATCAGCAGATGCAGCGCTGCGGTCGCTACTGACCTTTACGGATGCCGACGAGGTCAGCGTCTTCTCGGCTCGCTGAGTAGCTGCATCCGAGCTATTGACGCCGTACCGTACGGTACGGTACATGGCCGTGATGACCGAGCCGAACCACCCCGAGACAGACTTTACGCCCCGCCAGCGCGAGGTGTTGGATGCTGTGCTTCAGCTCATCGTCAGGGAGGGCGACAGTTTTTCCGTGGCTCGTGTGGCGCGTGAAGCAAGCTGCTCGAAAGAGACCCTCTACAAATGGTTCGGCGATCGCGATGGCTTGCTGACGGCGACGGTGAGGTGGCAGGCCTCGCAGGTGACGGCCGGCGAGTATGACGGCCTGCCGCTTGACATGGTGCGCTTGCAAGCGGCGTTGGAGGATTTTGCTGCCAACTGGCTGTCGGTGATTTCGTCTCCGACCTCGCTTGCGCTTAATCGCGTCGCGGTGAGTCATGCCGGTTCCGGCAAGAGCCGCCTGGGAAAGATCCTTCTTGCCAATGGGCGCGAAGCGGTGGCGGATCGGCTCAAGGCTCTGCTTCAGGCCGGGCAGAAATCCGGCTTGCTCAATATCGTCGATACCGAAGACGCCTTCAGGACATTTCTCGGCCTTGTCGGCCGAGATCTGCAAATTCGCCTTTTGCTCGGCGAGGGCCCCGCGCCCGACAGTGCCGCGAACAAGGCAAGAGCTGCGCGAGCGGCAGAACAATTTCTCGCTCTCTTCGCCAATGAAGGGGGAGGAAAGATCCATCCCGGAAAAGCGGTGCAGACGCCACCTTCCGGTCAACTCGAACTCGCAATCAAATCATAGGGAAGAGACCAAATGCGCGTTTATTACGATGCCGATGCCGATCTGAATCTCATCAAGAACAAGAAGGTCGTCGTTGTCGGCTACGGTAGCCAGGGCCGTGCCCATGCCATGAACCTCAAGGATAGCGGCGTGAACGATATCCGAATCGCCCTGCGCGAGGGATCTTCGACCCGCGCCAAGGTCGAAGCGGACGGTCTTCAGTGCATGAGCGTTTCGGAAGCGGCGGCCTGGGGCGACCTGCTCATGATGGCAACGCCCGATGAATTGCAGGCCGACATCTGGAAGGACGAGATCGCCGCCAATATCCGCGATGGATCGGCTATCGCCTTCGCCCACGGCCTCAACGTTCATTTCGGCCTGATCGAACCCAGCAAAACGATCGACGTCATCATGATCGCGCCGAAGGGCCCGGGCCACACGGTCCGTAGCGAGTATGAGCGCGGCGGCGGCGTGCCCTGCCTCGTGGCGGTCGATCAGGATGCTTCGGGAAATGCCCTCGATGTTGCACTGTCCTATGCCGCAGGTGTCGGCGGCGGTCGTTCCGGCATTATCGAGACGACCTTCAAGGAAGAATGCGAGACCGATCTCTTCGGCGAACAGGCAGTGCTGTGCGGCGGCTTGGTCGAACTGATCCGTGCCGGCTTCGAAACGCTGGTGGAAGCGGGCTACGCCCCGGAGATGGCCTATTTCGAGTGCCTGCACGAGGTGAAGCTGATCGTCGACCTGATCTATGAGGGCGGCATTGCGAACATGAACTACTCGATCTCGAACACCGCCGAGTGGGGCGAGTATGTCACCGGTCCGCGCATCATCACCGAAGAGACGAAGGCCGAAATGGGCCGTGTGCTCAAGGACATCCAGACCGGAAAGTTCACGTCGGACTGGATGCAGGAGTGGCACTCCGGCGCCGCTCGCTTCAAGGGCACCCGCCGCGTCAATGACGCCCATCAGATCGAGCAGGTCGGCGAAAAGCTGCGCGGCATGATGCCCTGGATCAAGAGTGGCGCACTGGTGGACAAGGATCGCAACTGATCTGCGCCTGAAATAAAGTGAAAAACGGAAAGGCCGCGCCCTCGGACGCGGCCTTTTTTCTGTGATCCGAAAAATAGGTCAGTCCTGTTGACATAAAGCGGCGGGGGACGGAAACATGCGCCACCAAATTCCGATCGACAGGTGAAATCATGTTGCAGCCTCGCCTTGCCAGTCGCGCGAAACGCATGCGCGCGTCCGAGATCCGTGAACTTCTGAAGCTTCTGGCGCGACCCGACATCATCTCCTTTGCGGGCGGTATACCCGATGAAAAGCTGTTTCCGGCCGAAGCCGCAAAGGAAGGCTACGCCAAGGCGCTCGACGAACAGACGCGCGGAATTTCGCTGCAATATTCTCTGTCGGATGGCTACGTGCCGCTGCGGGAATGGATCGTCGACTACATGGCGACCATCGGCGTTCAATGTGACGTCGAAAACATCATGATCACCTCAGGCAGCCAGCAGGCACTGGATTTCATCGCCAAGCTGTATCTCTCGCCGAACGATACCGCGCTCGTCACCTGGCCAACCTATCTTGGGGCCTTGCAGGCCTTCAATGCCTATGAACCGCGTTTCGATCGGCTCGATCCCATGGGCAACCGCAGCACGGCCGAAATCGTCAGGGAAGCGGAGGAAGCCGGCGGAGCGGTGAAATTTGCTTATCTGTCCGCGGATTTCAGCAATCCGACCGGTCAGACCTACAGCCGCGAAATGCGCGAGAAGCTCATTGAGATGGCGGATGAGTTCGACATGCCCATCATCGAAGACGGAGCCTATCAGGCGCTTCGCTTCGACGGGAAATCGATACCGCCCATCCTCGCGATCGAGCAGGAGCAGCGCGGTGGAGATATCGAAGCGTGCCGGACGATCTATTGCGGCAGCTTCTCCAAGACGCTGGCGCCCGGCCTTCGCATTGGATGGGTCTGCGGCGCGCGCCAGATCCTCGACCGGCTCGTCATCATCAAGCAGGCGGGCGATCTGCACACATCGACGATCAATCAGATCGTCATCGATCATATCGCGCGGACGGTTTTCGATGAGCAGGTCGATAAGATCGGCTCGGTCTATTCCGCCCGTCGCGACAAGCTTCTGGCTGAGCTGAAGAAACATATGCCGGAGGGCGTGAGCTGGACGGAACCCGAGGGCGGAATGTTTGTCTGGGTCACCTTGCCGAAACATCTGGACGGCGCTGATCTTCTTGCGAAGTCGCTGGAGACCGAAAAGGTCGCATTCGTCCCGGGTCAGGCATTTTTTGCCGATGGCTCGGGAGCCAATACGATCCGGCTGTCCTTTTCGTGCGCCGATGACGAGATGATCGAAGAAGGCATGGCGAGACTGGGAAGGCTGATTGCTGGCGCGATGTGATCGCTACGCGCTGGTTCAGCTCATCGTCTGCCTACTTCTGGGCAGACGGCCAGTGTTTCCGTAGCGTTCTGACTTGTCGCGCTCTACGCATCGACCAGATTGATCCGAATGGGATTGCGGCTCGCCACCTTCAATATCGAGAACCTGATGAACAGGTTCGATTTTCATGGCTTTCGCAATGCGTCGCGTCAGGATCGCGCATTGGCGCTCTACCAGATCGAAGACCGGCGGCAATATGAGCGTCTGGAAGCTGCCAGAACCGTAGCGACGACCGACGATACCCGCCAGCTCTCGGCGCTCGCCATGACCGCCGTGCGGGCCGATATCATTTGCCTTCAAGAAGTCGACAATATCGATGCTCTGGAGGCGTTCGAGCGCAATTATCTCCATCGGATGGTCGGGCGAGGCTATCGGCAGCGCCATGTCACGCGCGGCAATGACGGGCGGGGCATCGACCTTGGCATCCTGGCCCGGAACGAAACCCGTGACGGCAAGCCGATCGAGATACGGGATATTCAGAGCCATGCAGTCCGCACCTTTGCCGATCTCGACCTGCATTCGAAAGAGCTTCAGGCGATGGGGGTGGATGGCGCCCAGCGGCTCTTCCGGCGAGACTGCATGGTGGTCGACGTGGCTGTCGGCGGCCGACCTTTCACGGTCGTCGTTCTCCATTTGAAAAGCATGGGACCCTCACGCGATCGGGATATCTCAGGCCGTGACTGGACAATGCCTGTCCGTCGGGCGGAGCTGGCAGCCGCCCGGCGTATTCTCGAAGAAAAATTCGATGGTCGCGCGCGGGATATGCGCTGGGCGATTTGCGGGGATCTCAACGATTACCGCGAACGGATCGTCATTCATGGCGAGTTCGAGGAGGATTACCGGTTCGAGCCGATTTCGGAATCCCGTTCGAGCCTCGATGTGCTGCTCGATGACGGATTTGCCATTGATCCCGCGCAACGGCTCGACCCGATGCAGCGGTGGACACTTTTTCACAGCCGCGGGCCGGAGAGACGTCACCTCTGCCAGCTCGACTACATTCTTCTTTCGCCGAAACTCGCAGAGGCCAATCCCGCTGCCGTGCCCGAGATCGAAAGGCGCGGTCAGCCATGGCGGACCATCTTTCCGCCTGGCCAGGTTGTGGAGCGCTTTCCTCGCACCGGATGGGATCGCCCGAAAGCCTCCGATCACTGTCCGATCGTTCTGGAGCTGGACATATGAGCGCTTTTGACGAGGCTTCCCATCGCGCGAAATTCGATCTGCCTCGCGAGCGCATCGTGCCGCTTGAGGGGATCGATCTGGTCGCGGTGGAAGGCGCGCATCCCTATGAGCGCCAGCACGAAGCCGAGATCGAAGCACTCTGGCAGACAATGACAGCCGAAAAGCCGGCGCTCTTCGATGGGAAATTCTGTCTGATGGAGAGTCTGAAACTGTCTGCGGACGGGGTTTTGAGAGGCACCTTTCATTTGGGCCGCTACGCAACCTTTCTCCACTGGCGGGCCAATCGCGGACCTGGCCTAGAGCATATCTTCGCTCATGCCGTACCCGTCCTGGCCGATGGCGCCCTTCTTGCCGTTGCGATGGGCGAGACGACGCTCAATGCCGGGCAGGTCTATTTTGCTGCTGGCTCCTTCGATGCGGACGACGTCTTTGACGGCAAGATCGATCTGGAGGCGAACATGTATCGTGAGGTGGAGGAGGAGACAGGGTTGGACATCAGAGCCTGCGACCGCGAAGATGCCCTTTGGCTCTGGAGTGGCGCGGATGGCGCATCCTGTCTGTTCCGTCGTTTTCACCTTCCGCAAGATGCCGGCGAGGCGGAGCGGGCGGTGCGGCGGCACATCGCGGCAGAAGCGCATCCCGAGCTGGCATCACCGATCGTTCTACGATCCGTCAACGATCTGCCGCCATCGGCGCCGGACCATATGAGACCGTTTCTGGACTTCCATTTCGGACAGTCTTCAGCAAGCGATACGAAAAAGGGAGTGCGATCGTGAGCCGCGATTACGCCATTTATGATGTTTTCACAGCTACGCCGCTGGAAGGTAACCCGCTGGCCGTGGTGTTCGATGCGGATGAACTGAGCCTGGAAACCATGGCCAGCCTGGCAAGGGAGTTCAACCTGTCGGAGACGATCTTTCTTTCCGCTCCGCAAAATGAAGCTCATAGCGCGCAAGCACGGATATTTACGCCCAAGGGTGAATTGCCCTTCGCCGGTCATCCTACCGTCGGCGCGGCGATCGCTCAGGTGGAGAGGCGAGGTGGCCTCGCCGGAGATGGACGCATCGTCACGCTGGAAGAACAGATCGGGCTCGTGCGGTGTGTGGTGAACGATGATCGCGGTACGCTCTTCGCCGAGTTCGACTTGCCGAAGATGCCTGTAGCCGCGGATCTCGATCTGGAAAAGGAAGAGATTGCCGCGGCGCTTGGGCTGTCTGCTCATGAGGTCGGTTTCGAAAACCATGTCCCGACCGTTTATTCAGCAGGGGTTCCCTTCCTCTGCGTGCCTGTGCACGGGCTCGACGCCATCGGCAGAGCCAATGTCGACGCGGAAAGCTGGCATGCCTTTTCGAAACGAACCGGTTTCGGCGAGGTCTATGTCTATACGCGTGACACTATCCGACATGACGCCGCCTTTCATGTTCGATTGTTTGCCCCTGCTTTGGGGATTCCCGAGGATCCCGCGACCGGCTCCGCAGCGGCCGCATTCTCGGGTGTCATCATGCAGTTCGACACGCCGCACGACGGATCGCATGTCGTACTAATCGAGCAGGGCGTCGAGATGGGGCGTCCCTCCGCCTTGAGGCTTGAGTTGGAAATCGAAGGACGTGAGCTGGTGAAAGCACGGCTTGGCGGTCATGCGGTGAAGATCGCGGAAGGCAAGCTCTTCGTGTAGCTGGATCATTGATTTCACATGAGGGCGAGGAAGAGATCATTGCGCAGCGGATATGGGATCGTCTCAATATCGATGGCCGGCCTGCTTCTGTGTTCTCAGGCGCTGGCACAGGAGGCTCTGCGAGGCCCGGAGGCCTTTGCATCGATCGCTGACGATAAGGCGCGGTCGGTGGCGCTCTTCGAAGAGATGGGGAAGGTGCTCACTCATCCGCGTTGCCTGAACTGCCATCCCGTCGACGATATGCCGCGCCAGGGCGATGAGATGCGCGTGCATCAGCCGCAAGTCTCTCGCGGGGAGTCCGATTTCGGCGTGGCCGGTATGCGCTGCAATACCTGCCATAGTCCAGAAAACGTTGTCTATGTGAGCGGGGAGGGGTCGATACCCGGCCATGATCCCTGGCATCTTGCGCCGCCTGAGATGGGATGGATCGGACTGCCGCTATCTGCCATTTGCGAGCAGCTCAAGGATCGGGAGCGCAACGGCGGTCGAACCCTGAAGCAACTCGTGGAGCATAATGCCGAGGACGGTCTCGTCGGCTGGGGGTGGGAGCCGGGCCAAGGTCGAGAGCCCGCTCCGGGAAGCCAGGAAATATTTGGCGCGCTGACAGAGGCCTGGGTTGATGCAGGCGCGGGCTGTCCTGCCGAGTGAGCGACTCGTAAAATAGACAGGTCCCTTCGCTAAACAGGACTCTTTCTATCAAGAATAAACGGTGTCAAATCCGCCGTTTATCGGCTCAGCGGAAAGTCCAACGCGTCTCTTTATTCATTGACCGAACGCGTCACCTCGTCATTTAATCCTCTAACCGCCGCTTTATCGGCGAATAAGTTCGGGGAGGAACAATGCAATGGCTGAAGTGACGCTCGTCGTTAACGGACGCAAGGTGAAGCGTACCGTCGAGGACCGCACTCTGCTCGTCCATTTCTTGCGTGATGAGCTCGATCTGACCGGCACCCATGTTGGTTGCGACACAACGCAATGCGGCGCGTGTGTCGTCCATCTGGATGGCAAGGCCGTCAAAAGCTGTACCGTTCTGGCGGCGCAGGCGGACGGGTCAGAGGTCGTGACCATCGAAGCGGCCAATGCCGGCTATGACGAGCTGCACCCCATGCAGAAGGCCTTTAAGGAATATCATGGCCTGCAGTGCGGTTTCTGCACGCCGGGCATGATCATGGCCGGAATCGACATGGTGCGCCGCTACGGCCCCGGCAATCTGGACGAAGCTACGGTCCGGCAGAATCTGGAGGGCAATATCTGCCGCTGCACCGGCTATCACAACATCGTGAAGGCGATCCTCGCCGCATCCGACGAGATGGCGAAGGGTGATGCAAAATTAAGTGAGGCCGCGGAATAGGGCGGTTTCCGCCGACGTATCATCAGGAGGATAGCGAGCGGGAAACCGGCTTGCGAGGAGGAGACAGGAATGTCTGAAGGACATGGCATTGGTGCCCGCGTGGCACGCAAGGAAGACAAACGCTTCATTACCGGCCTAGGCCGCTATACGGACGACATGAAAGTGCCGGGCATGATGCATGCGGCCTTCGTCCGCTCGCCCCACGCCCATGCGAAGGTGAACGGCGTCGACAAGAGCGCTGCGCTGGAAATGGACGGCGTCATCGACGTCCTCACCGGACCGGAACTCAAAGCGGATGGCATCGGCAATCTGATCTGCGGCTGGTCCGTTTCCAGCAAGGACGGATCGCCGATGAATATGGGTGCGTGGAGCCCGCTGGCGACGGACCGCGCCCGTTACGTCGGCGATGCCGTGGCAATCGTGGTTGCAGAGACACGCGATATCGCGCTCGATGCGGCCGAAATGGTCATGGTCGATTACGAGCCGCTTCCTGCCGTGACCGACGCGGTTGATGCGCTGGGCGAGGGCGCGCCGCAGCTTCACCCCGAAGCGCCGGGGAACCTCATTTTCGACTGGGAGATCGGTGAAGAGCAGGCGACGGACGACGCTCTTGCCGGCGCCGCGCATGTCGTCGAAGTGGATATCCGAAACAATCGCCTGTCGCCGAATCCAATGGAGCCGCGGGCTGCGCTCGGACATTACAACAAGGCGGAAGACCATTACACGGTCTGGACGACCAGCCAGAATCCGCACGTCGCCCGGCTTGTGATGAGCGCGTTCTACAATGTTGCGCCCGAGCACAAGCTTCGCGTGATCGCGCCCGATGTCGGCGGCGGTTTCGGCGCCAAGATCTACATCTACCCGGAAGAGATCGTCTGCCTCTGGGCTTCAAAGCGCACCGGCGTGCCGGTGAAGTGGGTCGCGACCCGTACCGAAGCCTTCATGACGGATGCGCATGGCCGCGACCATCACAGCAAGGCGAAGATCGGCTTCGATGCCGATCACCGGATCGTCGGTTTCAAGGTTGAGACGGTGGCCAATCTCGGCGCCTATATGTCGCTCTTCTCCAGCGCGACGCCGACCTATCTCTATGCGACGCTCCTGTCGGGCCAGTACGACATTCCGAACATTCATGCCAATGTGAAGACGGTCTACACCAACACCGTGCCGGTGGATGCCTATCGCGGGGCCGGTCGCCCGGAAGCGACCTATCTCGTCGAACGCACCATGACGCAGGCGGCCCGTCAGCTTGGAGTCGAACCGGCCGAATTGCGGCGCAAGAACTTCATTCGCGAGTTTCCGCATCAAACGCCCGTCATCATGAATTACGATACGGGCGATTTTGAAGCATCGCTCGACGCCGCGATGGAGGCAATCGACTACAAAAACTTTGAGACGCGCCGTCAGGAAAGCCGCAGTCGCGGCAAGCTGCGCGGGATCGGTATGAGCTGCTATATCGAAGCGTGCGGTATCGCACCCTCTGCGGCGGTCGGGTCGCTGGGTGCTGGTGTCGGCCTATGGGAATCGGCAGAGGTGCGCGTCAACGCCGCTGGAACCATCGAAGTCCTGACCGGCAGCCACAGCCATGGGCAGGGCCATGAAACGACCTTCGCCCAGCTCGTGCACGAGCGTCTGGGGCTGCCGCTCGATCAGGTGAAGATCGTCCATGGCGATACGGATGTGGTGCAGATGGGCATGGGCACGTATGGTTCACGTTCCGGGGCTGTCGGCATGAGCGCGATCGTCAAGGCGCTCGACAAGGTCGAGGAGAAGGCCAAGAAGATCGCGGCCCATCTTCTCGAAGCCGATGAGGGCGATATCGAGATCGAGAACGGTGAACTGAAGGTCGCCGGCACCGACAAAACGCTTCCGTGGTTCCAGATGGCGCTGGGTGCCTACACCGCCCATAATTTGCCGGAAGGACTGGAGCCGGGCCTTAAGGAAACAGCCTTTTACGATCCGACCAACTTCACCTTCCCTGCCGGATGTTACATCTGCGAAGTGGAGATCGATCCGGAGACGGGCAAAACCGAACTGTTGCGTTTTGTCGCGGCCGACGATTTCGGCAACATCATCAACCCGATGATCGTAGAAGGTCAGGTTCATGGCGGCCTGACGCAAGGTATCGGACAGGCCCTTCTCGAGGGCGTGCATTACGACGCCGACAGCGGCCAGCTGATCACGGCGAGCTATATGGATTATTGCATGCCGCGTGCGGACAATGTGCCGATGTTCGAGGTCAGCCACCAGACTACACCGTGTCCCGGCAATCCGCTCGGCATCAAGGGGTGTGGCGAGGCCGGCGCGATCGGCTCGCCGCCTGCGGTCATCAATGCGATCACCGATGCCATCGGAACGGAGACCGTGACCATGCCGGCGACACCCATGAAGGTGTGGCAGGCCATCCAGGGTGCGGCCATGGCGCAGGCAGCAGAATAAGAGCGCGACGGGCGGGTGCCACTCGGTATGCCGCCTCTCGACGCCTTAAGAACATCGGAGTTCATCATCATGCATCAGACCACCTATCATCGCGCGACGAGCGTGGACGACGCCGTCAATGTGGCCCAGAGCGCTGACGATCCGCGTTACCTGTCCGGCGGCATGACCTTGTTGCCAACCATGAAGCAGCGGCTCGCCGCACCATCCGACCTGATCGACCTTCGCCATGTGGAGAGCATGAAGGGCATTTCGGAAGAGGGCGACATGATCGTCATAGGCGGGGCGACCTGTCACAACGATATCGCCACCAGCGAGCTGCTCCAAACGAAAGTGCCGGGCCTTGCGTATCAGGCCAGCCATATCGGAGACCCGATGGTGCGCCATATGGGCACGATTGGCGGTTCCGTCGCCAATAATGACCCGGCAGCCTGCTATCCCTCCGCCATGATGGCCGTGAATGCGGTGATCCGTACGAACAAGCGCGAGCTTGCCGCCGAGGATTTCTTCACGGGCCTGTTCGATACGGCGCTGGACGATGACGAGATCGTCACGGCCGTCGCTTTCAGGGCACCGGAAAAGAGCGGCTACGGCAAGTTTCCCAATCCCGCATCACGCTATGCCATGGCCGGCGTTTTCGTTGCGAAAACGGCGGATGGCGTTCGCGTCGCGGTCACGGGCGCAGGCGAGGATGGCGTGTTTCGTGCCAGCGGTCTGGAAGAGGCGCTCAATGGCGATTTCTCCGTGGAAGCCTTGCAGGGAAAGACTGTCGAATCGTCGGATCTGATGGGTGACATTCACGCTTCTCCCGAATATCGCGCTGCATTGATCGTGGCGATGGCCAAGCGCGCCGTCGTTCTCGCCAATGGTGGCGATCCCGACACGAAGGCCGCCACACCGGCAGGTACAGCCGCCGTCTGATATCTTGTATTGAAAAGAAGAATGGCTCCGGATCGAATGGTCTGGAGCCATTTGTATGAATGGTTGGGGTGGCGGATCGGGGGCAATGATCAGCCACCTGACGGACTTCCTCTCTATTTCGTCGGCCTTTCATTTGCCGTCCCTCTCGCAACGCTGCTAGACGGGGTGTGTCCTGCCGGCTCTACGATTGAAAGATCTTCATGGCTGTTCGTTCAGGCTACGCTGTTCGGCGCAAGTTTCGTCTTCTGACCTGGTGTCTTCTGATCACCGTTGCGCTATCCGGCTGCCTGCTCGTCTTTGCGCTTCGGCAACTGGCTGAAGACCGGACGATGGCCGACCTCAGGCGCCAGGCCGACGAAACCCTCGTCCTTCAAAGCTCGGCGTTGACGGATTATCTGGAGAAATTCCGACTTCTACCGCCCCTGCTGGCAGGTCGCATAAGCGTCCAGAATATCTTCGTTTTAGATAGCGCCGGCACCGGCATCGCCGAGGCGAAGCGCACGGCTGGCTATGCGGGTGCGCGGGACGTGCTTTTTCTGCGGCCGGACGGTTCGGTCTTCGCCTCCGCCTATGGCGATTTCGATGGTTACGATTTCAGCGACATGGATCTGCTTCGCGCGGCCAAGCAAAATCGCCTTGGACGCCAGACCCTGCGAGAGCCTGGTGGACAGCCGCTTTATGCCTTTGCTTCAGCCGTTCGGCAGGACGGCAGGCTTCTCGGCGCAATTGCCGTTCTCGTCGGGCTGGAGCGCCTGGAGAATGTCTGGGCTCTTTCGCGCGAGCCCATTCTGGTCACATGGAACGACAGCGTTCTGTTCGGCAATCGGCCGAGTTGGAAGGGAAAGCCCTTTCATTCACAAGAGGGCGAGGGCGGGCTGATCCTCTCATCCGATGCCGAAGGCGGTCTGGTTCGGCTTTCGGTGGATGGCGAGCTGGGGCCGAGCCGATCGCATTATCTTTCAAGCCTTTATCTGCCACTTCTGGAATGGCGTCTCCACGCCATGGTCGGCGCCGGAGCGCTGTCTCGCGCCGTCGATATGGCGACGACGATCGGTGTCCTTGCTGCTGTTCTCGCGGGGCTGGCCGGGCTCACTCTGTTGAAACGGTCCGAGATTTCCGCCCTGAGGCTCCGGAACGAAAGAGCGCAGGCCTTGCGATTGGAAAGGCGCGTGAGAGACCGAACCGGAGAGCTGCTGCGGGTCAACCAGTCACTCGCCAGTGAGGTCGAGGTTCGGCAGATGGCCGAAAGGCAACTTCGACAGACCCAGTCCGAGCTGATCCATACCGCCAAGCTGGCTGTTCTCGGGCAAATGAGCGCGACACTCAGCCACGAATACAATCAGCCCATCGCTGCTGTCCGGAGTCAGGCTGACAATGCACGAACCTTTCTGGAGCGAGGGCAGGGGGAGAAGGCCGACAGGGCGCTCTCCCACATCATTCGGCTGACCGAGCGAATGGCGGAGCTGTCCAGATCGCTTCTCGGATTTGCGCGAAAGCCGGGGTCGGATGTTTCGCCGACCGTTCTTGCTGCTGCGCTGGATGAGGCCTTGATGCTGACGGGGCCGCGTCTGCGGAAGGATGGGATCACGCTCGACCGGACCGGCATCGCGCCATCATTGAAAGTGATGGGGGGCCGACTCCGCCTCACTCAAGTCTTTGTCAATCTCATCAATAACTCTGCGGATGCTCTTCAGGGGCGGGGTGTCGAGCCGGGTCTAACGCCGAAGCCGGGTGCGGGCCGCATTGCGATCTCCGCTGAGGAAGAGAGCGCCATGTGCGTTATCCGTGTGGAGGATAACGGACCTGGCTTGCCGGTCTCGCAGCTCGACAGCGTCTTTGAACCTTTCGTCTCTACGAAGGGAGTGGGCGAAGGGCTTGGAGTCGGACTATCCGTGGTCGACAGTATCGTCACCGGCTTTGGCGGCACCGTCTCGACTGGTACATCCGGTCTTGGGGGCGCCTGTTTTGAGATTCGGTTGCCGTTGGCGCCCCGGGATTCCGCCGACCGGATGGAGAAGAACAGCGAAACCGCCTAGGCTTCGAGGACTTTTGGATGACAGAAATCATACTGATCGATGACGATGGGGATCTTCGGATCTCGCTGGCGCAGGGTCTCGAACTCGAAGGCTACGATGTGCTCGATTTCGCCGATCCCAATGAGGCACTTGAACGCGCAACGCGCCGATTTGAAGGTGTTGTTATCTCCGATATCCGCATGCCGGGGCTTGATGGCCTTCAGGTGCTGAAAAAGGTGCTGGCGATCGATGCGGCCCTGCCGGTCATTCTCATTACCGGCCATGGCGACGTTCCACTTGCGGTAGAGGCGATGCGCGAAGGGGCATATGACTTTATCGAGAAACCCTTTCCCACGCAGCGGTTGGCAGGTGTCGTACGGCGCGGCTTGCACATGCGGCGTCTGGTTCTGGAAAACCGGTCGCTGCGCGAATATCTGGAGAGCGTATCGCCAATGGAGGAGCGTTTGGTGGGCCGAACGCCGGCCATGCGCCATCTGCGGGACGAGATCGCCGCGCTTGCCGATACCGATGCGGACATTCTGGTGCGCGGAGATACCGGTACCGGCAAGGAGGTGGTTGCCCGAGCCCTTCACGATTTCGGCAGCCGCCGCTCCGGCAATTTCGTGGCGATCAATTGCGGCGCCTTGCCCGCGGAGATTATCGAAAGCGAATTGTTCGGTCATGAGAGGGGGGCCTTTACCGGTGCCAAGGATACGCGCATCGGCAAGATCGAACATGCCGATGGCGGCACCGTCTTTCTTGACGAAATCGAGAGTATGCCGCTTGATCTTCAGGTGAAACTGCTGCGCGTGATCGAGCAGCGCGTTGTGGAGCGCCTCGGCTCGAACACGCTGAAACCCCTTGATGTCAGATTCATCGCTGCCAGCAAGGCCGATCTTGCGAAAGAGAGCCAGGCTGGTCGTTTCCGCGCCGACCTTTACTATCGGCTCAATGTCATCAGCCTCACGATCCCGACCCTGAATGAGCGGCGCGACGATATTCCGCTTCTCTTCCACCATCTCGCGCGGGAAGCCCGGGCGCGCTATCGCCGCGACCTGCCTCCAATGACGCCCGCGCTCGAGGCGGAACTGATGAATACGGACTGGCCCGGCAATGTTCGCGAGTTGCGAAACGTGGCCGACCGTTGGGTCCTGGGCCTCTGGCCCGGCCGCCGCGCCGAACCGGCGCCAGAGCAGGCCGCTGGTTCCGAGGGGCAAGCCTTGTCCGAACAATTGGCGACTTACGAGAAACGACTCATCGAGGCCGAGCTCACCAGAAATGGCGGGCGCATGAAGCCGACTTATGAAGCGCTCGGTCTTTCCCGTAAGGGCCTTTACGACAAGATCCGCCGTCTCGGCATCGAGCTGGAAGGGGAGGCTGAGGCCTCTTAGGCCCCTTTAGAGCGTCACTCAGTCGCTTCTGCGGTTCTCGCAATATGTGTAGCCAATGACACACAGCGTGCGTTAGGGTGTGCGTGCAACTGCCCATCATTTCTGGAGGGAAATGAAGGCACATGTCCAACCGCTTGTTTCGGTAGCGTTTTTTATCCGAACTTGAAGTGGCATACAGCTTGCTAAGAGAGAATGTCGGGTTCGATCCCTGACATAATTGGTTGAAAGTTCGTCCGCTGGATCATCGGTAGGCGAACCATGGGAGGTTCTATATGTCCAAGATGCTCGGCGCCGCCTCGGCGCTCGCTATGTGTGTTGTTGCTGGTCAGGCCATGGCCGATCCGGCCGGCTGTGACGGCGAGGAGACCGTCATTCGATTCAGCCATGTGGTCGCGGCAAGCGGTCACCCGAAAGGTGACGCAGCCCAACTTCTCGCTGATCGCATCAACGAGCAGATGGAAGGCACGGCTTGCATGGAGGTCTATCCGAACTCCACGCTCTATGATGACGACAAGGTGATGGAAGCCCTTCTGCTCGGCGACGTTCAGCTTGCCGCTCCGTCGCTCTCCAAATTTGAAGCCTACACCAAGAAACTTCGTCTCTACGATCTGCCTTTCCTCTTCTCCTCGCTCGATACGGCCAACGCCTATATCGGTTCGGATGAAGCGAAGGATCTGCTCTCCGCACTTGAAAGCGAAGGCTATACCGGCCTCGGCTATATCATGTCCGGTCTGAAGCAGTTCTCGGCCAACAAGCCGCTGGAAACGCCTGAAGATGCAGCTGGCCTGAAGTTCCGTGTCCAGACCTCGGACGTTGCGGTCGCAATGATCGAGGCTCTCAATGCCTCGGCACAGAAGCTGGCCTTCAAGGAAGTCTACGGTGCGCTGCAGACGGGTGTCGTCGACGGCCAGGAGAATTCCTGGTGCAACATCTACACCCAGAAATTCTTCGAGGTTCAGGATGGCATCACCGAGACCAACCACCAGGTGCTGGCTTATGGTGTGATCACCAGCCAGGAATTCCTGGAAGGCCTTGATGAGGAAACGCGCAGCCAGTTCCTCAAGATCGTCGACGAAACGCTGGCGGAAGCCAACAATCAGGTCGCGGAGAAGGAAGGCGAATGCCGTCAGTCCATCATGGATGCCGGTGGCACAATTCGCGAACTGACACCCGAACAGCGCGAAGCCTGGGTTTCAACCATGAAGCCGGTCTGGCAGCAGTTCGAAGGCGATATCGGCGCGGACGTGATTGAAAACGCCGCGAATACTTCGGCCAACTAAAAAGTAAAAAGCGGCCGCCTGCCAAGGCGGCCGCTTTCATTCTGTAGCCGCCCTGGCGGGGTGGTAGGGGGGATTTTGCTATGGAACTTCTATGGCCCAGCCTCGCGCTGGTCATTCTGGTTGCAGTACTGTTTCTTGCCGAGCGCCGCTGGCCCGCCGGCGTGGCGCAGTTGGAAGAGAATGTGATCGCCATACTTCTGGCATTGATCACTCTCATCTCGTTCTTTCAGGTCGTCGCACGCTACGGCTTCAACTCGGGCTGGGGCGGTGCACTTGAGGCTACCCGTATTCTTTTTGCCTGGTTGATCCTTTTCGGGATGGGCTACGGGGTCCGCACCGGTTTGCATCTGGGTGTCGATGCGCTGATCCGTCTCTTCCCGAAACCTGTTTTCAAGGCTGTCGCGATTTTCGGAGCCCTCTGCACGCTGGCCTATGGGCTCATTCTTCTTCATAGCGGATTTCTCGCCGTCTTCGGCGCCGATGTCGGTGGCAATTGGCGTCAGAGCGGCGCCATTGGCTACTGGACCTTCATGTTCGACCGGGGCACGGGCCTTGATGACCTACGTTATCCGGAAGTGATCGCCGACGCATTCGGGCTGCAGGAGCGGGTTCAGCGTTGGGTGGCATACCTGATGCTGCCGGTCGGACTGGCGCTTCTGTCCTTCCGCTCGCTGCAGGCTGTCGTGCAGATCGCCACCGGACACCGCGAACTGATCGTCGCCAGTCATGAGGCCGAAGATCTCGTCTCTCAAAACCTGAACGCGGTGAAGGAATAAGGGCATGGAGACCACTTTTCTCTTTATATTGGTGCTTGGCCTGCTCTTCCTCGGCGTTCCGGTCGCGATTTCGCTCGGTCTTTCGTCCGTTCTGACCATCGCCTTATTCTCATCGGATTCGATGAGTTCGGTCGCGCTGCAGCTTTTCACCGCTTCGCAGAACTACACGCTGCTCGCCATTCCGTTCTTCATTCTGGCCTCCGCCTTCATGTCGACGGGAGGCGTGGCCCGCCGCATCATTCACTTCGCCATTGCGAGCATCGGCCATTTTCGCGGCGGCCTGGCGATGGCCTCCGTCCTCGCCTGCATGATGTTCGCAGCGCTGTCGGGTTCTTCTCCTGCAACAGTCGTCGCCATCGGCACGATCGCCATCGCCGGAATGCGTCAGGTTGGCTACTCGAAGGAATTCGCCTCCGGCATCATCGCCAATGCGGGCACGCTGGGTATTCTGATCCCGCCATCGATCGTCATGGTCGTCTACGCCGCTGCGACAAATGTCTCCGTCGGCCGCATGTTCCTGGCCGGCGTGGTGCCGGGTATCGTTGCCGGGCTGATGCTGATGATCGCCATCTATATTCAGGCGCGGCGCAAGAACCTGCCGGCCGAGGAGTGGAAGGGCTTCCACGAAGTCATAGCCGGCGGCAAGGAAGCAGGCTGGGGCCTCTTTCTCATCATCATCATTCTTGGTGGTATCTATGGTGGTGTGTTCACACCCACCGAGGCGGCTGCGGTCGCCGCGGTCTATGCCGCGTTTGTCGCGCTTTTCGTCTATCGCGACATGGGCCCGCTCAAGGAAATCGACTGGATCGAACAGACCGACGGCGACCGCGCTACGGTCGGCTTCAAAGCCCTGGTGTATGCGCTTGCGTTCTTCTTCGTCTGGATGATGCTTTCCTTCTTCGCCTTCGCCGAAGCCGGCGAAGGAAGTTTCGGCGAGCGTGCAACGATCGGACTTGTGCTGTCTGCGGTCATTCTTATCGCCTATCCCTTATGGAGGGGCGAAGGCGGGATCGCGGCGGTACCCGGCACACTCGGGTCCGGTTTCCCCATCTGGGGGCGCAATCTCGGAAAGATCGGACGGCACTTCTTCGGCGCGATGTATCACGAGGATACCCGCAAGGTTCTGGTCGATGCCGGCAAGACCACGGTGATGCTGATGTTCATCATCGTCAATGCGCTCCTGTTCGCCCATGTTCTGACGTCCGAGCGCATCCCGGATGCCATCGCCACGATGATGCTGGATTACGGTTTCAACTGGTTCACCTTCCTGATCGCGGTCAATGTGCTGCTTCTGATCGGCGGACAGTTCATGGAACCGTCCGGGCTACTTCTGATCGTCGCGCCGGTCGTCTTCCCGATCGCGATGGAGCTCGGCGTTGATCCGATCCATCTCGGGGTCATCATGGTGGTGAATATGGAGATCGGCATGATCACGCCGCCCATCGGTCTCAACCTGTTCGTGACCAGCGGCATTACGGGAATGAGCCTGGTGCAGGTGGTTCGGGCGGCCGCGCCCTTCGTGGCCGTTCTCTTCGTCTTCCTGCTGCTCGTCACCTACATCCCGTGGCTTTCCACGGCGGTGCCGACAGCGCTGATGGGACCGGAGATCGTGACCAGCCGCTGACGTCGGATGGTTCAAACATACGGACCGGGCAGATCGGAAATCTGCCCGGTCCTTTTTGTTCTAACGCTAAGAACATGCCGCTGACGCAGTGCGCACGCCATTATTTCATTGATGTGCCGCGCATCGCCGTCGAGCATCTCGAACACGTGCGGGACGATGATTTGTCAAGAAGGTCGGCACGGAAGTGGCGGGCATGCGGCATGAAATCTACATCATGACGCGCAAGGGATCAGCGGCCGATTGGAAAATGGTGGGTGATGTAGGGATCGAACCTACGACCCGCTGATTAAGAGTCAGCTGCTCTACCAACTGAGCTAATCACCCAAGCCGTGGCGGCGATATAGGCGTCGCTTATTCATATGTCTACCCCTTTTTCGCAGGGGGAATGCTCCGCGCAAAAGGCCGGGCTCGTCGGCTCCGGGCAGCGTGGTCTCTGCAGGCCATTATCCCTTTATTAGGTCTCAAGAGAAAGTCCGGGCACCGAACTCTAAATCTTTATTGGATGGTCACTTGTGGGTGGCATCAAGTTCTCATGAGCGAAACGAAGAACATGATTGCTGCCATGGACGCCCGCGCCGACATCAAGACCATCCCACTCGCCGTCGATCTGGACGGCACTCTCGTTTCGACTGATCTCCTCTGGGAAGGGTTCTTCAAGATCCTTCGTTCCAACCCTCTTGTTCTGTTTCTGGTGCCGGTCTGGCTCGTCAAAGGTGGTGCCCCGCGGCTCAAGCATGAAATTGCAGACCGTGCCGATTGGGACGCGTCCTCATTGCCCTATCGCGACGACGTCCTTCGGTTGCTACGAGAGGCGCGCTGTGAGGGGCGCAAGACGATTCTGGCGACGGGCACGCCGCGTCCGGTTGCAGACTCGATCAAAGATCACCTCGGATTGTTCGATGATGTGGTCGCCACCGAGGACAGTGGCAATATGACCAGCCACAACAAGGCGGAGGCGCTTGTCGCGCTCTACGGGGAGGCGGGTTTCGACTATGTCGGCAATAGCAGGGCCGACCTTCCGGTCTTCGAGGCCGCGCGCGAAAGCACAGTTGTTCAACCCGACAAGGCGGCCCGTCGCTGGGCCGCGAGAAACAATGCCGCGAGCCTTGCCGATGCTCCCATAAGCTGGCGCGATATTCTAAAGATGGTGCGCCTGCACCAGTGGCTGAAGAACATTCTGGTTGTCGTGCCTCTGCTGCTTGCGCACGAATATGGCAGCTGGTCGACAGTGGCGCAGGCCGTCGGGGCCTTTTTCGCCTTCTCTTTCGCTGCCTCGGCGATCTACATCATCAATGATTTCTTCGATATGGCGCTGGATCGGGCGCATCCCACCAAGAAGAACCGGCCCTTCGCGTCCGGCAGACTTTCCGTTCCGTTCGGAATGGCGTGTTCGGCTGGCCTGCTTGTCGCGGCGTTCGGCATATCCCTCTTGCTGCCGCTTGCGTTTACGGGCGTTCTGGCGGCCTATCTCTTTGTCACCACCGCCTATTCGTTTGCCTTGAAGCGGATGTTGCTGGTCGACGTCTTTACGCTCGCCTCACTCTACACGCTTCGAATTCTCGGAGGCGCTGCGGCAACCGAGGTCGATGTCTCGTTCTGGCTGCTGGCTTTCTCAATCTTCTTCTTTCTGTCACTCGCTCTCGTCAAACGATTCGTGGAATTGCACGAGCGGGGAGTGATGCCCGGGCGCAGGATCGAGGGGCGCGGCTATCGCGCGGAGGACAAGCCGATCATCAGCATGAGCGGGGTTGCGTCCGGTTTCGGGGCAGCAATGGTGCTGGCGCTCTATATTCAGTCCGACGCGGTGGCGGACCAGTACTCCTCGCCCTGGCTCCTTTGGCCCCTGGCGCCGGCCATCCTGTTCATCTGCATGCGCATCTGGATTCTGGCCTATCGGTCGGAAGTGCATGACGATCCAATCGTCTTCATCATGAGAGACTGGCGCAGCCAGGGGGTGGTCGGAATCGGCGTTCTGCTGGTTCTCGGCGCGCTGTTTTTCTGAAATCCATGGCGCACGCTTCCTATCAGAGCTTCGGACGCATACGATCGGTCTCTCGCCGGGCCCTCTCGCCCGATGAGGGCCTGCGCCGTCTGGAATCGAGTGCGGGTGAGGGCTTCCTGCTGCCCTTCGGCAAAGGCCTTTCATATGGCGATAGCTGTCACAATGATTCAGGCCATCTCATCGATATGGCCGAAGCGGACCGTATACTCTCATTCGATCTGCAAACGGGCTTGCTGGAGGCCGAGGCAGGCGTCGACCTGCAAACCATCATCATGCATTGCAGACCGCATGGCTGGTTTCTGCCGGTCACGCCGGGCACTCGTTTTGTAACGCTGGGCGGTGCCATCGCCAATGATGTGCATGGCAAGAACCACCATCGGCGCGGCACGTTCGGCGCTCATGTGCGCAGCTTGAATCTCGTCCGGAGCGATTGCGGGGAACAGAGGTTAGACCGCGAGGGCGATCCGGCCCTGTTTTCGGCTACGATCGGAGGCATGGGCCTGACCGGCATCATCCTTTCTGCCGAGATACAGTTGATGAGGGTGCCGTCGCTCGATGTCATTCAGAATGTCAGGCCCTTCGGCTCGATTGCCGATTACCTAACACTCGCAGAGGAAGCCGACGCACAGAACGAATATTCTGTTGCCTGGATCGATCAGCTTGCTTCCGGCTCCAGGCGGGGCAGGGGCGTTCTGTTGTCGGCCAACCACGCTGACGATGGTGAATCGCCAGCGCTTTTCGTTAGAAGACGGCAGATGTTGTCGGTGCCCGTCCAGCCTCCGCTCAATGTGCTGAACCGTCCTTTTCTGAAACTTTTCAACGCGGCCTACCGCTTTAGCCAAATTCGCAAGGCGGGCAGAGAGGTGAAGACAGGATGGCAGAGCTATTTCTACCCGCTCGACGGTGTGGCTCACTGGAACCGGCTTTATGGTCCTCGGGGCCTTTATCAGCACCAGTCCGTCATTCCCTATAGTGCCGCAGCCGATGCCCTGCCGGCTTTGCTGGCCGCTGCTGAGGAGGGTGGGGTGGGATCGTTTCTCACCGTTCTGAAGCGGTTCGGCACGGCGGGGAGTGCAGGGCTGATGGGGTTTGCCCGGCCGGGCTACACGTTGACCCTGGATTTTCCCAATCAGGGCGAAAGGACTCTACGCCTTCTCGATCGGCTCGATTCGATCACCGTCGATGCCGGTGGCGCGGTCAATCCTTACAAGGATGCGCGCATGAGCCCTGAGACCTTCGCAGCCGGCTTTCCGCAATGGCCCCAGCTGGAGGTGATGCGGGACCCTGCGATCCTAAGTGACTTCTGGCGGCGTACGGCTCTCGTTTGCAAAGCAAATGCGTAAGCGGAAGCCACAGGAATACAGTCAATTCAAAATATTAACGCTACTGGGTAAAAGGATGCTTTGGCGGCGTAATGCTCTCTCGTATTTACGCCTTTTCATGCTTTGCCGGTTAGATTGACCTGACCGAAACTGAGCTGTGCCGAAATGAAATATATTCCCTTCATTCTGTTTACCGTTGCGACCAACGCGTTCGCCCAGCTGATGCTGAAGCACGGCATGATGCAGCTTGGCGACCTTGTCGCGCCGGGTGTTCATCCCGTCATGAGGCTCTTCCAGATTGTATTTCAGCCCTGGGTCTTCTTCGGCCTCCTGACATTCGTCGTCTCGATGGCAAGCCATCTCTTCGTGCTGTCCAAGGTCGATCTTTCCTTCGCCTATCCGTTTCTGTCGCTGGCCTACGTGCTCGTCGCCGTACTGGCCTGGCAGCTCTTTGGCGAAGACCTGAATGCGCTTCGCGTCGGCGGGATCGCGCTGATCTGCGTTGGAACGTTCCTGATCGCCCAGTCGGGCCGCGAAGGCCGCGCGGATACCGCCGAGCCGACCACAATCAGCGCGTCCGATCCGGCCTCTCCTTCAACCTTCAAATGAGTGCAACTGCCATGTCCAAACAACGTCACATCATTTTTGGCGGAGACGGTTTTGTCGGGCGTCATCTGGCGCCGAAACTGGTCGAGGACGGCCACGAGGTCGTGGTCGCCGATATCGTGAAGAGCACTCTGCCGCATTATGAAAATGGCGTTGCCTTCCAGCATTGCGACGTCACAGATAAACGATCCGTCGAAGCTATCGGTATCGGTCCGGAAGACATGGTCTACAATTTGTCGGCCAAGATGCTGTCGCCCATCCAGGTTCGCGCCAAGCGTCACGACTTCTTCTTTCCGGTGAATTATCACGGAACAGTCAATATTATCGAAGCGATGGATGCGGCGGGAGCGCCGAACCTCGTCCATTTCACCACCGACATGGTCTACGGCCATACGCTGCGATATCCCATGACTGAGGACCACCCGGTCGCGCCCCTCGGCGAGTATGGCTTGTCCAAGCTCCGCACCGAGGAACTGACCGAGGAGTGGCGCGCCAAGGGGATGAACATCACGCTGTTTCGTCCGCGCCTCATCATCGGACCGGGCCGCCTCGGGATTCTGGAGAAGCTTTTCAAGCTGGTGGATCGCAATCTGCCTGTTCCGATGATCGGTTCCGGGAAGAACCCCTATCAGTTCATTTCAGTCTTTGATTGCGCCGAAGCGGCGCGCCTCGGGGCCATCCATGGTTGCCCGAACGAGGCCTATAACCTCGGCTCGCTCAATCCGCCTTCGGTTCGTGCATTGCTGACGAAACTGATCCGGCACGCAGGATCGAAATCGATGCTGGTGCCTACGCCGGGGTGGGCAGTCAAGCGAACGCTCGATCTTCTCGATCTGGTCAACATGCCGCTGATGGACCCGGAACAATATCTCATCGCCGATGAGGACTGCCTCCTCGATGTCTCGAAGGGCGAGCGGGATCTCGGATGGGTGCCCCAATATCGCGACGAGGATATGCTGATCGCCGCTTATGACGAGTACCGCGCCAAGAAGGCCGGGATCGCGCCGCCGGCGAGTTCAGGCGGCCGAAAAAACGATCTCATGGAAGCGGCAGAGTGAGGGCCAAGCATTGACCGTAATGGATAATCCGACGAATTCCGCGCGCGTTGACGTGACGGCCCCGAACACCGTTCCTGCCGAAATCCCCACGGTCCGGCGACCGGATCTCCTGTCGGTAGAGGACGCCAAGGCGATGAAGCTTGGCACCATGGCCGATCTCTTCATGGCGCACATCAATCCGGGTCAGATGCATTTTATGAAGCTCCTCGGCTTTCACAAAGTGAAGGTCGAGCGCGCCGAAGGCATGTATTATTACGACCAGCACAACCGTAAAATTCTGGATTTCTTCGGCGGGTTCGGATCGCTGGCGCTCGGCCACAATCATCCGCGCATCCTTGCGGCCCGTAAGCAGTTTCAGGATGAAAACCGCCACGAGATCGCAATTGCGTTCATGAGCCAATATGCGGCGGCGTTGGCGAAGAACCTGGCAACGGTCTCTCCGGGCGATCTCGATATGGTCTTCTTCGGCTCTTCCGGCTCCGAAGCGATGGAAGCCGCGATCAAACTAGCCGAGCGCGCCGCTGGTCCCGACAGGCCCAAGGTCGTCTACGCGATCAATTCCTTCCACGGCAAGACGAAGGGCGTTCTGTCCATCACCGATGGCGAGCTTTATCGCGGCCAGTTCAAGCTGGTCGACAATACGGTGCGTATTCCATTCGGCGATATTGAGGCCATCGAGCGAGCGTTCCGCGCCGATCGGGGCATCGGCGTCATCGTTCTCGAGACCGTTCAGGGCGGCGGCGGAATCATAGAGGCCCCGGATGATTTCTGGCAGAAACTTCGCTCGCTTTGCGACCGCTACGGCGTGATCATGGTTTGCGACGAAGTTCAGTGCGGCTACGGGCGCACGGGCAAATTCTACGCCTTCGAGCATTATGGCATTGTGCCGGACATCACCGCACTCGCCAAAAGCCTCGGCGGTGGCAAAACCGCCATGGCCGCGATGATCGCGAAACGCGATATCTACATGAAGGCCTATGGTTCACCAAAGAATGCCATGATTCATGCCCAAGCGACATTTGGCGGTATCGGCGAAGCCTGCGCAACGGCGATCGAGGCGCTGAATGTTCTCTATGACGAGGACTTGATCGAGAACTCGGCGCAAACCGGCGCGTATCTGCTTGATCGGCTGGAAGAGATGAAAGCCCGCTATCCGAAGCTCATCAAGGACGTCCGGGGCAGGGGCATGATGGTAGGGGTCGAGTTTCACGACTTCAGCCAGGCGATGCCGATGGTCGTCAAGCCCATGATTGCCATGCTCGACGACAAGCTGAAGGGATCGCTTCCAGGTTTCATTGGCTCAGCGCTGCTGCGCGATCATGGGGTCCTGGTTGCCTTCACCGAATACAATCGCAACGTCATACGTATTGAGCCGCCTTTGATCGCGACGCGTGCGCATGTCGACGAGTTCATCGATGCGTTCGACGCCGTGCTGGCCAAAGGGGTCGTACGGATCGTCAAGGATTTCGTGGCGAGCCAGGTCGGCTAGCAGCGTCGGCGAAGCATTGAACCAGACGTAAAGGTCGCGATGCGCCAATCGGCGCCCGCGGTCTCATTCGATAAGCGTGCCTATCGGCCCGTATTGCGGTCCTGGCAGATCGCAATGCCGGGGCGCTGCTCAAGGTCTTGGGTGCTTGTCCGGCATGGCTTCGATCTTTTCGCTGACCCACTCGACAGCGAAACCTGCCCCCGACAACACGATGGCGATCACGATCAGGGAGATGAGCCCGATCAGACTGCCGATCAGAAGGACGATGCCGTCGCGCTCCGAAAGGCCCAGAGCGACTGTGAAGCAGGCGAGGGCGGGAAGCCAATTGCCGAGCGGAATCGGCATCACCACGGCAATTCCCAAAATGAGAAGCAGCAATCCGATCAGTCGCTCGGCGCGTGCGCGGTTGGTCGGCCAGTAGCGCGGTTTGATGATACGCTCGCCCTTTTCGATGAGCGGCACGATGCGGTCCATCAGAAACGCCCATGCCCGGCTGGGGAGATGGCGGTCGAGAATGAAGCGCGGCAGCCAGACCCGTTCATGACGCATCACCATCTGCCATGCGATGATCACCAGCGGCAGACCCAGGAACACGCTGGTGCCAAATGGCAGGGGCAGCAGATTGAACGAGGCGAAGACCATCAGAATCGTGGCAAAGGAGCGGTCGCCTAGAGCGTCGGCGATCGTCCGGATGCCGACGCTTCCATCCGCGCCCGGTTTGATCTGCCGCAAGACCTCCGATAGGCGTCTGAAAGGCGGCCGTTGAGGGGCTGGCAGATCCAAGGTGAGCGGTGCTCCGGAGGTTTCTAGGTCGGCGGCCACGCAGATAGTCGGCAGAGGGCGCGTCGGCAAGCGTTGCTGTCATCCGAAAGGGTGGGAACGGCGTGCCATGCGCCGCGTTTCCTTATCAGTTCGTTATTGAACGAACATCCTCCCTGGCGCCAAATGGCAGAAAGATTATCAACATGTTTAAAGTTGCGGAGCCGCTTCGTACGCTTTTCTTGGTGCCTGCTGTCATGACCCTTCGAACACCGCTTCTGCTTGCGGAAGCTGGCCGTCCATTGGATGAGCGGCCCGAAAGCACCACCGCCTTTTCGGAGAAGATCATTGCCGCTCAGGTCGGCATGTGGGCCGGGACGATGGCTTATGTGATACGGGCGGCTTGGCTGCCCTATGATCTGATGGCCGGTCGGTCCGTCGAGTCGACGCTTGAAGCCGCGCAGAAACAGGCGGCTCGACAGGCGATGGCGCCGGCCAACCGACAGGTAAGGAAGAACTACCGCCGCCTGACACGCTAGAAATCGAACTCGCGAATGAGAACCCCGGCGGCGTGGCGAAGATAGCGGGCGATCGGTGCCTGCCTGTCGGCCTCCAGAATTGCGATGCCGCGAAGTTCTCTGACAGGCTCCTCATCGGGCGCATCCAATTCGATGGTGATTGCATAATGCGGCTTTTGTGGCACCGGGCCGAGGCCGGGAACGTCCTGGACTGCGACTGGCCCGCCATATTGCGAGGATAGCAAGGGCAGGTCGAAAGAGTGCAGAGGAGCGGCTGCAATCTCGGTAATCCTACCATGGCGCACGGACCTTTCCGGCTCGTCCGGTATGAAGCGCACGGCGCTGCCGGCACGAAGACGTGGGAGTTCGGCTTCCGGCACAAGCGCGGTGACCGTCGGTCGGCCACGTTCTACCAAGGTCGCGAGAGGGGTTTGGGGAGCGATCCAGAGGCCCTCGTGCAGATTGGATGATACCCAGACCAATCTGGCCTGCTTGAGCCTCGGAGGCGGGGCTACAATGTGCAAGGCTGACGCCCGGTCCTTCAGTGTCTCCATCTCCGCCTCGGCCGCTTCGCCCTGCCTTATGAAGATTGCTCTGTCGTTCCTTTCCTTGCGGTCGGCAGCGATGCGGGCATAGCGTCGGTTTGCAAGCGTGTGTCGTGCCATCGCTGCCTTGTGATCGAAAGGCCGATCCGGCTCCATGCTGGTGATGGAGAGTAGGCGTCGGCCCCCCGCCACGGTCTCTTCGACGCTGTCGATGCGCGCCGGCACCGGCATATGAAGATCCCAGACCTTGCCTGCTCTCATGACGGCGGGCGCGTGTATCTTTCCCTGCCAAGGCAGAAAAAGGATCGATAGAAGGATCGCGAGTGCCGAAAGGCTCAGAAGCGAGTGCCAATTGATGCGAAACCGACTTCTGTTGCCGGCCCACAGGCGCAGTTCGGTCCATAACGGGCGAACAATGAATATGCCGACTTCCATGATAAAGAGCGCAATGCCGAGGGCCTTTGCGACGCTGTGATAAATAAGAAGCGCAATGCCAAGGAAGAGAAAGAAGCGGTAGATCCACGTCGCATAGGCGTGGAGCAGGACGATACGGCGTTTGGCGGGAGCAAAGTACTCGGGCGGCGGCTCGCCCCAGCCAAAAAGAGTTTCGCGCAGTCGCCACCGTGCCAGAGCGAAGCCGCGCTGTTGAAGATTTTCCACGCCGATCAGGTCGGAAAACAGATAATAGCCGTCGAACCGCATGAGCGGGTTCAGATTGACCGCGAGGCTGACAACCCAACTAAGCGTGGCAAGTGTGAATGCGACCGATCGCGCGGCGCCATCCGGCAGTAGCGCCCAGGCAAGCGTCGCATGCGCGGCGATGGCGAGTTCCACCAGCAGACCACCGGCTCCGATCATCATGCGATCACGTCGAGGCAATCGCCAGGCGGCCGTCGTGTCGGTGTAAAGCACTGGTGTCATGAATATGAAAGCGACGCCGATGCGCGGCACCGATACGCCACAGCGGTGTGCCATGAAGGCATGGCCACCCTCATGCAACACTTTCAGCAGCAGAAGACTCGCTCCGTAGAGTACCGCGCCCTGCACCGTCATGAGACGAGAGAACGTATCCTCAAAGGCGTCCCATTGGCGACCGGCCAGCCACAAGCCCAGCAGTCCCGCTGCAATGGTTGTGATCAGGAAGCCCCGTGAACAGAGAGGGGCTACGAAGCGCCAGCTCCGCTCGATGGCACGCTGCGGGCGGAACAGAGGTATTCGAAAGAAGAGATAGGTGTGAAAGAGGCGAGAGAGAGCGGACCGGTCATTTGGTTTCGCCCGTTCTGACAGATCGTCGATATCGGCATTCGAGAGGAGCTGATTTTCGCGCAAGAAAGCATGCAGTTCCGAAAGGTCGTTATCTGATGGAGCGGCGCTGCCAGTCGCTTCAAGGCGCTGCTGGAGATCAGCATCCGTTTCACCCTCCCGGCCGGTGAGCCATCCCGCCATCTCGGCCGGAACACGAAAGAACCGGTTGCGGAGCGGATCCTCAATGAAGAGCGCGTCGCCTTCCGGATCTCTGTGAAAACGCAAGTCCTTGCGCAGGGCGGGAAGGGATTTGCCGGGCATTTCTAAAGCCCCACCCTCTGCCGCAGCGCTGCAATCGGCCGGCGAAGCAGATAATAGCCAAGCGCCACCCTCTTGCCGAGCAACTGGGCCGTGCCGCGCATTCCGATGCGCAGACCGGTTTTGTCGCTCAGCTCGGCTGTTATCTTATAGGCGAGACGCTGGTCCGGTGTGACTTCGGCGCGATACCCGGCGCTGAGAACCTTGCCGGCCACCGGACGAAACGGCTGCCCCTCAACAAAGAAGCGGAGTGACGGATGGGAGTCCAGAACGATCGCATCGCCGACGGGCAGATCGGCATGTAGTTTCACCGCTCTGGGGTCGGCAATCTCCATGATGCGTTCGCCGGTCGACACGGGGCGTCCGATCCAATGATCCGGGCGGCTGTAGAGAACGGTTCCGCCGCGCTGTGCCAGCACTCTCGTGCGCGCCAGACGATTTTCGGCCTGCTGCAATTCCGCTTCGGCAATCTGGCGCGCCGCTTCCGCTTCGGCCAGTTCGCGCCGCGCCGCCGGTTCGGAGAATGCTGCCTGACGAAGGCGCTGCTCGCGTGCCCGCGCCACCGAGAGCGTTTCACGAGCGATCGCCCGTCGACCGGCCAGTTCCGTGTCGTCGAAGGTGAAAAGCAGATCGCCTGCTTTGATGGTGGCGTTTGGCGGAACCACAATATCGTGAATGATGCCGTCCAGAGGGGAGGCGACAATGAAGGGATCGGCCGCAACGATCTCCGCCGGGGCGAGAGCAGAAAAAGGAACCGGCACACATGCCAGCAAGCCGAGCGCGGCCATCGCTGCCACCGTGATACGTGTTCGCTTCTGCCTGAGCCGGTGGCCAAGGCTCGAAGGCCTTTGAAACAGAGTAAGCGCGTGGTTGCAGGCGTCCGCGATACGTAGAAGAACCGGATCGGACGTTTCGAGCGGCCGGTCTGTTTCGAGAAGCAGGATGCAATCGGGACGCCGCTGGCGATTGCTGCGGTCGTCGCGGCCATGGCGAAGCGGTATCGGCAGCAAAGTGAAGAAGGCTCCGGCGGGTCCATCTTGCAGGCAATCACCGCCAGCCCCATTGCCCGATTGCAGAAATTCATTCTTGCCGAATGTGGTGATGCAGAGCATTGCGCGCTGGTGAATGCCGACAGCCTTCTCAAGGCACTGCATTGCCGGAGCGTCCCTGTCGGGCTGCGCGACGTCGCTGGCGTGGGTCAGTCGGAGAGCGCCACCGGCATTTGCCTGAAAGAGAAAGACGCGCTCAAGGCCCGGTATGAGATCGGCCTTGAGCCCTGTGGTTATCGTGATGCCAAGCCCGTCGCGTGAGCGCGGTTGGCGCAACCGGCCTTCATAAAGAAGCAGCGCCGCGAGGCGGCTTGAGACCCTCTGGGGTGGATTGTCTGCATTCAGACGGCGAACCGTTTGGCCGGCACGATCCGCAGCTTTCGGGAATTGGCTCGGATGGACACACTTGTTCATCTGGAGATCGCGCCGGTCGTCTCACTCAGGATCTGAACGTTTCCACTCATGCCGGCGAGGGTCCGGCCTTTTTCGCCGTCGATCCGGCCTATGATGCGGATTGTCTGGCTGATCGGATCGACCTCGGCGGCTATCCGTTCGATCGAGCCATTCAAGGTCTCGCCCGTTTCATCGACCTCGAACGCGAACGGCCAGTCGACCGCGATCCAGCGCAGCCAGTGACTTGGCGCAACGAACTCGATTTCGAGCCTACGGTCGTCCAGTACGATCATCAGTGGCGATCCACCACCTTCCGGAAACTCGGAGACGGCGACATTCATGGCAACAACCCGCCCGTCAAAGGGCGCTGGTATCTCGCAGCGGCGGAGCCTTTCGGCCAGCGCCTCCGCCTCGGCTTCGCTGCGTCTGAAACGAGAAGCCGCGATATCGACTTCGCCTTTTCCGGCGGCGCCGTAGGTCTTCAACTGCACTTTCTGGTTGTATTCCAGCCGGGCTGAGTTGACCGCCGCACGCGCTGCCGTCAGTTCGGCACGATATTGCCCGCAATCGAGACGGATCAGAATGTCGCCCTTTCGAAATCGCTCGCCGTCTCGAAAGGGCGTTTCTGTAATGGCAGCAACAATGTCCGTGCTGATCTCGACCCGATCACTTGCCTTGACGAGCCCCCTGATATCCAAGGCGGAAGGCTGTTTCTCTTTGTCGAATGTCTGTGCCCAGCCGGAGCTGCAGAGAAGAAAGATAGAGGCTGAAATAATACCGACCACTACACGCATACGTGTTCTCCTTGAATCACGATACAATTTAAGCGGGTATTTATTAAAATTTTCAACCCAGAACGCAAAAGCCGTGTTTCTCCGGATCTCCGGTGAAACACGGCTTTGCCATTTCAACGCTGGCGCTTCGCCGACACACTATGGCGAAGGTACCGAGCCCCGGTACGCAATACCTGATCCGGGGCGTCGAAGCGGGCTGTCCGCTTCGTCTTCCTTTGTAGGGCGTCTTCGTTACTTTGCGGTTATCGCCGTCTTAGCAAAGGGTAAAACCCGCCAATAATAATCAGCTTATCAAGCCGAGAAGGAAGCGCCCGACCGGATGGTTCTGATCCGACAGGAGCTTGAGAGCCGTGGCCAGGCAGATCAGCGTCAGCAATGGACGAATGAGCCAGCCGCCTCCACGGATGGCGAGCGCGGCCCCGCAGCGCGCGCCGACGAACTGGGCGACTCCCATCGATAGCCCGATCCGCCAGTCGACCGCTCCAAGCGCGAGAAACCCTGCGAGACCGCCTATATTGGAGGCGAAGTTCATGAGCTTGGTGTGGGCGGTAGCGCGAAGAAGGGTCTGTCCGCGCAAAGTCGTAAAGGCGAGAACGAAGAACGATCCCGTACCTGGCCCGAACAATCCGTCGTAGAAACCGATCGATGGAACGGCGGTGATGCCGAAGGTGGTGCGACCGAGGCGAGGGCGTTCGATTGCGATCTCTTCCGGCTCTCGCCGGAAGGCGAACCAGACGCCGATCACGATCAGGAAGAAGGGCAGGAGGGTCGAGAGGACAGCGGGTGAGAGAACCCCGGCCAGCGCCGCGCCCCCCATGGCCGCCAAACCTGAGACAAAGGCGAACGGCCACCACAATGCCCAGTCGAGCTTTCCGGCGCGGGCATAGCGCAAGCAGGCGGAGCCGGAGCCGAACATGGCCTGTAGCTTATTCGTGCCGAGCGCCGTGACAGGCGGCAGGCCGGCGATCAGAAGCGCGGGAATTGTGAGAAGACCGCCGCCTCCTGCAATCGCATCGATAAGCCCTGCCGCAAATCCAACTGCAATGAGGGCGGCAAAAATAATGTCGGGGTCAGCCATGGGAACCGTCAGCGGATACGCTCACGAAAGTTTGAACGGACATGCGGGACCTTGAGAAAAGATAGAAAACGCTTTTATTTACAGAGATTTACGAATTACGTCTCGAATTTCTCGTCAATGACGAAATGGCCACGGCCTACTTTAAGGCAGTTTTGTGATGAAAGCATGTTCAATTTCTGGCAGCGTGCAGAGGCGTAAGGGATGTACGAATGGTTGTGTGAGGGTTCTCATGAAGTCGATTTATGTCGCGTTTTTCGCCGCACTTCTTATTTTTGTCAGTCCACTGTCCGCATCGGCCGCCAGGCTGGTTGCACAGATCGATATCTCCCAACAGCGCATGACGGTGCTCAAGAATGGGCGCGTGCTGAGCAGATGGAAGGTCTCTACGGCGCGTCGAGGTTACTACACACCGCGAGGCACCTACTCAGCGAAGCGTATGCATCGGCAGTGGTACAGCCGCAAATACGACATGTCGCCCATGCCCTATTCGATCTTCTTTCACGGTGGGTACGCCATTCATGGGACAGGTGCCGTCCGTTCGCTCGGCCGTCCCGCCTCTCATGGCTGTGTGCGTCTTCATCCGAACCACGCCGCGCAGCTGTTCAAGTGGACGCGTCAGGTCGGTATGGGCAATATGCGGGTCGTGATCAAAAACTAAACTAATCCAGAGCGCCAGTGACGGCGGCTAGGCCGCCGCCTCACTATCACTATCCGCATTCGCCGGCACCCGCGGCACGAGAGCGCGGACCAGATCCTTCATGTGAAGAGTGCCGACCGGCGTACCATCGCGCAAGACGAGGTAGTCGTGGCTGACATCGCCACGCGATATGCCGATCACGTCTTCGAGCGTCTGATCGTGGTCGATGACATACTCGCCGGACTGAGCCCGTGCGATCTGGGCGGAATCCGGGGTCGTCAGCGGTTCCATGACCGAGCGGACACGAAGAACGCGGGCGCGGTTGATGTCGGCGACGAAGTCTTCGATGTAAGGATCGCTCGGATGGAGTAGGATGTGCTGCGGCTCGCCCTGCTGGATGACCTCGCCATCCTTCAGAATAACGAGCATATCGGCCAGTTTCAGCGCCTCATCGAGATCGTGCGTGATGAAGATGATGGTCTTGTGGAGATCCCGTTGAAGTTCCAGCAGCAGGTTCTGCATGTCGGTGCGGATCAACGGATCGAGCGCCGAGAAGGCTTCGTCCATCAAGAGGATTTCGGCATCGGTTGCGAGGGCGCGAGCGAGGCCGACGCGCTGCTGCATGCCGCCCGATAGCTGATTGGGATAATGGTCGCCATAGCCCGCAAGGCCGACCTTGTCGATCCAGCGCTGGCTCGTCTCTACGGCCTTCTTCTTGTCGATCCCTTGCACGGTCAGCCCGTAAGCGACATTTTCGGCGACCGTCCGGTGGGGAAACAGGCCGAAGCGCTGAAATACCATCGAGATCTTGTGGCGGCGAAATTCTTTCAGCTGCTTCTGGTCGTATTCGAGAACGTTTTCGCCATCGACGATCAGTTCGCCGGCGGTCGGGTCGATCAAACGATTAACGTGGCGGATCAAGGTGGATTTGCCGGAGCCGGAAAGGCCCATGATAACCGATAGCTGATTGGCCGGAAGATCGACATTGATGTTTTTCAGTCCGAGGACATGACCGTGCTTTTCCAGGAGCTCGCTCTTGGAAATTCCGGCCCGAACTTCGTCGATGACGGATTTCGGGTCCTCTCCGAAGATCTTATAGAGGTTACGGATCGAGACCTTCGTCTCTTCCGGCGGAGAGGCCGGGGCCATGGTGATGTTCTCGCTCAATGGCCCGCTCCCTGGTCCCGGTGAGCCTGCATGCGCTGGCCGAAGCGTTGTGAAACACGGTCGAATATGATGGCCAGCGCGACAATGGCGAGGCCGTTCATCAGGCCGAGGGCCAGATATTGGTTGGAGACCGCGCGCAGCACCGGCACGCCCAGACCGGCCACCCCGATCAGCGAGGCGATGACGACCATGGAGAGCGCCATCATGATGGTCTGGTTCACGCCGGCGAAAATGGTGGGAAGTGCAAGGGGAATCTGAACACCGAAAAGCTTCTGACGATAATCGGCGCCAAAGGCGGTCGCGGCTTCCAGCACCTCCTTGTCGACAAGGCGGATGCCGAGATTGGTGAGGCGCGCCATCGGGGGCAGGGCGTAGATGCAAACGGCCAGGAGGCCGGGCACCTTGCCGATGCCAAGCAGCATTACGACCGGGATAAGGTAGACGAAGCTGGGAATGGTCTGCATCACGTCCAGGATCGGTGTGATGGCCGCCTGCGTCTTGTTCGATCGGGCCATCAGGATGCCGACGGGCAAGCCGATGAGAATGCAAATGGCCGTGGCGACGGAAACGATCGCCAGCGTGGCCATGGTGTCTTCCCACATGTCGAGGTAACCGATCACTGAAAAGCAGATCAGTGTGCCAACGACCATGACCCATGACCGCGAACCGAGCCAGACGAGGCCGGAGATGACCAGCAGCACAATGGGCCAGGGGGTATTGGTCAGGAGTCGTTCAAACCAGACGAGAAAGTGAAGAAGCGGATCAAAGAAGTTTTCGAGCCCTTCGCCATAAGCGCGCGAGAAACTGCGGAAACCGCCATCGATTGCTTTCTTCAAGTCACGAAGATCCGACCGGCCCATGGTCGGGAATTCGTCAAAGAACTCCATAAGCCCCACCCATTTATCTGATTTTCAGCCGAACCAGTCCCGCCACGATAATCAGGCCGCCCGCGAAACGGACGGCCTGTTGTCGGCTTACAGTTCTTCCTTCACCTTCGAGACCACCTCGTCGGAGACCCATTCCGTCCAGATATCTTCGTGGTTTTCGAGGAAGTAGTAGGCGGCGTCCTCGCCGCTGGCCTGCTCGTCCTGCATGTAGACGAGCATCTTGTTCATGATTTCGCCGGGGAAAATCCGCTTGGACAGGTAATCCTGCGCGGGTCCCGCTTTCTCGGCGAATTCATCGGTCACCACGGTGCGGACTTCCGACTTGGTCCACGCGGTCTTCTGCGGGTCTTCGCAATCCTGTTCCGCCAGAGCGATACAGCCGTTCCAATTCTCGTCGCCGGCGTAGTCCACCTCAAACGGGAGCAGGACCATCTCATATTTGCCGATCATCGCCGTCGGCGCCCAGTAATAGCCGAACCACGGTTCTCCACGCTCGGCAGCCTTGGCCATCGAGCCGTCGAGGCCCGCCGCCGAACCCGGATCGACGAGTTCCCAGCCCTTCTCTTCCATGTCGAAGGCGCGGTACATGTTGGCGTTGATGAGCTGGCAGCCCCAACCGGCCGGGCAGCCAATAAAAGCGCCCTTGGATTCATCTTCGGCGTAGGGGAACAGTTCGGGATGTTCGAGAAGCTTCTCGACAGTATCAAGATCGGGATGCTCTTCTGCGAATTTCGGCGTGACCCACCAGCCTTCGCCGAGACCGGTGATCGGACCGTCATTGACGATCTTAAGCTCGCCTTCGTCGATGCCTTTTTCCAGCAGATCACGAACCGCGTTGATCCACAGTTCGCCAGCTACTTCCGGCTCGCCCTTCTCGTTCATCGAGGCAAAAATGGTCGTTGTCCCGCCATTTACGAGCTGGACGTCGCAGCCATAGCCTTCTTCCAAAATAATCTTGTCGACATTGGCCAGCAATTCACCGGACGGCCAATCGAATTCGGCCATCGAAACGCTGCCGCATGAGTCCTGAGCCATCGCACCACTGGCGCTGAAAGCCAGGGCAGCGGCGCCGGCGGCAAGGGTCAAAAGTCGTTTGTTTGTCATATTTCGTCGCTCTCCCGTGTGACGTATCGAATGACCGCGCCTCCAACCTGAAGAGCGATATCAGACGACTATTTCTGTCACCATAACGATTGTGAACCCCTTGGCAACAGGAGGTTCGAGACTAACGCAGGGGACGGCTAGCCATGCCTTGTCGAAGAAAGATTTTGGGTTTGTTTCACCTTTCTTTCGCCAGAAAAATTTCCGCCCGGCGTTCGAAGATGGTGCGCTGCATTTTCCCTCGCTTTTATTTGATCTTTCTTGGGCGGAAAAAATCTGAAAATCACTTGGCTGCTGGCGCTATTTTCAATGTTCCGTTGCCATTCGCCTCGAGCCGCTCATGGACAAAGCCGCTCCTTTTCGCATCTTCCACGAATGAGGTCAGAGCCTCCAGCGCTGCCGGGCGGCCCTTCGGTACGCACATGGCTTGATAGATCGAGGTGATGCTGCCGGGAAGGATGTGAATATCGTCCCGCCCGCCATAGCGCGCCTCCAATGTCTGCCGTACGCCGGCCACAGCATCATGACCGCCTCTGTCGAACTGGTCGAGGGAGGCTGCTGGCGTCTCGGCGCGGACGATTTCCGCAGCTTCGAGTTCGGTCGAAAGGTACAAATCGTAGGCCGAGTTCTGTGCGACGAGAATTTTCGCGTGCGGTACGTCGAGCTGTTCCATTTCCTGGAAAGGGGCATCGGACCGGACAGCATAAGTCGCCTCGATCTCGACATAGGCCGGCGTGTAGTCAATTTTCTGCGCGCGGCTTTCATCGACCGCGAGAAAGGCCACGTCCCAGACGTCATTCTGCGCATCGGCGAACGCTTTGCCGGCGCCCTCATAGACGATTGTTTCAAGTTCGCGGCCGGTCTGACGCGCCAGCTCCCGCGCAAGATCGGGTGATATCCCTTCCAGTGTCCCGTCATCGCGCTTTCGGGCGAGCGCGGCATTGCCGAGATTGATAGCGGCGCGCAGGGGGCCTTTCGGAGCCAGTTCAGCCAGTATTGCTTCGTTGAAATGGGTCATGATCGTCCTGTTTCTTCTGCTTTGTGCGGAAGATGGATTTCTTGCGCTATACGGCAAGCGCCGGATCAATGCAGGACGTGGCGGACTTTCCTATTTCTCGTTGCTTTTGGCGCCGAGACCATAGCCGCGGGCTTCAAGCGCTTCGGCCAGTTCATCGGCGATTTTAAGCGTGCGGATCAGGGTGGGACCCGCACTTCGGAAAAAGCCGGTTCGCGCGCCTCTTGCCCGTTGCGCTTCGCGCACATCTTCGGAGGCCTGGGTGATGACGGGTATGAAACGGATCGCAAGCGTCATGGCGAGCGCGATCTGTTCCGCCGGCAGCCCGAACCGCTTGAACGGCCGCATGGCGGCAAGCAACGCATCGGAAAGGGCGGCTGGCGAGGTTGTCAGCGACAAGAGAGCGGCGAGAAGGATCAGACTGCTGAACCGCAGGATCGTTTCGACTGCTTCGACCCAACTGGCGGCAAACACCTGAAACAAGGCCAGCAGAAGGATAAAGGGAAGGGCGGGACGAAGCTGCCGATACACGGTCTGTATATCGAAGCGCGCGACGGCATAAAGCGCTGCCGCACACGCCAGGACGACCGCAAGAGGCCAGACATCCAGAAAAAAGACGATCGTGCATGTCACGGCCAGAAGCGTCATTTTCAGCCCGGCCCGCATCCGATGGATCGGGCTCGTGCCAGGGCGGTAGAGGCCGTTGATCACGCCATCGCCTTTTTATAGCGGGCGATCGCGTCGTCGGGGTCGCTATCGGCGATAATCCTGCCCTGATCCAGTACGATGACGCGTTCGAATTCGGTGAGCAATTCAAGCTGATGCGTGACGAAGATGACCGTCTGGGGCAGGGCCGCGACATGCTCTGAAATCTGCCGACTGTGCCGCAGATCGAGAAGAGTCGTCGGCTCATCGAGGATCAGCAGGTCGGGCTCGGTCACGAGTACCCCCGCCAGAGCGACAAGCTGTCGCTCGCCGCCCGATAGTTCGTGGGCGAGGCGGCCGCGAAGGTGGCTTATGCGCAGTCGCTCCATCACGCGGGAGATACGCTCGGCATGCTCGGCCTTTGGAAAGCCACGCTCTTTGAGGCCGAATGCGAGGTCCTCCTCGACGACCGGATAGACGATCTGGCTATCGGGGTTCTGGAAGACAAACCCGGTGATGCGGCGAACTTCTTTCGCATCTTTTGCCGTGTCGTAACCGGCCACCTGAACCGTTCCGCCGGACGGGCGTATCAGGCCCCCGGCGAGACGGGCCAGGGTCGATTTTCCCGACCCGTTCGCGCCGATCAGACCGACGCGCCGCTCCGTTAACTCCAGATCGAGGGGATACAGCGCGGTCTTGCGGTTTCGTTCTAAAGTCGTGCCGGAAAACGTCAGTTTCACGACATGGAGCGCTCACGCGTCGCAATCAAAGGATAAGAACGTCGGACCATCAGGGCGATGGCCGAGGCGACTACAGCCTTGATGAGGTCACCCGGAATGTAGCTGGCCGACCCGATGGTGGTGGTGAGGACCGAGATATCGGTGGCGTAGGACAACCAGAGGATGCCGAGCGGATAAACGGCGACGATACCGCCGATGACGCACGCCATCATCATCCAGAAGAAGTTCATGCGGCTCCAGAACCTCTCGACCATCCAGCCAACTACGAAGGCGCCGATCGGCCAGGAGAAGAGGAAGCCGGCCGACGGACCGGCAAAGGCACCGAGGCCGCCCCGGCCACCTGGCAGAAGCGGCAATCCGATCGCGACCAGAACAAGAAAGAGCAAGACCGCCAGAAACCCGCGGCGTGCGCCAAGGATCGCTCCGGCCAGCATCACGCCGAGTGTCTGCGCGGTGATGGGTACAGGGACGACGGGGATCTGGATCGGCGGCACGAGGCCGAGCACGGCAATGAAGGCGGCAAACAAAGCGATGAACGAGAGACTGCGCGTCGTCATAACGAACCCTTCGACTTTTTTCATGTGGCGGGTGAATTGATCATTGAGCCTTCAGCAGAAGAGCCCGGAGGGCTTTGCAGGTGGCCGTTATCGTTGGCGCGTTTCTATAGTCGTTAAGGCCCGATGAGCAAGAGATGGCAGGCCAACGGCCTGTGCATTGGACAAAGAGGCGTGATATAGGGAGCGCGCTTAAGCGCCGGATCGACCCTCCGGAATTTTTCTGAACGCACCGGTTCAACTGTTTATGTCATCCCCTTCACCAATCTTTGCCGTCGCGCCGATGATCGACTGGACGGTGCGCGAATGCCGTTTCTTTCACCGGCAATTGACCCGGCGGGCGCTGCTCTACACGGAGATGGTGGTGGCAGATGCGATCATCCATGGCGATCGTGAACGGCTTTTGGGGTTCGACACGGTTCAGCATCCGCTGGCATTGCAGATCGGCGGGTCAGATCCGCAGAAGCTGGCAGAAGCCACGCGCATCGGTGTCGATTTCGGCTATGACGAGATCAATCTGAATGTCGGTTGCCCGTCCGACAGGGTGCAATCCGGGGCCTTCGGCGCCTGTCTCATGCGTGATTCCGACCTTGTTCGACGCTGCGTGTCGGCGATGAAGGACGCGGCCGGTACGGTGCCAGTCACGGTGAAATGCCGCATTGGCGTCGATGACCAGAATGCCGAAGAAGTGCTGCCGGATTTCGCGCGGCATATGCGTGAGGGCGGGGCGGATGCTCTCTGGGTTCATGCCCGCAAGGCCTGGTTGAAAGGCCTCTCTCCGAAGGAGAACCGCGACATTCCTCCGCTGGATTATGCTCTCGTACACGCACTCAAGGCGGACTATCCGGATTGGTTCATCGGGATCAATGGCGGGATCGCGAGCATGGCCGAGATCCGGGACCACCTAACCATCATGGATGGCGTGATGGTCGGTCGCAAAGCCTATGGCGAGCCTGCTTTTCTGACGGAGGTGGATACGCTGTGGGGGGATCGCAAGGAGGAGCCGGACTGGCCCCGTATCATCGAGACGATGATGTGTTATGCGGCGCAGCGCAGGGCAGAGGGCGCAAGGCTCTCGGCCGTTACCCGTCATATGGTCGGGCTCTTTTCCGGCGTTCCCGGTGCAAGGCGGTGGAGACAGATCCTCTCGACCGATGCCACGCGTTACGATGCAGGTCCCGAGATCATCGAACGAGCCTTCGAAGAGGTTGCGCCGCATCTCGCCTCATCAGACACCGATGCAGCGGTGGCATAGTGCATTTTATCATTTCGGCGGGAGCCGCAGCTTTTGAGTTACATTGATCTTCTGACGCCCGAGATCATCGGTTTCGGCGTCCTTACTCTGATATCGGGCGTCATTGCGGGCTTCTTGGCAGGGTTGTTCGGCATTGGCGGAGGCGCGATCCTTGTGCCCGTCTTCTATCAGATGCTTGGCATAGCGGGCATTGCCGACGGTGTCCGAATGCATGTGGCGGTTGGCACATCGCTTGCCATCATCGTCGCCACCTCCCTGCGGTCGTTCTTCTCTCACCGTGCCTATGGGCAGATGAATGACGCTCTGCTGAAGACCTTCCTGATCGCCGTGCCGCTGGGGGCGCTGGCAGCTAGTGCGGTGACGGCTTCCATCTCCGGGGCAACACTCCGCGCGATCTTTGCCACGATCGCCATCCTGATCGCCATCCGATTGCTGTCCGGCCGGCTGGACTTTTCGCTTGGCAATCAATTGCCGGGTATTGCAGGGCGGAGCGTGGTCGGCTTTCTGATCGGTCTGCTCTCCGCGCTGATGGGCATTGGCGGGGGCGTACTGACCAATACCTTCATGACGCTCTACAACCGACCCATGAAGGAGGCGGTCTCCACCTCCGCCGCGGTCGGCGTGCTGATCGCGGTGCCCGGACTGTTCGGCTATATCTGGGCGGGATGGGGTGAAAGTGGACTGCCACCCTTTTCCCTCGGCTTCGTCAATTTTCTGACGGTCGCGATTGTGGTGCCGGTCACGCTTCTCATGGCGCCGGTCGGGGTCTCGCTCGCCCACCGTCTCCCGGAACGCTCGATGCGGATCGGTTTCGGCCTTTTCCTTTTGCTGGTCTCGGCCCGCTTTTTCTATTCGCTGGTCTGAAGCGCAAGCCTATCCCTTCAGAACAAGGCGGTCCTGCCGGAACTCGAAAGCTTCAAGAGAGCCCAGAAAGTTCATACCAAGGAGGGACTGACCGAGTTGGGCATCCCGAGCGACCATTACCGAAACGTCGCGTCGTTCGATGCCGCCAATCACGAACCGGGAAACATTGGCCCGCGCGGCAAGGGTCGGCCCGTTTGCGGTCATGACCGGTATCACGAAGCGCAATTGCCGTGGATCGATACCGATCCGCTTCGCGTCGCTTTCCCGCAAGGTCGTTGTCGTCGCACCCGTATCGACAAGAAGCCGGATCTCGGCGTTGTCGAGATTGGCCTGTGCGTAAAAATGACCTCCCAGGCCCTTCTTGAGGGTCACAGTGGTCCGGCCGTCATCGGATACGGAGGTCACGGGTGTGCCGGGTGACAAGCCCGCCGAGATATCCATGGCGAAATTGCGAAGTTCATCCCGCCGTTCATAGCCGACGACCAGCACCACGCCGATCACCACCCAGGTCGCCAGGCTACGGAAAACGCGCCCGAACGGCATGCCGGAAAAGAGAATGACGGGTGCAAGCATGGCTGCCCACAATGATAGGTAGATGACTTCCGCACCGTCTTCGGCAGGCAGGCCGAAAGCCTCCATGATGCCGGACTCCAGCATGTAGACGATAAGCAGCACGCCCAGGCCGCCTATTGCGATCCACTTCAGCATTTGGATATCAGCCTCATCAGCTTTCGCCCCGGACGGAGCCCGGCCGCCTCCATACGGGTGGGCAATTGAATCATGATCGAACGTCGCTCGCTGGTCTTGAGTTTACCCCAGTCAGCGATTTCGGCCAGTGAGCGCCCGCAACCCATGCAGAGCGCCGATTCATCGTCGATGGAACAGATGTTGATGCAGGGTGTCAGGGCAGGGCTCACAGGCTTCGTCTTTCGATTCTAGATGGTGGCGCTCGTCCTGTGCCGCAAGTTTGGCTTGCCCTTGTCGATATCCTGAAGAGCCAGTATGGCCGTGGCGACGATCATTTTCTTGCGTATATAGCCGCAGCCTTGGAGAGTTCATGGCATCTGGCCTTCCCTTCGATGATTTTCGCAACCTGCTGACAATGTTGCCGGCCCCAGATCACGCCGGTGGCGACTGGGTCGAAAAAGCGCTGGATGCGCTGGCGCCGCAGCAGCAATTGGGGCGTCTCGGCGCGACCGCCAGATGGTATGCAACGTGGTCCGGAAAATCCCTGTCACCGGTCACGCGTCCGCTTTGCGCGATCTTTGCCGGCAATCATGGCCACGCCGCCGCGAGCGATACGGCATGGGACGTCGCACGCACCCAGGCAGCAGTCGATCTGGCCGCGACTGGAGGCAGCGTCGTGAACGGTGTCTGCATCGCTCAGGATGTCGGCCTGCGCATTCTCGATCTGGCGCTGGATCATCCGACCGCCGACATTCGCAATGAGGCGGCTCTCGACGAACGGGGCTGCGCGGCGACGATGGCCTTCGGTATGGAGGCAATGGCTGGCGGGACCGACCTTTTGGCTATTGGCGCGCTGGGTGAGGGGACGGAAATATGCTCGGCTGCGCTTTTGACGGCGATGCTGGGCGAACCGGCCGACATGTTCATCGGTGAAGGTGACGATCCGGTCATCAGAAAGCGCGCCGAGACGGTAAAGGCGGCTCTTCGAACCCATAAGGGCCACCTTTCCGACCCGTTCGAAGCGCTGCGCCGTCTCGGAGGGCGGGAATATGCAGCCATGGTCGGACTGCTGCTGGCCGCGCGGCTGGAGAATGTGCCTGTCGTGATATCGGGCCGTGCCGCGCTGGCAGCGGTCGCGGTTCTCCACAAGGCCAATGCCATGACCACTGGTCACTGTATCCTGGCGGATCCAGGCGGTCAGCCGGGCGCGGAGAAAGCCGCCCGAAAGCTCGGCATGACACCGCTTCTCGATTACGGCATCGATACGGACGACGGTGCCGCCGCGGCTCTTGGAGCGGGGCTTGTCAAAACGGCGGTAAACACGACTGCAGCCGTTGCCGGGGCGCTAGACCTCTGAGTGCGTCTCTACGCCGAGCGCTTCGTCGGCGGGTTTCGCAGGCGTCTCATGCAGTGGCGCTTCCCCGGCAAGAGAGGGCGGCTCCACCACAACGCGTTTCTTCGGAAAGCTTGCCAGTGCCGTCGTGCCGCTGCGCAAACGGGAGCGAAGAGCGAACTGTCCTTCATGCATGTGCATGATTGCCTGGACGATCGGAAGACCGAGACCGGCACCCTGTTCCGCGCTCTTGATGGCGATCGAGCCCTGGCCGAAGGCGGAAAGCACGATCGGTATCTCGTCCTCTGCGATGCCGGGGCCATCATCGGTCACCGAGAGGTACTGTCCGCCTTTGGTCGTCCATCCGGCCTTCACCGTGATCGAACCACCGACAGGCGTGAACTTGATCGCATTGGAAAGCAGATTGAGCAAAACCTGGCGGACCGAGCGTTCATCCGCAATCAGCGGCGGCAAGCCCGCCTCGATCTTGACGTCGAGCTGCACATCCTTGTTGCGCATCCTGAGCTCGACCATGTGGCAGCAGGCTTCGATCATATGAGCTAGCGATAGGGGCTGCTCGTTCATCTGATAACGCCCGGCCTCGATGCGGGAGAGATCGAGAATTTCGTTGATCAGTTCGAGAAGATGCTTGCCCGAGGCGTGGATATCGCCGGCATATTCCTTGTAGGTGTCGTTCTGCATCGGCCCCAGCACTTCTTCCGCCATTACCTCGGAAAATCCGAGAATGGCGTTAAGTGGGGTCCTCAACTCATGGCTCATTGAGGCCAGGAACCGGCTCTTGGCGAGGTTTGCTTCCTCGGCCCGGCGACGCGCCTCATTGGAGATGCCGTTGGCCGTCTCGAGCTCTGCGATCAACGAGTCCTTTTCCGCGCGGTAGGAGATTTCCAGCAACTGGCTGGCGTGCAACTGGCGCGCCATGAAGATGAAGAATGTCAGCCCGACAATGAGCATCAATGCGAGCATGGCGCTGGTCGGATCGCCATTTCGGACGGCCACGAAGCAGAAGGCTGCGACCACTGGAGCGAATGACAGGAGAAGGGCGCCCCTGATGGCACTCATGATGAAGGCGCTGGCAGCGATGACGAGAAGAACGGTCGCGGCGCGGAAAACCATGTCGCCAGCGACGCCGGTGATCTGCCACGGCACGAAGATGAAAGCGACCCATGGCAGGCTTGCCAGAAAATGGGTCAGACGGAAAAGGCGCCGATAGGCAGCCAGATCGACCTTGCTTTCCTTTTGCCGCAGCACCTGCCAGGCAACGATCTGACGCGGAAGAAAGAACAGGATCGCGCCGAACGCCCAGAGAAAGCCGATTGATACGGTGCCGCGATAATGGCCGAGAGCGGCAGCGGCGAGCGCGATGACCGGGAAAAACAGCGCGGTCGAACGGATGGTTCGGGCATTGATGAGAAGAAGCGTACGGGCAAAATGCACGTCGCCGGCGCGTTCGCGCATCTTGTCCCGTTGCTCGCGCAAAGTGCGCGCCAGTGTCGCGTTTCGCGAGCGCTTCGTTCGATCGACAATGATCTTGTCGGCACTGCCGATCTCGGTAAAGGACATTTCATCAACGTGACAGAGTTCGGCCGGACCCGCACCTGCTCATCCGAAGGTAGAGGCCAGTGCTCCCCAATAGTGAATAAGCACGGTTAAGATAGCCTTTCCTGTGGCCGAGGAGGGCCGGGTGGCCTTGTCCTTTCAGCAGCCTCCAACGTCTCCGGTGGCGCTTCGCAGCCTTTGATCTAGCTGCTAGAGCAGCAGGACGAATTCATGGAGGAGGATGCAATGAAGTTGTTTGACGGAGGCATGGCGCCCAACCCGAGACGGGTGAGGATCTATCTGGCGGAGAAGGGCATCGAGGTTCCACTCGAGGCGGTGGATATGGGAGCGCTCGAGCATCGCAATCCGAAGGTCGCAACGCGCAATCCGCTCAAATCACTTCCCGTGCTGGAACTGGATGATGGCACGATTCTCACTGAGAGTATCGCCATCTGCCGGTATTTCGAAGAGCTTCATCCGGAGCCGCCATTGTTTGGCACGACCCCGCTCGAACGCGCACAGGTCGAGATGTGGCAGCGGCGTATCGAGATGCATTTCTTTCTGCCGACGGCCCACGCCTTTCGCCATACCCACCCGGCCATGAAGGAATGGGAGAAGCCCCAGATCGAGGAATGGGGGGAAGCCAACCGCGATCGCGTCAGACGCTATCTACGCCTTCTCGACGCTGATCTGGATGGACGGGCGTTTCTTGTCGGCGACCGGTTCAGCGTGGCCGATATCACGGCCATGGTGGCTGCGGGTTTCATGAAGCCGGCAAAAATCACCATGCCGGACGACCTCCCGAATGTCGTCCGCTATATCGAGACCCTTCAATCCCGACCGAGCTACAAGGCCTGAATTGGTTTCTTCGATGCAAGAGGCGTGCGCTTTGCCGGAATGTTCCTCCCTCGAGGACTATCTGGGCAGGGTTCGCCGCTGCACGATCTGCCGGGACGATCCGCTCGGTGCGCCCTTGCCACACGAACCGCGGCCAACGCTGAGCGCGTCCGAAAGCGCAACCATCCTCATCGCCGGGCAGGCGCCGGGCCTACGTGTCCATGAAACCGGACAATCCTTCAACGACAGGTCTGGCGACAGGCTCCGGGAGTGGATGGGGATCAACCGGCAGACTTTTTATGAAAGCGAACGGATCGCTATCGCAGCCATGGGCTTTTGCTTCCCGGGTTATGATCGTCACGGCGGCGATTTGCCGCCCCGCCGGGAGTGCGCGCCCACATGGCGCGACGGCTTGATGGCGCGGCTGCCGAATATACGGCTTGTCCTGAGCATCGGGCTCTATAGCCAGCGCTATCACCTCGGGGCGCTCCGCCAGCCGCGCATGACCGATACCGTCAAGAACTGGCAGGCCATCCTTGCCGTGACAAGCGAGGAGCAAGGACGGGCAGTCATACCGCTGCCGCACCCATCATGGCGCAACACCGGATGGCTTCGAAAAAACCCGTGGTTTGAGGCTGAACTGTTGCCGGTACTTAGGCGCAGCGTCGCGGCGGAACTCGACTGCGTGGAGTAATACGGCACCGACCTGCGCCGATGCCGGCTTGCCGGACCTGACGCTTTCCGGCAAAAGGCGCGTTCCGTCGCCAGAACGCTCAGAGGACAAGATGGACAGACTGGATCGAAAGATCCTGCGGATCTTGCAGGAAGATACGACCTACGCCGTTGCCGATGTCGCCAAGAAAGTGGGCCTTTCCACTACGCCGTGCTGGCGGCGTATCCAGAAACTGGAAGAAGAAGGCGTCATTCAGCGGCGGGTGGCCATTCTCGATCCCGCCAAGGTGAATACGGCCGTAACCGTCTTCGTTTCCATCCGGACAAATTCCCATTCGGTCGAGTGGCTCAAGCGCTTTGCCGAGGTGATCACCTCTTTCCCGGAGGTTCAGGAATTCTACCGGATGAGCGGTGAGGTTGATTACCTTTTGCGCGTCGTCGTGCCGGATATTGCCGCCTACGACACCTTCTATCGCAAGCTGATCGAGAAGATCGAAATCAGCGACGTTTCCTCGGCCTTCGCCATGGAGCGGATCAAATACACGACGGAATTGCCGCTCGACTACATGGTGTTGGAAAAGGGCGAATAATCCGTCTCGCTCAGTTTTTATCGGCTGCCTCAAGGCGTGCAATCAGGGACGACGTATCCCAGCGTCGGCCGCCCATCTTCTGCACGTCCTTGTAGAACTGATCGACGAGCGCCGTAACTGGCAGGCTTGCGCCCACCTCGTCCGCCTGTTGCAGGACGATGGCGAGGTCCTTGCGCATCCAGTCTACGGCGAAGCCGTGGTCAAACTCGCCGGCTGCCATAGTGGCATAGCGGTTTTCCATCTGCCAGGAACCTGCCGCGCCCTTGGAAATCACCTCGATCAGCTTTTCGACATCGAGGCCGGACTTCTTGGCGAGGTGAATGGCTTCGGACAGCCCCTGCACGAGACCGGCGATGGCTGTCTGGTTGCACATCTTGGCAAGCTGGCCGGCTCCGTTCGGGCCAAGCAGCCCGACCATCCTGGCGTAGCTTTCAATGATGGGGCGCGCCTCGTCGAATGTCGCCTGATCGCCGCCGCACATCACGGTCAGCGCGCCGTTTTCGGCTCCGGCCTGCCCGCCAGAAACTGGGGCGTCGAGAAAGCCGATCTCCTTCTGTGCGGCGCTCGCGGCGATCTCTTCGGCGAGGATGGCGCTGGCGGTCGTGTTGTCGATGAGAATCGAACCGGCTTTCATACCGGCCAGAACGCCATCGTCGCCGAAGACGACCGAGCGGACATCGTCATCATTGCCGACGCAGGTAAAAACGAAGTCGGCGTCCTCGGCCGCCGCACGCGGCGTATCGGCTTTCTCTCCAGCATATTCATCGACCCATCGAGCGGCCTTCTCGGAGGAGCGGTTGTAGACCGTGACGTCGTGCCCGCCCTTTTTCTTGAGGTGACCTGCCATTGGAAAACCCATGACGCCCAATCCGATAAATGCTGTCCGGGCCATACCGCTCATTCTCCCATATCGATTCAAGCCGTTCGCGGAACGATTCCGATTCCGCCGGCAAGTCTTTGTTATCGTTTTAGATGACGTGTGAGGCGTTGTTCCAGAACGTCCCATATCCGACGCAGTGTTTCGACCACGGCGAGGTAGAGCAGCGCCGCCCAGAGGTAGGCCTGGAAGTCGAAGGAACGCGAGAAGACGAAGCGTGTCTGCCCCATCAGGTCGTAGACGGTGATCACGGCGACGATGGCCGACGCCTTGATCATCAGGACGATCTCGTTGCCGTAAGGCCGGAGCGCGACGATCAGAGCTTGCGGCAGGATGATCTTTTGGAAGGTGGTCCAGCGGGATAGTCCCATGGCCTTGGACGCTTCTCGCTGACCGCTTGGAACGGTGCGGATCGCGCCGCGCAAGATCTCCGCCTGATAGGCCGCCGTATGCAGGGTGAAGGCGAAGAGCGCGCAGTACCAGGCCTCTCTGAAGAACCACCAGAGCCCAATGGCTTTCAACTCGTCATTCAGCGCCCCCAGCCCGTAATAGACCAGGAAGGTCTGAGCGATGAGCGGCGTGCCGCGAAAGAAGGTCGTATAGCTGAGTGCGGCGCCGTTTAAAAACGCATTGCCCGACAGTCGCGCCAGAGCGAGGGGGAGGGAAAGAAGACCGCCCAGGGTAACGGATATTCCGACGAGGAGCAGCGTCGTCCAAAGGCCATCGAGATAGCGTGGGCCGTACCGCATCATAAAGTCGGGCGAAAAGACGCTGATGAGGTAGGCGAGCAGCAGACCGAGAAGAGCAAGCCAGAGTCCGGCGACCGCGTAGCCTCCAATCCGCGCAGACGACCAGCCGCGCGGCTTTGGCTCAGGGGCCGGGCGCGCCTCGATTCCAAAGGCCGGGGCCATGCCTGCGATGTTGTCTGCGGTGTTTGCGGGATAAGCGCTCATGTCCGGATCAGCCCCCGATCGGAGCGCTTCTCCAGCCAGCCGATCAGAACCGTGAAAATGAGAGAGAAGGTCAGGTAGAGCAGACAGGCGGTCACATAGAAGAGCAGGGGATGCTGCGTAACACGTGCCGCGATGGAGCTTTGACGGAGAATGTCCGACAAGCCAATCACGGAGACAAGGGCCGTATCCTTCAGCAGGATCAGCCATAGATTGCCGAGGCCGGGCAGGGCAAAACGGAACAGTTGCGGAAAAATGACCTTTCGCATTGTCGTCATCTTGCGGATGCCGAGTGCGCGAGCCGCCTCCGCCTGACCGTCCGGAATCGCCGAAAAGGCCGATACGAAGACCTCGCTGGCATAGGCCGCGAAGACGAGGCCGAGAGCGATCATGCCGGCCAAAAAGGCATTGATTTCGATTGCGGTCTCGATGCCTGCTGCCTGAAGCCCGGCGGAGAGGCCGAGCTGGGCCCCGTAATAGATCAGGAAAAGGGTCAGCAGTTCAGGCAGGCCGCGGAATATCGTCGCGAAAAGTGTTGCGCTGAAACGAAGCGACCGCTCTTCACTGCGGCGCCCGAGCGCGACAAGGAAACCGACCGTTAGACCCAGAGGAAGTGTCGAAAGCGCCAGCGTTACTGTGAGGAGCGCGCCCCAGAGAAGTTGATCTCCCCAGCCCTCGGCCCCAAAACCGAGGAGTGGCCAGATGCTGTTCTCCATCGACTAGATCCTTGCTGGCTTACGAGAGGTGCCCGGCCGGCCCGTTCGGGTCGGCCGGGATGAGCATCGCATTACTCGCCGTAGATGTCGAAGCCGAAATACTTCTGGTTGATCTCCTGGTAGGTGCCGTTTTCACGGATGGCCTTGATGGCCTCGGAGAACTTGTCGGCCAGCTCCTGCTCGTCCTTACGGACGGCGATCGCGATCTGGTCATCTTCCAGAAGAGGCTCGCCGACGACCTCAAAGCCATCATTTTGCTTGATGAACTCGTCCTGTACGCCGAAGTCAGCCACGACGCCGTCGAGACGGCCATTCTTGAGATCGAGATAGGCTTCTTCCTGCGTTGGATAGGGCTTGATGCTGACGTCGCCCATATTCTCGGTCATGTACGTCTCGGCGACGGTGCCCTGCTGGACGCCAATGGTCTTGCCAGCCAGGGTCTCAGCGGATGCGTCTTCGATATTGCCATCGCTTGGAACAGCAAGACGGAGCGAGTTGATGTAATAGGGAGCGGAGAAGCTGACCTGCTCTTGGCGCTCGGGCGTAATGCTCATGGACGCAATGATCGCATCGAACTTGCCGGCCTGTAGGGCGGGAATGATGCCATCCCAGTCCTGGGTCACGAATTCGCATTCGGCGTTCATCTCTTCGCAGAGCGCTTTCGCGATATCGATATCGAAACCTTCAAGTTCGCCGTTGGAGTTCAGCTGGTTGAAGGGAGGATACGCGCCCTCACTGCCGATTTTCAGGTTCATCTTGTCCTGTGCCATAGCGGCCGGAACGGAAAGAGCGAGAACTGAGAGCGCGAGAAATGTGCGGCGTATCATCATATGGGTGCAATCCTTCTGCTTGTCGTGAGGCGGGATGCCATCACGATCTATGCATTCTGAATTAGTCGCAGACTGCGAAGGGAAAAGGCAATCCCGTTTTAGTGCCTTTCTTAACGGCACTCACATCTATGACTCGTCTTCGGCCCGTATACGTGCTGCCTCAAGATCTTCCGGCGTATTGATGTTGAAGAAAGGATCGGCGTCTTCTGCCGTTTGAAAATCGGCCAGAGAAAAGTCATGGCGGTGGATGAACCCGAGCACCTTGGAGCTTTCGGACTCGGCAAGCCATCTGCGCAGGGCGTGACGCAAGCTGACCGGCCAAAGGCAGATCGTAGGATGTCGTCGCCCATTTGAGGTGGCGAGAACGATGCGTTCTGCCTCCCCCTCGGCGGCGATATCGAACCTGAGCACCAGATCGCGTGGTACGAATGGCGTGTCGCCGGCGATCGTCACGATCTGCCTTGGCGGATTTTCGAGGGAAGCCGCCCAGTCCATGCCCGACAATACGCCGGATAGTGGCCCCATCGGCGTATCATCAGGTAGAACGGGCAGGGCAAAGCGGGAAAACCGTTCGGGATCGCCGTTCGCACTGATCGCAAGTGAGCTGACCTGAGGGGAAAGCCGCTCGACGATATGGCCCATCAACGGTTTGCCGGCCAATTCCAGAAGAGGTTTATCGCGGCCTCCCATTCGGCGAGCCTCTCCACCCGCGAGAATAATGCCGGCCGGCTGCATTCGTGCTTATCCTTTAGTGGCGGAAGGAGGGAAATGGCGTTGTCCCGCGATTGCAATTATTTCGCGTCTCTGGATCCGATTGCAAGCATTTCGTTCAATATTGCAGGAGATCGGTGCTCAAATACCTCGGGGCGCGCCGCGCGCCATGTTTTCCGCTGCGATAGGCTGCGCGTCCTTTCGAACCCTCTCGCGGTAAAGCGTGAAGAGACCGGAGCCGACGATGATCGCCGAGCCGATGAGCGTCAGCGCATCGGGAAGTTCGGCGAAAAAGAGCCAGCCAATGAGGATGGCGACGATCAGATTGCCGTAGCGAAACGGTGCCGCGAACGAGACGTCGCCGCCACGGATCGCTGCCGTCGTGGAAATCAGCCCGAGGATGACGAAGACGCCGGCGAAGAAGAGCGCCAGCAGTTCGGCCCAGCCGGGTGTCTGCCAGGACCGCGTCTCGAACGGAAGGATCAGAAGGCCGAAGAGGCCGACGGCGATCGACGTCACGAAGGACACGACGGAGGAGGGCAGTTCCGGCCGTATGGTGCGGGTGACGATCTCCCGTAGCGCCGAGCAGATCACGCTGAGCAGGAGGCAGATTGCGTAGATGCTGAAGCCGTCTGGACCGGGACGGAGGCAGATGAGAACGCCGAGAAACCCGATCCCGATCGCGCCCCATCGGCGCCATCCGACTGGCTCGCGAAGCAGGATTGCAGCGGCAGCGGTGACCGCGAGCGGGATGCCCTGTAGAATGGCAAAGACGTTGGCCAGAGGCATTTTCGCCAGCGCCATCAGAAACAGAATGGTCGCCGTGCCGTCGAGTATATTGCGCGCCAGCAGTCGCAGGTCCAGCATCGCGCGAATGGGCGGAAGAGGGCCTTTTGTTCTGAGCCAGATAAAAAGCGTCAGCGAAGCAAACAGACCTCTCAGGAGCATGACCTGGCTGACGGGCAGGGTATTGCCCGCGACACGCGTGAGCGAATCGTTCACGACGAACGCACTGACCCCGAACAGTGTCAGGAGCGCTGCTTTCAGGTTGGAAGACAGGCGGTCATGCCAGAAGGATAGGAACGGCAAAGCGCGACTCCGCGGTCAGTGCACCGCGAAGCGGCAGTCTGCAAAAGCGTTACCCCAAGGTTTCATGCTCGGATAGCCGAAAGCCACGCAAAGGGCGAAAGAGAGCTATGAGCGGGCGGTATGGTCAGGGGCCTGACAGTGAGTTCATGATTGGCCCGACCTGAGGGTCGATACGGCTTTTCTGGGACGGTGGATAACGCAGTATGGCGGAATGAAGCACGCCGTCCGCACCGCTTTCCGTCCGCTGATAGAAGACATTGCCGCGGGAATCGAAGCCGGAGATCGCAAACCAGTTTCGCGTCACACGGTCTAGGGTAATCTCATCGAGCTGCTCGCGCGCCACCCTTGCGAGGCTCTCCATGTCTTGGCCACGACTGCCATAGACGAGCAGTTCCGCATTGTCCTTGCCGAGGAAGGTCTGGCCGTCACCATCGGTCGGCGGCGAGGTCAGCGTATCAAACAGCCCCGTGGGGAAACGGATCTCGGTGCCAAAGCGGTCGTTCCGATAGGTGAGCGTATCTTCCGCCGCCGCGGAAGCCGCTCCGACAAGAAGCGCTGCGATCATCAGCAGAGTCATGCCGCCGATCTGTGAGAGGCATAGGCGCATATGCATATTCTCCTTCGATCTCTTCGAAGGCCAATGCTCCTGCGGCGAAAAGGATGCGTCGGGATGACGGGCGATGGCCCGTCAGCCCCCGGTCACGCTCATATGGCGACCCACCGAAGGACGGGCGTTGCGGTCGATCACGAAATCGTGTCCTTCCGGCTTGCGGCCGATCGCTTCATCGATTGCAAGGGAGAGTGCTTCATTGCCTTCCGAAGCGCGCAGCGGATCGCGCAGATCGGCTGCATCCTCCTGGCCGAGGCACATGTAGAGCGTGCCCGTGCATGTCAGGCGCACACGGTTGCAGCCTTCACAGAAATTGTGGGTCAGCGGCGTGATGAAGCCGAGACGACCGCCCGTTTCGGCGATCTCGACGTAACGTGCCGGACCGCCTGTCTTGTAGGGAATGTCCTGCAGCGTCCAACGTGCTTCCAACTGCTCGCGCAAGACGGAGAGCGGCAGATATTGGTGGGTACGATCCGATTCGATCTCGCCCATCGGCATGGTTTCAATGACCGTGAAGTCCATGCCCTGACCGTGTGCCCATTCGATCATGCTGGGCAATTCGTGCTCGTTGAAGTCTTTCAGCGCGACAGCATTGATCTTCAGCTTGATGCCCGCGGCCTGCGCCGCGGCAATGCCGTCCATCACCTTGCCGAGATCTCCCCATCGGGTGATCTGGCGAAATTTTTCGGGGTCCAGTGTGTCGAGGGAAACGTTGATGCGGCGGACGCCGCATTCGGCGAGTTCATCGGCGAAACGGCCGAGCTGGCTGCCGTTTGTCGTCAGTGTGAGCTCGTCCAGTGCCCCGGTTTCCAGATGCCGCGAAAGGTTGCGGATCAGGCTCATGATGTTCTTGCGGACAAGGGGCTCTCCGCCGGTCAGTCGCAGCTTGCGCACGCCCTTATCCACAAAGGTCGAACAGACGCGATCCAGCTCTTCCAGTGTCAGCAGATCCTTCTTCGGCAGGAAGGTCATGTTTTCGGCCATGCAGTAGGTACAGCGAAAATCGCAGCGGTCCGTTACGGAAACCCGAAGATAGGTGACGTGACGACCGAACGGATCAATCATGGCAGGCTTGGCCTTATCCGTCGATGTAATTACCGAGTTCATTGCACTCCCCTAACGCCGGCAGAATTCCCCTTTGCCGTACACACTTAATATGGCTACTTTCCGCCGCCCTGCAACCAGTTTGGAAGGACAGTCTTGTGGTTACAGCTCCAAGGGGGATCCGCGTTTCAACCGATCGGAAGGCGTTGACTGTCGACTGGCCCGACGGGACAAGCAACGAGTTTCCCGCGGAGATGCTGCGGGTGTTCAGTCCCTCCGCCGAAGTGCAGGGACACACGCCCGACCAACGCAAAATTCAGGCCGGCAAGCGCGAGGTCATGATCCTGTCGGTCAAGCCTGTCGGCAATTATGCGGTGCGTATCGGATTCGACGATATGCACGATAGCGGTCTTTACACCTGGACCTTTTTCGCCGATCTGGCGAATGCGAAGGAAAAGCGGTGGGCAGCTTATCTGGATGAACTCGATCAGAAGGGGTTAAGCCGTTGAAGTGGACACCGATCGACGACGAGACTCTTAACACGATCTATGGGGAGCCGGTTCCTGCGTCGCTGGTAAAGGAAACCGACCACCTCATAGCTTCCTACCGCGCCCTCATCGAAGCATCTCCGTTTTTCGCACTGGCGAGCGCGGGGCCGGACGGGCTGGATTGTTCGCCCCGTGGCGAAAGGGGCGGCGCAGTAACGATCGCCGACGAGCGGACGCTCATCATCCCGGATCGCCGTGGCAACAATCGCATCGATACCCTGCGCAATATCGTCGCGGACCCCCGCGTCGCGCTGCTCTTTCTCATCCCGGGATCAGGCACGACACTCCGGGTCAATGGGCGGGCCATCGTCACCATCGATGCGGAGCTGTTGGAATCGCTTGCCCTGAACGGAAAGATGCCGCGAAGCGCAATCGTGATATCGATCGACAGCGTCTACTTCCAATGCGCCCGCGCCGTCATGCGCGCCGACCTTTGGAACCCCGAGCATCACGCTCTGGCCGAAAGCCTTCCGACGGCCGGCGAAATTCTCGCCGAGGCAAGCGATAACGAGCTGGGTGGTGCGGCGTATGATCGGCAGTGGCCGCAACGTGCGGCCCGTACATTGGACTGAATGAGTTCCCAAACGTTGGTGGGCGGCCGGAGCCGCCCACTCACACAAAGGCTGGTCCTCATTTCGGGTCTGGCAGAATTTACTGCCGGACGACGACCCGAGTGCCGACGTTGGCACGCTGATAAAGGTCGATAACGTCTTCATTGGCCATCCGAATGCACCCGGAGCTCATGGCCTTGCCGATCGTCCATGGCTGATTGGTGCCGTGAATCCGGTAGATGGTGGAGCCGATATAGAGGGCGCGCGCGCCGAGCGGGTTGTCTTCGCCGCCGGGCACGTAAGCCGGCAGGGTCTTTCCCGTCTGGCGCTTTACGCGGGCGCGCATCACTGCCGGCGGGGTCCAGCCCGGCCATTCCGCCTTACGGGTGATCTTGTGAGAGCCGGACCAGCGGAACCCGTCGCGGCCGACACCGACGCCATAGCGGATCGCCTTGCCATTGCCGATCGTATAGTAAAGCCGCCGCTCTGCCGTATCGATGAAGATCGTATTGGGCGGATATTGATCGAAGCGGACCGTCTTGCGGGGGACAGGGCTCTTGTCCGACCGGTAGTTACCGTGCCGGATCGGCTCTCGCCCGCCTCGGAGAAACTTGGCGAACGAGCTTTCAGCCATAGCCGGTTTGGTGGCTGTCGCGCCGAGGGGGAGTGCTAGGCCAAGGGCCAGAATCATGGCCGAAGCGGTGCGGAAGATCTTCATGAGCGGGTGGTCCTCTAATTCGACATGGACCGCAACCTTCAGGTCAGTTCGTAAAGGGTCAAATAACAGGCCGATCAAATTTGCGTGATTTTTGGACTCCGTGCGGCGAGCGTGGCAAATCCGCCATAGACCGATGGTCTAGATTTCTCCTTTGGCATTTTCGACCGGCAGCCCGCTCGCGCCAGACGGCGAAGCTCCCGCGGTATGGTGACACGCCGCAATCTCGTCCGCCGATAAACTGGCGGTCACCAGCGCCTTTATAGCGATAGCCGCGCAACAGGTGACGCTGTCATCATCGATCAGCCGTTCCCCTATTAGCTGAGATTGAGCTCCTTGAAGAAATCGTTGCCCTTGTCGTCGATCACAATGAAGGCGGGGAAATCCTCGACCTCGATCTTCCAGATCGCCTCCATGCCGAGTTCGGGATATTCGACGACCTCGACACTCTTGATGCAGTCCTGCGCGAGCCGGGCGGCGGGGCCGCCGATCGAGCCGAGATAGAAGCCGCCATGGCGCTCGCAGGCTTGCCGGACCTGAGCCGAGCGGTTGCCCTTGGCCAGCATGACCATCGACCCTCCGAAGCTCTGGAATTGGTCCACATAGGAATCCATACGCCCGGCTGTCGTCGGTCCGAATGAGCCGGAAGCATAGCCCTCCGGCGTCTTGGCAGGGCCGGCGTAGTAGACAGGATGATCCTTGAAATAGGCCGGCATCTCTTCTCCGGCTTCGAGCCGCGCCCGTATCTTCGCATGGGCGATGTCACGCGCAACGATGATCGGGCCGGTGAGCGAAAGGCGAGTCTTTACCGGGTATTGCGAGAGCGTCTTGAGAATCTGACTCATCGGCTGGTTGAGGTCGATCTGGACGACATCGCCGCCGAGATGGCTGTCCTCGATCTCCGGCAGATATTTGCCAGGGTCACGCTCCAGTGCTTCGACGAAAATTCCGTCCTTGGTGATCTTGCCCTTGGCCTGGCGATCGGCGGAGCACGAGACGCCAATTCCGATCGGCAGAGATGCGCCGTGACGCGGAAGGCGGACAACCCTCACATCGTGACAGAAATATTTGCCGCCAAACTGGGCACCGACACCCATTTGTTGCGTGAGCTTGTGAACTTCGGCTTCCATTTCCAGGTCACGAAACGCGTGGCCAGCTTCGGAGCCTTCCGTCGGCAATTCGTCCAGATATCGCGTCGAGGCCAGTTTCACCGTCTTCAGGTTCATCTCGGCACTTGTGCCGCCGATGACAATGGCGAGGTGATAGGGCGGACACGCAGCCGTGCCGAGCGTCAGGATCTTCTCCTTCAGAAAGTCGATCATCCTGTCATGCGTCAGCAGGGAAGGGGTTCCCTGATAGAGAAAGGTCTTGTTGGCCGAACCGCCGCCCTTCGCAACGAAGAGGAACTTGTAGGCATCCTCGCCTTCTTCATAGATATCGATCTGTGCGGGAAGATTGTTGCGGGTGTTCTTCTCCTCGAACATCTTCAGTGGTGCAAGCTGGCTATAGCGCAGGTTCTTCTTCTCGTAGGCATCCAATACGCCCTTTCCGAGCGCTTCGGAATCGCCGCCTTTCGTCCATACGCGCCGGCCCTTCTTTGCCATGACGATGGCGGTCCCGGTGTCCTGGCACATCGGCAGGATTCCGCCTGCGGCGATGTTGGCATTCTTCAAGAGGTCGTATGCGACAAAGCGATCGTTTTCCGTCGCCTCGGGATCCTCGAGGATCTTCCGCAGCTGCGCCAGATGTCCGGGGCGCAGCAGATGGTTGATATCGGAAAAAGCCGCTTCGGAAAGAAGCCGCAGAGCCTCCGGTTCGACCGTCAGGATCTCTTCGCCGCGAAACGTATCGACCGAAACATGATCGCTGGATATTTTTCTCCAGGGCGTCTCGTCACTGGAAAGCGGGAATATCTCGGTCACTGCGGATTGGGCCATGGGAACCTCGAAATTATCATAAACAGCTCGTGGGGCTGGTCTTTAGCGGCATGACGGACAAATGCCAATCGGCCTGAGGGTTGCCGGAATGACACGACTTGGAAACCATTTTCGGATGAAGCTGCCAGAGCATTCGTGATTCCGTCCCGATCCGGTAGGATCACGATAATGAATCAAAGGAACCGTCACTGCGTTCGTGACGTATACCTCGAACCGGTGATGTGTGCCGGTCGATAGAGGGAGAACAGATTTTGCTTCGCCGACCTTCACTGACGATGCTCGCAATCCTCGCCCTCAGTGCCGGGGTCGCCATGCCCGTGGGCCCGAGTTACGCCCAGCAGGCGCAGGTCCACCTCGCTTCCGAAGGCGGACTGCCTGGCGTTTTTCGTCGTATTTTCCGGGCTGGCGAAGATCGACGCGTGGTGCGCCCGCGCGTTGAACGGCGCGTCATCCGCCGCCAGCCGGAGCGGCGGGTCATTCGTCGGTCGACCCAGCAATCGCAGCCCAAAAGAGCGGCAGCGCCGATCAAGAAGGTCGCGCCTCCGACATTCAAGGCTTTCACCGCCGAGGGTCTGACGACCGTCGATTTCTCCTCGCTGAAGTCGATCCGCCCCGAGCGTTCCGAGATGGTCGCAAGCGGCCTCTATCTTTCGATGCTGCCCCGTCTGGAGAGCTTTACCCTCAAGGCTGAGGCCGATGTCGCCGAGGCGTTGACGACGTTTTATGCAAACCGGTTCGAGCCCCTCTGGCTGGACGGCTTGAAGCCGAACGAACAGGCCCGCGCTGCGCTCGCTTTCCTCCAGTCGGCGGAAGATGACGGACTTCGTGCATCCGATTACAGCCTGGGAACGCCTGTTCCGCGGAGCGAGCCGGTCGTAGCCCGCTCTCTGGCGATACCGGTTGCCGCTTCGAATGGCGCAAAAGGAACCGAAGTTCCCTTGTCGCCGAGTGGCGAGACCACCGGCTCTGTCGATCCGGAGCGGAGCGGGCAGAGCGCGCGTGATCTCGCGATCCGCTTCGAGATGGCCTTGTCGGCACGCCTTCTTCGTTATGCCCGGGACCTGGCCAAGGGCCGGTTGGACGCCAACAAGCTCTCCGGTTTCCATGATCTGCCACGGCAGCCTTTCGACGGTGTCTCACTTTTGAATGCGGTTGCAGACGGCCAGTCGGTCGCCACGGCAAGCCGGGCTTTCGCCCCGAAGGATCCGGCCTATCGTATGCTGCTGGATGAATTGGCGGCAGTGCGGGGCAAGTCCTCTTCTCTGCCACGGATCGAGGGACGCGTTCTTTGGAAGGCGGGTGAGACCGATCCGCGTTTTGCCGATTTTCTGACCATCGTCGAAGCCACGGCGCCGGCGGATGTTCTGGCTGAATATCGCGACGTCCTTACTGCGCATCGTGGCGATACCTATGCGCCGGAACTGGTGCCCCTCATCAAGGCTCTTCAGAAGAGTGAAGGGCTGAGCCAGGATGGTGTTATCGGCCCGCGGACCATCGCTGGTCTCGTGCCGGACAGCCCGGCCGAAAAGATGGAAAAGATCGAACTGGCTCTCGAGCGGATGCGCTGGCTACCGCGCGAACTGGGGGAACGGCGCGTCTTCATCAACCAGCCGGAATATGTCGCCCGCTATTACGAAAGCGGTGTCGAAGACACGCAGATGGCCGTCGTTGTCGGCACGAAGACGAACCAGACCAATTTCTTCTATGACGAGATCGAAACGGTCGTCTTCCGACCTTATTGGGGGCTTCCGCGCTCGATCATCATCAATGAATATCTCGGTAAGCTGCGCGCCGATCCCAGCTATTTCGACCGCAAGGGTTATGAAGTCGTCCAAGGCGGCCGCGCCGTATCGTCATCATCGGTGAACTGGTGGGCGTCGGCCTCCAGCCTGAATGTGGGCGTTCGCCAGAAGCCGGGGGCGTCAAACGCCCTCGGCGAACTGAAGATCCTCTTTCCGAACAGCCACAATATATACATGCATGACACGCCTTCGAAGCATCTCTTCTCGCGCTCGAACCGTGCCTACTCCCATGGCTGCGTCCGGCTCTCCGATCCGCGCCTGATGGCGGCCAAGGTGCTTGGCACCGACCGGCTGACGATCGACTCGCGCCTTGCTTCGGCAGGTAATGCGGAGCGGGAAAAGGTGACTGCGAAGATACCGGTCTATCTCGGTTACTTCACGGCGTGGCCCGACAAAAGCGGTCGCGTGAATATGTTCGACGATGTGTACGGTCGCGACGAGCATCTGTTGGAGTCGCTGCAGAAAGTGAGCGAGACACGGGCCATCTGAAGCCGGAAAAGTTCGAGACAGCCTGGATCGTCATTTCGGCTGTCTCAACGCTTGACGAAATGAACAAGCCCACCTTATAGGACGCGCGGTCTGGACGGCGCTTCGCAACGCCGGGTCATGACGGGCGGTTAGCTCAGCGGGAGAGCACTCGCTTCACACGCGAGGGGTCACTGGTTCAATCCCAGTACCGCCCACCATTCCAGCCTTCTGAACAGCACCACATAGTTCTGCCTTTTTCGTCAGAAGCATTACCTCTGACCGGGCGGCCTAAGCCGAAGCGGACCTTCGCTGCGGCTGGCGCGAGCGGCCGCAATGCGGACGAAGCCGCCGCTTCCGCCGGGCGTAGTCATGTCCGGTCCCGCCTCTCGTACGACGTTAAGCAGTTCGCTAACCGATGTCTGAAGCGGACATCGCTTCAGACCGAAGACAAGGTCATTCGACAACCGTTGCTCTGACACCCTGCAACTCTTCCTCCAAGCGGCTTGTCAGGACGCCGAGGGCAATCGTGGCGGTTTCGATCTGCTCGGGCGTCAGGTTTTCGGCCAGCGATCGCGCCCAAGGAGCCTGCACAGCCAGCGCGCGGTCGTACAGGCGGCGCCCTTCTGTGGTGAAGACGACGAGCTGCGCACGCTTGTGGCAGGGGTTCGGCTGATAGGCGAGGGTTCCCTCCGCGACCAGTTCGCCGCAGATCCGCTGTACGCCCTGTCGCGAGACGCCGAGACCCCGTGCCAGTTCCGAGACCGTCCGCGCCGAGTCCACCTCCGCCACGCTTCCCAAGACCTGCCAGCGCGCACTCGTCAGCCCGATCGGCGCCGTCAACTGGTCCCCTCTCAAGATCAGACGGCTGTTGGCGCGCATGATCGCGAGGATGAGCCGGGTTATCGGATCGGACGACATCGGCAGAGATACTCCAGTTCGGAAGACGTTGGAGCAAACTTCTAGACTTGACAGCATGCTGTCAACATCCGATGTGTTGACAGCATGTTGCCAAGCTAGTCGAGCGCGGGACTATGGGTCTCACCCTCTACCAAACCGAACCTTCGCGGCTGGATCGTACGCTGGGTAATCCGGAGGGGATGCTCCTACGGAGCGTTTGGAACGGATCAGCTGGACGCAGCCGATGGCAGCTTCTGCCACCACGCGCTCAGTCCAGCGCGACACCTGAAAGGAAAGACCATGACCAACGTTCTGAAAACACTTCGAGGAGCCCATGTCGGACTGCGCGTCGCCGAGCGCGATGCCGCAGTGAAGTGGTACCGGGAAAAACTGGACATGCACGAAACGAGGGCGTTCGACCTCATGGGCATGACTTTCACCGAGATGGCGCTGGCTGGCGATCCAACCTTCCGGATTGAACTCGTGTCCGGTCCAGGCGCAGAGGGCGGGGCTCAGAGTGACGACCTCTACACAAGCTTCGGCGCACACGGCTGGCATCATCTCGGCCTGTGGGTCGACGACGTCGATACGGCCGTCGAGACGCTGCGAGATCGCGGCGTGACGGTCACGCTGGAGCCCACCGACAATGATGATTGGAAGGTTCGGGTTGCCTTCGTGGTGGACCCCTGGAGCAATGTGATCGAACTCCTCCAGTCCAGAGTCTGAGCTGCACGTCTCGATACCTCTGCGCCCAACCGTCCCTGTGGAACTTCTTGGCCGATGTGCGCGAGGAAGACGGCACCGAACATCAAAGGTCTGCTTTCAGCGCGGTAGCTCAAAAGCAGACCGAGAGCTTTACCACCCGGAGCGGACCTAGCTTCCTCGCACAGCGATGAACTGGAAGGGCTCCTTCCGGCCGTTCGCCGCGCGCTGCCTGAACGGCAGCTTCTGCCGCTGGCGAGCGCCAGGCGGGCCGTGAGAGGCAAACCTTTCTGACGAAAAAGGCAATCTCGGTTCCGTGCCGAGATTTCGCCACCCTGCTTTCAGACGATATTTCCCCGCCCGAGAGGCAGGACTTTGTGACTCCTGCCACCTTCTACTCGCTATTGCTTTGGTGTCAGCAATTCGTCGGCCATGGCGATCGTCAGTTCATCGAAATGATCGATGATGCGCTCCGGCTGAAGCTCGGCGATTGGGACGTCGCTATAGCCAAAACTGACAGCCACGACAGGGATTGCGGCAGCCTTGGCCGTCGCAATGTCGGTTCGCGAGTCGCCGAGCATGAGGCTGTGTTTCGGATCACCGCCGCTCGCGGCAATCGTCTCCGTTAGATGGCGTGGATCGGGCTTGCGGAAGGCAAAGGTGTCTGAGCCTGATACGGTCGCGAAGGCCGTTCGGATCCCGAGACCCTCCAGGAGATGGGTAGCCAGAGATTCGAACTTGTTGGTGCAGACTGCCAGCGTCCAGCCTTCGTCAGCAAAGCGCTTCATCGATTCTACCGCGCCCGGAAAGGGCTTGCTGCGCCCCGGAATATTGGCTTCGTAATGACCGATAAAGCGCTCAAGGAGTGCATTCAGGGCATCGTCGGTTAGATCGTCGAGCTTGCCTTGCGCTTCGAATGCGCGTTGAATCATGACTCGAGCGCCATGCCCCGCAAGGTGGCGGATGTCCTTCTCCTCTGCGGGAGAGAGCCCACGAGAGACAAGGCACTCGTTCAGCGAGTCGACCAGATCCGGGGCGGTATCGACGAGCGTGCCGTCCAGATCGAAAACAAGCGTTGGTCGCAAATCGGTCTCCTTTGGATGTCGCCGCAGATCGGCAAGCGCTTTCCTTGCCGTTGAACATCTTCAGGTCAAGCCGGGGCTTTGACGCTTGGGGTAAAGCTGTTAAGCGAGCAGCCGGGATCAATAAGGCGGAATGCAGGAATGGATGCTGTAGCGCTGAAAACAGAAGCGGCTCGAGACGCTCTTTCGGAAGTCCAGAGCGGAATGAAGCTCGGAATTGGCACCGGTTCCACGGCGGAGGCCTTCATCCATCTTCTGGCGGAGCGCGTGGCCGACGGCCTTTCAATCATCGGCGTTCCGACCTCCGAACGTACCGCGGCGCTCTGTGAGAAACTTGGCGTGCCCTTGTCGACGCTGAAGGAAACGCCGGCGCTCGATCTGACCATTGATGGCGCAGATGAGATCGACCCTTCGCTTGGCCTCATCAAGGGAGGCGGTGGCGCTCTGCTGCGCGAGAAGATCGTCGCCAAGGCCAGTCAGCGGATGATCGTCATTGCCGATGAAAGCAAGATGGTCGACACGCTGGGCCGTTTTCCACTGCCGATTGAAGTCAACCGGTTCGGGCTTGAAGCGACTCGACTGGCGATTGAAGAGGTGGCCAAGTCTCTCGGATTATCCGGAACCTTGTCTTTAAGGGGTGGAGAGGACGATCCATTCGTGACCGATGGCGGCCATCTCATCGTCGATGCATCATTTGGCCGCATTCCGGATTCAAGAGCGCTATCCAGATCGCTGCACGACATTGCGGGTGTCGTCGAGCATGGTCTTTTTCTCGATGTTGCAGTTCTGGCCGTGATTGCCAGTTCTGAGGGAGTGAAACGGTTTACGCCGCTCGCCGTATAATGATGGAGTATTTGATGCCAACATTTCGCAGGGTAATGTTTGGAATGGCCGCGCTTGGTATGATGCTGACCGGCTCCGCCTTTGCGCAGACCGTTACCGACGCGCAGAAAGAGCAGGCGTTGCGGCTGATCGATGCCATTCACGTCACAGACATGTTCGCCGACTATCCGATCAAGGATGCGCTCGCCATCGAATCGCAGATCGTCGTGGCCTATCCCAACCTGGCCGATCAGGTGAATGAGATCGTTCAGGAAGAGGCGCTCAACCTCGCCGACCGCTTCCAGGCGTTCAAGGGTGAAGCGGCGCTGATCTATGCGAAGGCCTTCACGGAAGAAGAGCTCCGCCAGCTCGCAGATTTCTTTTCCACCGATGTCGGCCAGAAGATGCTGAACGAGCAGGAAATCATGTATCGGGAAGTTGGCCGCGCCGCCGAAATCTGGCGTGAGGGCTTTCGCAAGGATCTTGCTACCGCGGTGCAGAGCCGTGTTGAAGAAGTCGCAAGTCAAGGCCAGGGCCAGCCTGCCGAGGACGCGGCTTCCGACGAAAGTGCAGAGCCTGAAGAGCCGGCTGCAAACTGACCGTCGACAGCCGACTGCTTGATTTTGCCCGGCGCGGAACCAGTTTTCGCGCCGGTTTCTTTTTTCGGCATACCGCTCCAAAGATTGGTGAATTCCTATGCAGCGTTACGATTATGATCTGTTCGTCATCGGTGGAGGTTCCGCCGGAGTACGCGCGGCCCGACGCGCCGGCGAACTCGGAAAGAAGGTGGCGATTGCGGAGGAATATCGTCTTGGCGGCACGTGTGTTATTCGCGGTTGTGTCCCGAAGAAGCTCTTCGTTTATGCCAGCCAGTTCCACGAGCATTTTGAAGACGCCGCAGGTTACGGTTGGACCGTTGGAAAAAGCTCCTTCGACTGGCAGACGCTCATCCAAAACAAAGATGCCGAAATCGACCGACTAGAAAGCCTCTATAATGACGGTCTCGAAAAGGCCGATGTCGACATTTTCTGCGGTCGCGCGGTTCTGGAAGATGCGCACACGCTTCGCCTCTCATGCCAGGACATGGTCGTGACAGCGGACCAGATCGTCGTGGCGACCGGCAGCAGGCCGAGCGAGCACATCGCGCTGCCGGGCTTCGATCTCGCAATCGACAGCAACGATGCTTTCCACCTCGAGACGCTACCGAAATCGATCCTCATCTATGGCGGAGGGTATATCGCTGTCGAGTTCGCCAATATCTTTCATGGCCTCGGCGTCGAGACGACATTGCTTTATCGCGGCGTGGAAATTCTCGGTCGTTTTGATCGCGATATTCGCCGCGGGCTGCATGACGCGATGGCGCGCAAGGGCATTCGCATCATCACTCGTGACAATCTGCGCAAGCTGGAGAAACGCGAGGACGGCCGCATCGATGCGTGCCTTCACAATGCGGATGAGGCGCTCGCATTCGACCAGGTGATGATGGCGATCGGTCGCGAGCCCAATACCGAGGCTCTCGGATTGGATGCGGCCGGAGTTGAGACCGATCAAAAGGGCGCGATCTGCGTCGACGAGTTTTCACGTACCAATGTCGAGAACGTTTGGGCCTTGGGAGATGTGACGGATCGGGTTCAGCTGACGCCGGTCGCCATTCACGAGGCGATGTGCCTCATTCAGACGCTTTATCACGACAATCCCACAAAGCCTGATTATGGCTGCATTCCGACAGCGGTCTTCTCGCAGCCTGAGATCGGAACGGTCGGGCTCTCCGAGGATGATGCCTGTGAGGAGTTCGACGATCTCGACATTTACAAGTCATCCTTCAGGCCGATGCGCAATACCCTGGCGCAGCGGGATGAGCGGATGATGATCAAGATCGTCGTCGATGCCGAAAGCGATCGTGTGCTGGGCGCACATATTCTTGGACCGGACGCTGGTGAATTGGCGCAAATCCTGGCCATAGCGGTGAAGGCCGGCCTGACAAAAGCTGACTTCGATTCCACCATGGCGCTTCACCCGTCTGCTGCCGAGGAAATCGTGACGATGTATGAGCCCAGCTACCGCATCCGAGACGGTGAACGCGTCTCGGCATGAATTTTCTATTCATTTCGTTTTTCGGGTTGAATAGAATTGTAGAGTAGAATAGGGGTGCCTCGAACCGATTGGAGGCACTTCATGGTCGATATTCCGAGCCTGACCGGGCGCCAGATTCGCTATATCCGCGCGATGCTGGATTTGAGCCAGAGCGAACTTGCGCGTCGCACGGGTGTTTCCCAGCCAACGGTTAACCGAATGGAATCAGAGGCTGATCGTCCTTTCGAGACAATTGCGGCTGTGAAGATCCGTGGTCTCGCAGACGAAGCCGCGCTGGCCATTCCGCCTCATTCGGCATTCGCCGATCCGAGCCATGCACCGCTGCGTCCCCGTATTGCGGTCGATAATACTCACAAGACAGATTCAAAGAAGGAGGGCCGTCACGTGAACGCAGAACCGTGGTCGCCGTCATCCTGGCGCGAGAAGCCGATCAAGCAGGTCCCCGCCTATCCCGATGCGAGCGTTCTGAAAGAAGTCGAGGAGCGCCTCAGTTCCTTTCCGCCTTTGGTTTTCGCCGGCGAAGTGCGTTCTCTGCGCGAGAAGCTTGCGGACGTTGCTGCGGGTCGTGCTTTTCTTCTTCAGGGTGGCGATTGCGCCGAGAGCTTTGCCGAGCATGGCGCCGACAACATTCGGGACTTCTTCCGCGCGTTTCTCCAGATGTCGGTTGTGCTGACCTTCGCGGGTGGGAAGCCGGTGGTGAAGGTCGGGCGCATTGCAGGGCAGTTCGCCAAGCCACGCTCTTCCGATATGGAAAGCAAGGATGGTGTAGAGCTTCCGTCCTATCGCGGCGATATTATCAACGGCATCGATTTCGATGAAGCTTCGCGTATTCCCGATCCGATGCGCCAGGAGATGGCCTACCGGCAGGCAGCCGCTACGCTGAACCTGCTGCGTGCTTTTGCCCAAGGCGGTTATGCCAGCCTGGAGAATGTGCACAAATGGATGCTCGGTTTCGTATCCGACAGCCCGCAGCGCAATCGCTACGAGGCGCTTGCCGCACGCATTTCCGAGACCATGGACTTCATGTCGGCAATCGGCATCAATTCGGATAATTATCGCCGCCTCCGCGAGACCGATATGTATACCAGCCACGAAGCGCTGCTGCTCGGCTATGAAGAGGCGCTGACGCGGATCGATTCCACCTCGAACGACTACTATGCCACTTCGGGTCACATGATCTGGATCGGCGACCGGACACGCCAATACGATCATGCGCATATCGAATTTTGCCGCGGGGTGAAGAACCCGATCGGTTTGAAGTGCGGCCCCTCGATGGACGAAGACGATCTCATTCGTCTGATTGACCGCCTCAACCCGGAGGATGAACCCGGGCGTCTGACCCTGATCGGCCGTTTCGGCAGCGACAAGGTGGGCGAACATCTGCCGCGCCTGATCCGCCGGGTCGAGCAGGAAGGGCGGACCGTGGTCTGGTCCTGCGATCCGATGCACGGCAACACCATTTCTGCCGGCAGCTACAAGACGCGACCGTTCGAGCGGATCACGCGGGAAGTCCAGTCCTTCTTCGACATCCACCGTGCCGAGGGGACCTATCCCGGCGGTGTTCACGTAGAAATGACGGGCAAGGATGTGACCGAGTGCATGGGCGGGGCCCGTGCCATTGGCGAAGCCGATCTCGGCAGCCGCTATCACACCCACTGCGACCCGCGCCTGAATGCCGAGCAAGCGCTCGAACTGGCTTTCATGGTTGCGGAATTGCTGCGGAAGAATCAGGAACAGCAGCAGAAGACGGCGGCAGCTGGCTGACCTCCAGAGCGCCTGCCAACTTCAAACCCGCCCCGTCTGTGAACGGGGCGGGTTTTTTCGTTCACAAAACGGCGATGATCTGTCCTTGCAGGAGGGATTTTCTCATTCCTCGCTGTCCCTCATCTTAGCGAGACAAGGAGAAATCCCATGTCTCATTTGACAACCGAAACACATTCCATGCCCACGCTTTTTCTTTCCCATGGCGGCCCGAATGTGATGCTCGACGATACGCCGGCCAAACATTTCTATGAGAACCTTGCGGCGGAGCTGCCTAGGCCGAAAGCTGTGGTGATCATGAGTGCGCATTTCGAGACGAGCGGTGTCTCGGTCGTGACCGATCCCGAGCCAGGCATGATCTATGATTTCGGTCGCGGTTTCCCCGCCGAGTTGTTTGAGATGGTCTATCCGGCGCGCGGAGAAGCAGCACTGGCCGAGCGTGTGTTCACGATGTTGGATGAGCAGGGGCTTACCCCAACGCGCATACCTCAGCGAGGTTACGATCATGGCACGTGGACCATGATGCGGCTGATCTATCCGGAAGCCGACATTCCGATCGTTCAGATTTCGATCGACCCCTCGCGTGATGCGGCATGGCATCACAGCATCGGCAAGGCGCTCGCACCATTGCGGGAGGAGGGCGTTCTGCTCGTTGGTTCCGGCCACATCACGCACAATCTGCGCGCTGTCTTCAGCGAAATGAGAACCGGGAAAGCGGTACCGCGTGAATTTACCGAACGCATCGACGCGTTCACGGACTGGTTTGCCGACGCCGTCGAAAAGAAGGGTGGTGGAGCTCTCCTGGAATGGAAAGAGAAGGCGCCCTTCGTCGCCGACAATCATCCGACCGACGAGCATCTCATGCCGATCTTCTTTGCCCATGGCGCGGCGGGGGAGAAGAGTGACGGTCGGCGGATTCATCATTCCCGTGTAGGAGGCGTTCTCTCCTTCGACGTCTACCGCTTCGACTAGCCAACAGAAGAGGCTTCTTGTATCCCGGCGCTGCACAATGACGTTTGGGGCGCCTCATGAAGCGGTTGGTCGATGCCTTCTGGAACTCGGTAGACGGGTTTCTGTTTCTTGCAACGCATGAGAAGGCGTTCCGGCAGGAGTGCTTTCTTCTCGTGGTCGCGCTTTTCGTGGCGCTTCCCATTTCAGAAGATTGGCGCGGATACGCCCTGCTCATCTCCGTCATCCTGATCCTGATGCTCGTCGAGGCGCTTAATACCGGCATCGAAAAGGCGTGCGACGCCCTTTCGACAAGCTTTCACGAGCAGATCAAAGTGGCAAAGGATTGCGGCTCGTTAGCGGTGCTGATCGCCTCCATTATCGCGATCTGGACATGGGGCCTTGCGGTTATCGACTGGTGGGTCGGCTACTAGGTCGACAGGCATGAATGTGAAGATCGAGGCGCTGAAACGGCGCTGTACCGGTCCTTAGGGACGGTTCATTTTCGTCGAAATTTGAGTTGAGAGCCAAGCCTGTGCGATGAACCGCAATCAGGATTAAAAAAAGCGGCGCCCGGAAGCGCCGCTTGTTCGATTTCGTTCAATTCCGGCAGGAGCTTATTTGCTCATTGCCTTCTGAAGGTTCTCGTCGATCTTGTCGAGGAAGCCCGTGGTCGAGAGCCAAGGCTGATCCGGCCCGATCAGAAGCGCTAGGTCCTTGGTCATGAAGCCGCTTTCGACGGTGGAAACGCAGACCTTTTCCAGCGTCTCGGCGAAATTGTTCAGCTCATCATTGCCGTCGAGCTTGGCACGGTGCTTCAGGCCACGCGTCCAGGCAAAGATCGAAGCAATCGAGTTGGTCGACGTTTCCTGACCCTGCTGGTGCTGGCGGTAGTGGCGCGTCACGGTGCCGTGTGCGGCTTCGGCCTCGACGGTCTTGCCATCCGGCGTCATGAGAACCGATGTCATCAGGCCGAGCGAACCGAAGCCCTGCGCCACCGTATCGGACTGCACATCGCCATCATAGTTCTTACAGGCCCAGATATATCCGCCCGACCATTTCAGATTGGCGGCAACCATGTCGTCGATCAGACGATGCTCATAGGTGATGCCGGCTTCCTTGAACTGGTCCTCGAATTCGGTCTCGTAGACCTCCTGGAAGATATCCTTGAAGCGACCATCATAGGCCTTGAGGATCGTATTCTTGGTGGAAAGGTAGACCGGATAGCCGCGCTGCAGGCCATAGTTGAGCGAAGCGCGTGCGAAGTCGCGGATCGAGTCGTCCAGATTGTACATCGCCATGGCAATGCCGGAGGACGGCGCGTCGAACACCTCGTGTTCGATTTCGGTGCCATCTTCGCCGACGAACTTGATCGTCAGCTTGCCGGCGCCGGGAAACTTGAAGTCGGTCGCGCGGTACTGATCGCCGAAGGCGTGACGGCCGACGATGACCGGCTCGGTCCAACCCGGAACCAGACGCGGTACGTTCTTGCAGATGATCGGCTCGCGGAAGATGACACCGCCCAGAATGTTGCGGATCGTACCGTTCGGCGAACGCCACATCTTCTTGAGGCCGAACTCCTCGACACGGCCTTCGTCAGGCGTGATCGTGGCGCATTTGACGCCGACGCCGTGCTCCTTGATCGCATTGGCTGCATCGATCGTGATCTGGTCGTCCGTCTCGTCGCGCTTCTCGACGCCCAGGTCGTAGTAGAGCAGGTCGATATCCAGATATGGATGAATGAGCTTTTCCTTGATGAACTGCCAGATGATCCGCGTCATCTCATCGCCGTCGAGCTCGACGACCGGATTGTCCACCTTGATCTTCGCCATCAGTTTCGATCCCTCTATCTATCGCTGTCCTGGGCCTACTGGCCGTTTGTGATGGCCCCATAGCAGCCATCCACGCGAGTGCATAGACTTCGGAAGGCTTCTGTCCGCGTGCTGTGCCCTGAAACCGGTTGAAGGATAGAGATATGACAGAGGTGCAAAGCGTCGAGGCAAATGGGATCGAGATCGCTTACGAGGCGGACGGTCCGGAAAACGCGCCGCTTCTTCTGTGTCTTCACGGCTTTCCGGAATATCGCGCAGGCTGGTCCGATATCGCCTCGATCCTGAATAAGGACTTTCGTATTATTCGCCCCGATCAGCGGGGCTATGGCCAGACGGAAAAGCCACAGGGTGTCCAATCCTATCGCACCCGTCATTTGGCTGCGGACATGTTCGCCTTGATGGAGTCTGTCGCGCCCGGTGAGACCTTCTTTCTGGCCGGGCACGACTGGGGCGCCTCCGTCGCCTATGCCATGGCCTTTTCGAAACCCGAACTGATCGAGCGCCTCGTCATCGTGAACGGGCCCCATCCGGTGACTTTTCAACAGGCGATCTTTCATGACGAAAAGCAGCGGCGCGCGAGCAGCTATATTGCAAAGCTGAAGGCGGAGGATGCCGAAGAGCGCCTGACCGAAAACGACTATGAGCGATTGCTCTCGATGATGGCGGATTTTTCGGCCTGCCCCTTTCTTTCCGATGAAAAGCGGCAGTCCTACAAGGAAGCATGGAGTCAGCCCGGTGCACTGACCGCCATGCTGAACTGGTATCGTGCATCACCCATTATCGTGCCGAACGACGAAGACGGAGTGGAAGACGCGCCGCTTTTGAACCTCGATGACTCACTGGTTCAGGTGACGATGCCGCATCTCGTGATCTGGGGGGAGGAGGATACGGCGCTACGCCCGTCGGTTCTCAAGGGGTTGGAAGATCATGTCGATGATCTGCGTAAGGTGTTTATCCCGGGCGCCGGTCATTGGGTCCTTCACGAAAAGCCGCAAAAGGTCGCAGAATTAATGAGGGCTTTCCTGAAGGAGCCTAGCTGATCCGGTGCGGTTCAGGATGAAATCCGAGAACGAACCGTCTGACCTTCGCTTCCGCCATCTCGCAGGGGCGCAGGTAGAAACGGCCTTGGCTGCCACGATAGAGATTGAGGCTGACGAAGTCCGAACCGCCGAGTTCCTCTGCATAAAGCCAGAAACGTCGTTCGTCTTTCGCCGCTTTCTTGGTGACACCCCAGCGGCGACCTTGGTATCGACCGAGGCAATAGCCGTTCGGAAGACGGTGAAAGCGGTCGAGGAAACGCCCTTCGATACCCATGCTTGCTTCGGAACCATAACGACGTCTTTGCGTGCGCCGTGAGGTAATGTATCGGCTAATTCCCTAAAAGGAGAAACAGCATGGCCGAGAACGCGGCAGGCGATAACGCGTCGTTCAAACCCGCCATCATTCTCGTCGAGCCCCAGCTTGGCGACAATATAGGCATGGTGGCCCGTGCCATGGCCAATTTCGGCCTCGCCGATCTGCGCCTCGTTACCCCCCGGGATGGATGGCCGAACGAACGTGCTCGCGCGACAGCTTCAAAGGCCGATCACGTGATCGATGCCGCACGGGTTTTCGACGACCTCCCCAGCGCGATTGCCGATCTGAATTTCGTGCTGGCGACCACGGCGCGTCAACGCGATGGGCACAAGGAGGTGCTCGGACCGGTCGAGGCCTGCCAGAAGATCGCCGGGCTCGGCGAGGGCGGCTCACGAAGCGGCATTCTGTTCGGACGCGAGCGCTGGGGCCTGAACAATGAAGAGGTCGGGCAGGCCGATGCTATCGTGACGTTCCCCGTCGATCCGGCTTTCGCTTCCCTCAACATCGCCCAGGCCGTTCTCTTGATGGCCTATGAATTGGCGCGCGGTCGCAGTGACCGACCGAATTTCTCAGCGCCTGATAGGCGCCCGGCCGAGAAACAAGTTCTGAACGCCATGTTCGATTGGCTCGAGCCTGCGCTTGATCAGCGCGGCTATTTCCGGACCGAACAGAAAAAACCGAAGATGATGGAAAACCTTCGCGCCGTTCTCACGCGACCTGGCTTTTCGGCTGACGAGATCGCCGTTCTTCGCGGCGTGTTCACGGCGCTTGACCGCTTTCGACCGCGTGGCGCGCCATCCGAGGGCAACGACAAGTGAGGTCAAAGGGAACGATTCTCTACTTTGACAGCGGCATTGGCGGCCTTTCAGTTGTCAAAGAAGCGCGGATCCTGCTGCCGGAGTATCGTTCGATCTATGTCGCGGATGACGCTGCCTTTCCCTATGGCGCGTGGGAGGAGGTGGCTCTTCTGGAGCGGATGATCGAACTGTTCGGCCAACTGATCGCAGAGCATCGGCCCGATCTGATCGTCATCGCCTGCAATACAGCCTCGACCCTCGCTATCGCTGCCTTGCGCGATGCCTTTCCCGATCAGGCCTTTGTCGGCACCGTCCCGGCCATCAAACCGGCCGCGGAGCGCACCGTTTCCGGTCTCGTCTCGGTTCTCGCAACACCGGGAACGGTGAAGCGGCAATATACGCGCGATCTGATCGACCGTTATGCGGCGCGCGTGCATGTGCGTCTTGTCGGCAGTGAGAAACTGGCGGCTCTGGCTGAACACTACATGCGCAACGGCTTTGTCGATGAGGGCGCCGTTGGCAAGGAAATCGCGCAGTGCTTTGTCGAGCAGGACGGTCAGCGAACGGACATCGTCGTGCTGGCCTGCACGCATTATCCATTTCTGGTCAACCGGATGCGCAAGGTGGCGCCATGGCCGGTCGACTGGATCGATACATCAGAGGCCATCGCTCGCCGCGCGCTCAGCCTGATCACCGATATGCAGCCGAACAATCATTCTGATTTGCCGGATCTTGCGGTCTTCACGTCGGGCCGGACACCACCCGAACTGTGCCGGCTGGCGCAGGGCTTCGGCTTCGCCGTTGGACCCGTCCGAAAATAGTCAGCGGTTGAAAAGAAGTGCCGTGCCTATGACGACCAGCACGGCGCCGGCAAATGCGCCCGCTGCCGGTCGTTCGTGGGTTGTGATCCAGAGCAAGGGCAGGATGAGAACCGGCGTCGTCGCCGTCAACGTAGAGACGATACCCACTTCTCCACCGACAAGCGCGAACAGAACGAGAGTCATCCCAAGTGCCATGGCGAGAAGCGCGGATATGACGACGACGATGATCGTGCTGCGGTCGAGCGGGGCTTTTTGACGGGTGGATCGCACAAATATCATCAGCAGGCTGAGCGCGATCGCGCCCGTTGCGAGTCGAACGAGTGAAGCAGCGACCGGATCCGGTCCTGCGGCCATGACGGGCCGCGCGATCAGCGACGCGGCGGCCTGACAGAACGCAGCAGTCAGACCGAGTGCGATGCCAACGTCCAGACGTCCTTGGGTGGTTTCGAATATGTGCCGCTGGGAAGCCCGCCTTCCGAAGAAGACGGCCAGGATCACGCCCACCAGCGTCAGGCCGATCGCGAACATGGAAATGGGCTTCAGCCGTTCGTCCAGAACCAACCATCCGAGAATGACCGCCATCGGCGCGTTGAGCGAAAACAGAATGGCGGTCAGCCTCGGTCCAAGACGGTTCATTGTCGCGAAAAGCGCCCAGTCCCCCAGAAAGATGCCGACAAGACCTGAAATGACAAGACCGCCCGTCGCTTCTGCCGACAGGGTCGACCACGAGCCTGTGAAAGCCACCCAGAACGCGAAAAGCACTGAAACGATCACGAGCCGCAGGCGAACGAACGCAACGGCGCCAAGCTTCGTGGAGGGGCCGTGCGAAATGATGCCCGCAAACGCCCAGCATAATGCGGCGCATAGTGCGGCCAGTTCGTAGATCATGAAGCGCTCTTTCTTCGGGGGCGGGCAGTCGGCAGCCGCCCTTCTGATTTAGCAGGGAGCGGAAGTCCAGCCGGATTCAAGAGCGCTGGTCCCCTGTCTGAAAATGCAGTGGAGTCCGAAATCGGTGACCGGCTGTTACAGCTGTGTCATGCGGCTGATGTAGTCGGCATTCGGACGCAATACCTTCTTGAAGAATGGGGAGCCGAAAATGTCGAAAATGATCCAGACACCGACCGAGAAACGGGAAGCTACCGAAGATGTGGGGCGCAATGCTGCCGACAATCCGACGATGGGCGATATCATCAATCGCCGCTATTCGCGCCGCGGATTTCTTCAGGGCACCCTGGCGACCAGCGCCATCGCGGTCACGGTCAGCCCACTCGCGCTGATGGCAGCCGACGAGGCGCATGCCCAAGAGAAAGCCAGCGCCTTCTCATTTGAGGAGATCGCGGCAGGCAGCGACGAAAATCACCGTGTCGCGCCGGGCTACAATGCCAATATCCTGTTGCGCTGGGGCGACCCGGTCCTGGCCGATGCACCGGAGTTTGATCCGAAAAATCAAACGCCTGCCGCGCAGGAAAAGCAGTTTGGCTACAACAATGACTATGTCGGCTTCATCCCGCTGGACGGCAGCGATGACCGCGGTCTGCTGGTCGTGAATCATGAATACACCAATCCGGAGCTCATGTTCCCGGGTGCGGCTGTGGAGCGTGATGACGAAATCGTCATCGACGAATGGACCAAGGATATGGTCGACATCGAGATGGCGGCGCATGGCGGCACCATCATCGAGATTCAGAAAGGGGCCGACGGTTCCTGGTCGCCGGTTCGTGACGGCGAGATGAACCGTCGCATCAGCGTCAATACGCCGATGGAGATTTCAGGCCCGGCTGCAGGTCATCCCCGGCTGCAGACCAGTGCAGACGAAACCGGCCGCAAGGTCTTCGGTACACTGAACAATTGCGCCGGTGGCGTGACGCCATGGGGCACCTACCTCATGGCCGAGGAAAATACCCACGGTTATTTTCTTGGCGAACTGCCCGCCGATCACAAGGAAGCTGCCAATTACGAACGTATGGGCGTTCCAGGCGGTTGGTACAATTGGGGCAAGTTCCACGATCGGTTCGACCTGTCGAAAGAGCCGAACGAGCCGAATCGCTTCGGCTGGATCGTCGAAGTCGACCCGATGGATCCCAACGCGATACCGAAGAAACGTACCGCGCTTGGCCGGTACAAGCACGAAGGCTGCGAGACGATCCGCAACAAGGATGGCCGCGCTGTCTCGTACTCCGGTGACGATGAGCGGTTCGATTACGTCTACAAGTTCGTGACCAGCGGCACGATCGATGATGACAACCGGCAGGCGAATATGGACCTTCTTGACGAGGGCACCTTGCACGTTGCTCGATTCGACGAGGACGGCACCGTCGAATGGATGCCGCTCGTTCATGGCGAGGGGCCGCTGACCTCTGAAAATGGCTTCGAAAGCCAGGCCGATGTTCTGGTGGAAACGCGTCGCGCGGCTGACCTTCTTGGCGCGACGAAGATGGACCGCCCCGAAGATGTGCAGCCGAACACCGAGACCGGCAAGGTCTATGTCATGCTTACCAACAATACCAAACGTGAGGAGGGCGACACCAATCCGGCCAACCCACGTGCGGACAATGCGTTCGGGCATATCATCGAAATCACCGAGACCGACGGCGATTTCGCCTCCACCAAATCGACGTGGGAAATCCTGCTGAAATGTGGTGATCCATCCATTGCCGAGGTGGGTGCGACCTTCTCTCCGGCAACCAGCGAGAATGGCTGGTTCGGGATGCCGGACAACGCCGCAGTCGATGCCGACGGACGCCTGTGGGTCTCGACGGATGGCAACAGCGAGGAGAAGACGGGCCGGACCGATGGTCTCTGGGCCGTTGGAACGGAAGGCGAGGATCGCGCGACGTCGAAACTGTTCTTCCGCTGCCCGGTGGGTGCGGAAATGTGCGGCCCTGTCTTTACGCCCAATGGGGAGACGCTCTTCCTCGCTGTGCAGCACCCGGGAGACGCCGGTCTGGCGACCTTTGAAAAGCCGGCGACGCGTTGGCCGGACTTCAGCGATGATCTTCCGGTTCGCCCCTCCGTGGTGGTGATCACCAAGCAGGATGGCGGCAAGATCGGCGTCTGATCCCGTTTCAAGATGCAGTACGGGGCGCGCGTGGAGCTTATCCATGTGCGCCTCTTTCGTTCAGAGGATGACTTCCATGTCGCCCGCACCATCTAATCTCTCCAGTTGCGCCAAAGGAGGCCATGATGGAAATCAAGCGGAGCGGATCTCAGCCGTTGCGGGATTACTCTGCTGTGGCTGTGTCCAACGCGAGGGCGACCGGTCGAAACGATATCGCCGGGCGACGTGATCCGGTTTCCATCCGGCGAGAAACACTGGCATGGCGCGACAGTAACTGCCGCGATGAGCCATATCGCCATCCAAGAGAAGCAGAGTGGTTCCGCGGTCGAGTGACTGGAGCCTGTCAGAGATACGAATTATGAAAAGGCAAGGCCCGCTCCAGCTGAAAGCGAGCCTTGCTGATGCGTCAGGCTGCGTAAGCGAGCGTAAAGCGCTCGCCAGTGTGCCGTGGTGTTTCCGCTTCATCGACGATAGCTTCCGCCAGGTCGCCGCTGCTGATCCTGCTTCGGCCTTCCGCGTCGGCGACCGGATGGTCCTTGCCGAGTTCAAAGCCACCTTTTTTTTTGCCCGGTGATAGCTCGAAAGCCGGCGATACAAAGGACCAGTCGAGTGGCGAGAAATCGCCATTCTCCAGTTCTTTCAGAATATCGCGAGCGGCCTTTGCGCCGGCGCGCCATTCGTCCGGAAACGCTTCGCCATCCACGAACTGGCTCCCGTCCGGCGCGTAGAGCGAACCGGCGCCACCGACCATGATCAGACGAATGCCGGCCTGCTGAGCCGCTCGTGCGATCGTGCGACTGCCTTCGAGATGATGCTGATAGATCTCCGGGTCGTCCCATCCGGGATTGAAGGCGGAAATCAGCACATCGGCGTCCGATAGAGCCTTTTTCAGGTCTTCTTCCTGATGGATATCCAGAGAGAGGAGCGTTATCTTTTCGCCCTCTGGCAGTTTTGCGGTCTCCCGGACGATCGCCGTCACGTCATGTCCGCGCGATGTCGCCTCTTTCAGCACGTCGCTTCCGACCATGCCGGTCGCTCCGATGAGTACGATCTTCATTTCACTTCTCCTTGCTTTCTTTAGATCCGACGCGCTGGCATAGGCGGTTTGGAAATGGTATTTGGTTACGATCAGTAACTACATAGATCCTCATCGTCAGATCCGTAAGGAGGCACTTTCAAAGAAGGTGGTCACCCTGAAGGAACCGCGCGATGTCAGGTCTCAATGCAGGAGAACGAAGGTGGAGATGAAGCCGATAGGAGAGGCGGCAACGCCGCTGCTGAAGACAAATCCGGGTTTCGTCTTTGACGGGGGAAGCTGTCCGGTTCGCGAAGTGCTCACCCGCATTGGTGACAAATGGAGCCTCTACGTGATCTTCACGTTGCAGCCGAAGCCAATGCGGTTCAATGAGCTAAAGCGTCAGGTCGAGGGCATCTCCCAGCGTATGCTGACGGTGACCCTTCGGTCGCTCGAGCGAGACGGACTGGTCAGCCGCACAGTGTTTGATACGACGCCGCCATCTGTTGAATATCGGCTAACCACCTTCGGCCAGTCGCTTGCCCAGCCCATCTCTGCTTTGGGGAATTGGGCCGCGGAAAATAGGAGCCGTTTACGCGATGCCCAGGCTCGCTTCGACCGTGATCAGGGGCAGGGCAGCTGATCGTCCCAAGCGTTGACTTTTCCGAGCTCTCACAATAGACGAACACCCGATGCCGGCTCTGCTTCAAGGCCGGTGTCTTTTTTGACGTGTCCCGTGGCCTTCAACCGCAATGCGTGCGTGGGTCGGCCTGTCAGTCCGAGAGATCGGGCAGAGGAGGGCGCGTTTCCTTCGTTCAACACTTGAAGTGTTGGCGCTAACTTTTTGAGAGGAAATGCGATGAGCAAGCGCGAATCTGCAAAATACAAAATCGATCGCCGTATGGGCGAAAACATCTGGGGCCGTCCCAAGTCTCCCGTAAACCGCCGTGAATACGGCCCCGGTGAGCACGGCCAGCGCCGCAAGGGCAAGCTGTCCGACTTCGGCATTCAGCTGCGCGCCAAGCAGAAGCTCAAGGGCTTCTATGGCGACATTTCCGAAAAGCAGTTCCGCCACACCTACGAAGAAGCGACCCGCCGCAAGGGCGATACGCCGGACAATCTGATCGGTCTTCTCGAAAGCCGTCTGGACGCTGTTGTCTATCGCGCGAAGTTCGTGCCGACCGTTTTCGCAGCCCGTCAGTTCGTCAATCACGGCCATGTTCTGGTCAACGGCAGGCGGGTCAACATCCCGTCCTACCGTTGCCGTGCCGGTGACGTGATCGAAGTTCGCGAAAAGTCCAAGCAGAACGTAGCTGTTCTGGAAGCCGTGCAGCTCGCAGAGCGTGACGTGCCGGATTACATTGAGGCCGATCACAGCAAGATGACTGCAACTTACGTTCGCGTACCGAGCCTCAGCGACGTGCCCTATGCTGTCGTGATGGAACCGAACCTGGTCGTCGAGTTCTACTCGCGCTAAACGCGACGCCTTCTTCGAATTTTGGAAAAGGGCTGCCATCGGGCGGCCCTTTTGCTATGGGCTACGAATTCAAACAGCTTTGGTGGAAGCCATGAGTATCGCCACGCATGAGAGTTCGGTCGAGGCCAGCGAGCTACCGCCTCTCTTTCGTGACGCGCCGACTTCGGTGGAATTCAACAAGCTTCGCAAGCGTCTGATCCGTCAGATCAGACAGGTGATGGATGATTACGGGATGATCCGTCCCGGGGAGCGCTGGCTGGTGGCGCTGTCCGGCGGCAAGGATTCCTATGGGTTGCTGGCCTTATTACTCGACCTTAAATGGCGTGGCCTCCTGCCGGTGGAGCTTCTGGCCTGTAATCTCGATCAGGGCCAACCGAATTTTCCCAAGCATATTCTGCCCGATTGGCTGAGCGCCAATGGTGTGCCCCACCGCATCGAATATCGGGATACCTATTCGATTGTTACGGATAAACTCTCGGACAATGCTACCTATTGTTCGCTTTGTTCGCGGTTGCGCCGGGGCCATCTCTACCGCATTGCGCGGGAAGAGGGCTGTTCCGCGCTCGTCCTCGGCCACCATCGAGAGGACATTCTGGAGACGTTCTTCATGAATCTCTTCCATGGTGGGCGTCTGGCGGCCATGCCGCCGAAACTGCTGAATGACGACGGGGATGTGGAAGTGCTGCGTCCTCTCGCCTTCTGCGCCGAGGCCGATATGACGAAGCTGGCAGATGCCCTCTTGTTCCCGATCATTCCCTGCGATCTCTGCGGCTCGCAGGACGGCCTTCAAAGAAATGCGATGAAGGTCATGATTGAGGATATCGAACGGCGCATGCCGGGACGCAAGGATACGATGATCCGCGCCATGGCCAATATACGCCCAAGCCAGATGCTGGACCGGTCATTGTTCGATTTCGCCGGCCTGGCGGCAGCAACTGTGCAGGATCCGACGGCCGACCCTGCTGAATAGATTCAGCTTTCTCCGCTGCCGAAAAGCTCTCCTTTCTCGCCAATCAGGACGATTGCGAGAGTCGAAAGCGATATAGCCGCGAAACCGAAAGCTACGGGCAGGAGCGTACCATTCCATAGCTGACCCACGGCGGTGCCGACAATTCCGCCGATGACCGTCTGGGTGAAGCCAAGGATAGACGAGGCGGAGCCGGCGACATGGCCGACGTCTTCCATCGCGAGAGAATTGAAGTTGGCTCCCATCAGGCTGAAGCTCGTCATGATCAAGCTGGACAGCACGATGAACAGCCAGAGTGGCACGTCGAAGAAAGCGGCACTGAGAACGAAGATGCCGGTCACGATAAGCTGTGTGCACAAAGCCGCGTGCGAAATGGTTCGCTGTCCGAGTTTCTGCACCAGACGCGAGTTGGTGTAGGATGTGCACGCCATCAGGCCCGCGACCACGGCGAACGCGACAGGAAACCAACGGTTAAGCTCATAATAATCGGCCAGGATGGGCTGGGCGACATTGATATAGGCGAAGAGCACGGAAAACGCCCCGGCGGCGGCGAACGCGTACCAGAAAGCCGAATGTGTGGTCAGAACGATGCGGAACGCTTCGATCACGTTGCGCCCCGTCAGAGGGCGCCGCCTTTCCACAGGAAGGGTCTCGGGCATGCGGAACCATGTCCAAAGCCCACATATGAGGGCGATGAGCGACATGGCAGCGAAGATCCACTGCCAGTCGGCGAAGAGGACAATGAGCTCGCCAATCGCCGGCGCAATCACGGGAACCGTCATAAAGACCATCAGCACGAGGCTCATGATCGATGCCATGGCACGACCTTCATGCGTATCGCGAATGATCGAAAAGGCGATGATTCGTGTCGATGCGGCGCCGATGCCCTGGATGACGCGGGAAAGCAGGAGCAATTCGTAGGTCGGAGCGAGTGCGCCCGCCGCTGCGCAAAGAATATATGTGACGATGCCGAACACCATGGGCATCTTTCGCCCGAAGCGATCCGAAATCGGTCCGAAGAACGGTTGAGCCGCGCCAAAACCGATCAGATAGGCCAGGATGGTGAATTGCGTGTCCGTCGATTGCTGCAGGTTGAATTCATCGGCGATCGGTCGAAAGGCGGGCAGGATGATATCGATCGCCAAGGCATTGAGCGCCATCAGAAGAGCAAGAATCGAAACGAACTCTGCGCGACCGATACCCAATGGCAGGCCCAAGGCCTGTCCGGTGGGCGCGTGCCTCGCGGAATCGACCATTTCTTCGCCCTGCTTATTATTTGCCAAGCGCTGCATCTCAAACCTCTTGGGGAGGGAAGAATGCACAAACCGTCTACCCATTCCGGTAGACGGTCTCACGCATCTCTACCCAAAAAACGACAGGCGCCGGGAACGCCGGCGCCTGCTTTAGCTAAAGCTCTATTTTGTTTTGGCCAGCTCTCAGGCTGCGCCCTTTACCGCGATGTTATTTTCGGTGAGGTGCGTCTGAAGCTCTCCCGCCTGGAACATGTCGCGGATGATATCGCAGCCACCGACAAACTCGCCCTTTACGTAAAGCTGCGGAATGGTCGGCCAGGAGGAGTATTCCTTGATGCCCTGGCGGAGCTCGTCCGACGATAGAACGTTGATGCCTTTATATTCGACACCGAGGTAGTCGAGAATCTGGACGACCTGACCGGAGAAGCCGCACTGCGGAAAACCCGGGGTTCCCTTCATGAAGAGAACCACGTCGTTGTTCTTGACCTCGTTGTCGATCCAGTCGTTGATCTCCGCCATCTTTGGCTCCTCATTGAATAGCAAGCGAGCGGCATTGCCGCTCTCTGGGACTTTCCTCCGAGATAGACCTTTGGCCACCTCGACTCAACCCGCTCGGGGCAAAACCACCTATTCCTCAGGCGGGACGCTGGTCTGGAGGGCCAAGGCGTGCAGCTCGCCCCCCATATTTCCCTTCAGAGCCTGATAGACCATCTGGTGCTGAGCGACACGGCTCTTGCCGCGAAACGCCTCCGAAACCACCTCGGCCGCATAGTGGTCGCCGTCTCCGGCGAGGTCGCGGATCGTTACCTCCGCGTCCGGAATGGCTTCTTCGATAAGGCGCTGAATGTCGTTTGCGTTCATCGGCATGGGCCGCATACTCCTCTCATCCTTCGCCAAGCAGACCATGGCGAGGAAGCCTTTGCAATCGGGTTTGATCCTATTCGGCCGCTGCCGGGTGCTCAGCAACGGTCCCGCTCATGTAATCGGGGAACCAGCTCTCGTGAGCGCCAACCAGATGGCTCAAATCAACGTTGACCAGATCCCTGATGGCAAGCGCCGTTCCACCCGCTACACCCAGTCGGCGCAACGGTATGCCGGCCTCGCTCGCGCCTTCCGTGAATGAAGCCTCCTGCTCGGCGGAAACGGCGACCACATAGCGGGCCTGGTCTTCTCCGAAGAGAAGCGCGTGGGCGGGACCGTCACCCAGATCATCGATCCTTGCACCTGTCTTCGCACCGATCACCATTTCGGCAAGCGCTACAGCCAAGCCTCCGGACGAGATGTCGTGACATGCCGTCAACTGACCGGAACGGATGGCCGAGCGAACGAAGAGACCATGCGCTTTTTCCTTGTCCAGATCGACCGGTGGCGGCGGCCCGTCGATCTTGCCGCTCACATCGCGGAGGAAGGCGGATTGTCCGAGATGGGTACCATCATCGCCGACGAGAAACAGCGCGTCTCCATCGGCCATGGCGTCGATGCGCGCCATGCGGTTCCAGTCGGGCAATAATCCCACACCGGCGATGGTTGGTGTCGGCAGAATGGCAACGCCGTTGGTCTCGTTATAGAGGCTGACATTGCCCGAAACGATTGGGAAGGCGAGCGTCTCGCAGGCTTCGCCGATGCCTTTGATCGCACCCACGAGTTGACCCATGATCTCAGGCTTCTCGGGATTGCCGAAATTGAGATTGTCGGTTGCGGCGAGTGGCTCTGCACCGGTCGCGTTGATATTGCGCCAGCATTCGGCGACAGCCTGCTTGCCGCCCTCATATGGGTTGGCTTCCACGTAACGGGGTGTGACGTCGGAAGAGAACGCAAGCGCCTTCGTTTCGTGGCCTTCCACGCGCACCACGCCTGCATCACCACCCGGCCGGACCAGCGTATTGCCCTGGATCATGGTGTCATACTGCTCCCAGACCCATCGGCGCGATGCGCCATTAGCATTGCCGATCAGGGTCAGCAATGCCTCGTTGAAGTCATGAGGCGGTGCGACGGTCTCCGCATCAAGCGCCGGGATCGGAGCGGTGGGCTCGTGCGGGCGATCATATTCAGGGGCCTCGTCGCCGAGTTCCTTGATCGGCAAATCGGCGACCTCTGCTCCGGCTATTTTCACACGGAAGCGAAGATCGTCGGTGGTCTTGCCGACAATGGCAAAATCCAGTCCCCATTTGCGGAAGATTGCCGAGGCCTCGTCTTCCTTTTCTGGCCGCAGCACCATGAGCATGCGCTCCTGGCTCTCGGAGAGCATCATCTCGTAGGCGCTCATCGCGTCCTCGCGAACGGGAACGTCGTCAAGGTTCAGCTCGATGCCGAGATTGCCCTTGGCGCCCATCTCGACCGCCGAACATGTGAGGCCGGCGGCACCCATATCCTGGATGGCGATGACCGCGCCGGTCTGCATCAATTCAAGACAGGCTTCCAGAAGGCACTTCTCGGTGAAAGGATCCCCCACCTGGACGGTCGGACGCTTCTCTTCGATCGACTCGTCGAATTCGGCGGAGGCCATGGTCGCGCCGCCGACGCCATCGCGCCCGGTTTTCGCGCCGAGATATACGACCGGCAGGCCGACGCCCTTGGCTTCAGACAGAAAAATGGCATCGGCCTTGGCAAGACCGGCGGCAAAAGCATTCACCAGAATGTTGCCATTGTATCGCGCATCGAACTCGACCTCGCCGCCGACGGTCGGGACGCCGAAGGAATTGCCATAGCCACCGACACCGGCGACAACGCCAGAAACCAGGTGCCGGGTCTTCGGGTGATCAGGCGCGCCGAAGCGCAGTGCATTCATGGCCGCAATCGGGCGAGCGCCCATGGTGAAGACATCGCGGAGGATGCCGCCGACGCCGGTCGCTGCGCCCTGAAACGGTTCGATATAAGAGGGGTGGTTGTGGCTCTCCATCTTGAAGACCACGACGTCTCCGTCGCCGATATCCACGACACCGGCATTCTCTCCAGGTCCCTGAATGACGCGGGGGCCCTTTGTGGGCAGCGTCCGAAGCCATTTCTTCGAAGATTTATACGAGCAGTGCTCGTTCCACATCGCCGAGAAAATGCCAAGCTCGGTCAATGTCGGTTCGCGGCCGATCAGGTCAAGAATACGCTGATACTCGTCCGGTTTGAGGCCGTGCGACTGGATGAGATCGGCTGTAATGGGCGTTTCGTTCGGGGCGCTCATAAACAAGTTCTCCGGCCTGGCAGATGCATCGCCCCTGCTACATCGCCTCATATGGCTGGACAAGTGCGAGTATCAAACAGATCACCGCGCGCCACCGTCTATGCAAAGGTTTCGTAGGACGCGGCGCCATTGTGCAGCAGGTTCGAAAGGACAGTCAGGCCCTGCTCCAGCTTATCGCGATCCGGTACGGCCGACACACCGATGCGCACGCGATGGAGTTGGGTCTCGGAGCGAACGGGCTTGTATTCATCCTCGCTGTCGACCCGGATGCCGTGGGCCTCGGCAGCCTTGACGAAGCTCGACGAACTCCACTGTTCCGGCAATTTGATCCAGAAAAACGGCATATGCGGATTGGACGAGAACTCGAAGCCTTCCAGATACCGGCATGTCAGAGCGTGGCGGCCGGCAAGCTCTTCCTTGACGTTTTTGCGAATGTCGTCCGCAGCGCCGCTGAGCACGATCTCTGCGCCGAGCTGGGCCTGCATGAACGATTTCGGCCCGGCAAGAAGCTTGTGGGCCGAGGCAGCGCGTGCGGCCTGCCCTGGGGGACAATTCATCCAGCCGACCCGCAGGCCCGCCGCAACAGCCTTGGATAGGCTTGAAAGGTGGAACGTGCGTTCCGGTGCCAGTGCCGCCAGCGGAGTGAAATGGTCGTCCAACAGCGAGCCATACACATTGTCCTCAATGATCCAGACATTGTGCCGCCGCGCAATCTCGACAATCTCGCGACGGCGTGTTTCGCTCATCGTTGCAAGGGTCGGATTTTGAAGGGCAGGCATCAGAAAAACGGCTCTCGGATGCTGACGGGCACAGAGACGCTCGAACTCGTCGGGTCGCAAGCCTTCCTCATCGCATTGGCCGGCGATCGGAATGCGGCCGATCAGTCCGATCGCCTGCGCTGCGCATTTGTAGGTTGGCGTTTCCATGACGATGCGTTCGCCGGGGGCTGCAACCGTCGCCATGGCCGCGAGAATCGCGGGATCGGCACCATTCGTCGCAAAGGTCGATTCCGGGTTGGGCTGCCATCCGCCCATTGAAAGCCATCGCGCGCCCGCCTCGGACCACGAGGGAGGCAACCGTCGGACATAATCGATCAGCCGGTGTTCGTCCTTGGCGACAGTGTTTTCGAATGTCGCCTTGATGGCCTCCATCTGGCCGACATTCGGCGCTGATGTCGACGAAAATATCAGCGGTCCCTTGGACTGGGGCGTACTGGAATATCTTTTACCAAGCATTCCGAAGACAGGATCGGAATTCGACGACAGATTACTGCTCTCGGCCTCTTCCCCGTTGCGTACGAAAGTGCCGCGGCCGACTTCCCCGGTCAGCAGGCCCCGTTCCCGCGCTGTCTGATAGGCACGGGTAACCGTCCCGAGAGTGACGCCAAGATCGAAAGCCAGATTGCGCTGCGGCGGCAACTTCGCTCCGGGGGCCAATTCGCTTGATATGATGGCTTTTTCGATTGCATCGGCCAATCGCAAATAGATGGGCTGACGACTCTCTGGAAGCGTGGGAATCCAGTCTGTCATCGTTACAATCTCCGGATTTAACAATTACAATATCGTGTTTCTGGGACAATTCATTGGATTGTCTCTGTACGTTATCTCTGTATTTTCGCAATTGCAACGTCAATATTGGAAAGGCGAAGGAATTGAGCGATGGCAATCGATACAATATTAAGAGATTACTCTAGCGCGAGGAGACCGGCCCCTCGTCGGTTCTCGCGGAATTTCAATCCGCGCTGGATGCATCCTTATGCATTGATCGCCGTATACGCGACCTTCCTCGCCAAGCGCCGCACGCGGCGAGCGCTCTCCCGTCTTTGCGATGATCGCCTGCGGGATATCGGCGTGACACGCGACCAGGCGCTTCGTGAATCGGAACGTTTTCTCTGGCGCGGCGACTGGTACTGAGAAGAGGGGCGGGCGAACCTGTTCAGGTCTTGTCCGTCACGCCTCGCAGCTTGTCGTACCATTGGCCCAACGCACAATGTCACGGTTGATCCTGGCGGCCAATGGCGTGTTCTGTATCGGTCCGTAGGCGTCGATCGTTCCGCCATTGATTTCGATAACCAGTTGCGGGAGGCCTGCGGCATTGCCGGCCTTCAGCATCAGGATTCGGGGTTTGCCGGTTCGCGTGTCGAGTTCTGGCACGATCCGGTAGGGCTGGAAGGCCGGATCGCCGCTTCGCATCCAGCATCGCTGTGCGGTATCGTTGATTCTCTGAAGAATCGGCACGGTTGAGCCCGACGGCGGCGTGTCGACGGCTGCGGTGCAGCCGCCGGTGGCGATCAGAAGTAGAAGGCTGAGTGACTGGCGACGGATCATCGGGGCACTCTACCCGTCTCGGCGCGGTCAGGCGAGGGCCAGATCGAGCGCGCTTTCGAAAATGCCGCGGCCATGATCGCCGCCATGAGCCGGTTCGATCAGGTTCTCCGGATGGGGCATCATGCCAAGAACATTGCCCCCTTCGTTCACAATGCCGGCAATATCGTTGACCGAACCATTCGGATTGCCGCCATTCGCATAGCGGAAGACGACCCGCTCTTCGCCTTCAAGACGCGCGAGTGTCTCGCCATCGGCAAAATAATTGCCGTCGTGATGGGCCACGGGACAGCGAATGACCTGCCCCTTTTCGTATCGGTTCGAAAAGGCCGTGCCGGCATTGGTAACTTCCAGCTCGACTTCCTTACAGACGAAATTCAGATGCGCATTGCGCATCAGCGCTCCGGGCAGGAGGCCCATTTCAAGCAGGATCTGAAAGCCGTTGCAGACACCCATGATCCGTGTGCCGGCCTTGGCGCGTTCGATCACGGCCTGCATGACCGGCATGCGCGCGGCGATGGCACCGCAACGCAGATAATCCCCGTAGGAAAATCCACCCGGGATCACAACCAGGTCGATATCCGAGGGAATCGAGGTTTCCGTCTGCCAGATCGTCTGCGGCGCTGTGCCCGAGATCTTGGTCAGCGCCGCGATCATGTCACGGTCTCTGTTCAGGCCGGGAAGAAGGATGACGGCGGCTTTCATGCCAGATGCCTACTGAATCTCGATTGTGTAGTTTTCGATGACCGTATTGGCGAGGAGCTGCTCGCACATGGCGGTCAGGTCTGTTTGCGCCTTGGCCCGATCCTCATGGTCAAGCTCGATGTCAAACACCTTGCCTTGTCTGACGGAGCCGACGCCATCAAAACCGAGTGTTCCAAGGGCGCTCTCGATCGCCTTGCCTTGCGGATCCAGAACGCCGTTCTTGAGGGTCACGGTTACGCGGGCTTTCATATGTCTTCCGTTTTCTGTCGTCTCTGGAGAAGCGGATCAGTGGGTCGTATCGGGGGGTGTTCCGTCATTGGACGAAACGAGCACCGGACCTGATCCCCGGTTTCCATTGTCTTCTGTCAGAATACCGAGGCGCTTCGCAACATCGCGATAGGCTTCCAGCAACCCGCCCATGTCGCGGCGAAAGCGGTCCTTGTCGAGCTTGTCCTGCGTGGCGATATCCCATAGCCGGCAGCTATCGGGCGAAATCTCGTCTGCCAGAACGATGCGCATCATATCGTTCTCCCACAGACGGCCCATTTCGATCTTGAAGTCGACGAGCTGAATGCCGACACCGAGAAACATGCCCGAGAGAAAGTCGTTGATACGAATGGCCAGGGCCATGATGTCATCGAGTTCCTGCGGGCTGGCCCATCCGAACGCGGTGATGTGCTCTTCGCTGACCATCGGATCGTCCAGCGCATCGCTCTTGTAATAGAACTCGATGATGGAACGCGGGAGCAGGGTGCCTTCGTCGATTCCCAGGCGCTTGGCCAGCGAGCCGGCAGCAACATTGCGAACGACCACTTCCAGCGGCACGATCTCGACCTCGCGAATCAGCTGTTCGCGCATGTTGAGCCGTTTGATGAAGTGAGTCGGAACGCCGATCCGGTTCAGATGCGTGAAGATGTATTCGCTGATGCGGTTGTTCAGCACGCCCTTGCCATCGATCACTTCATGCTTCTTGGCATTGAAGGCCGTGGCATCGTCCTTGAAGAACTGGACGAGGGTTCCCGGCTCAGGCCCCTCGTAGAGGATCTTGGCCTTGCCCTCGTAGATACGCCGGCGACGGTTCATGAAATTGGCCTTTGCAATCTGACCTGCAACGTCTTTTCAGCAGCTCGGGAAAGCTACGGCAGGTCGTGTTTCGGGCTTCCTGTAGCGCAATCTTTAGGAGTGCTCAATCTATGTCGGGTTATGTCTTCGCCGCCAATACGGCAATAAGCGTAATTTTCGTACCGCCACGCCTTTTTCCGGCTCGAAAACGGTACTAGCTATTTAAATCAAAGGGCCGGTTTTCCGGTGGAAGAGGAAAGGAATTTTTGATGGCCAGCATGAACGATCGCGAAAGGGGATACGAAGCGAAGTTCGCCCATGACGAAGAGCTGCGATTCAAGGCGACGGTCCGTCGCAACCGGCTGCTCGGCTATTGGGCTGCCGATCATCTCGGCAAGGATGGCGACGATAAGGAAGCCTATGCCAAAGAGGTGATCGCCTCCGATTTCGAAGAGGTCGGCGACGAGGATGTCTTCCGTAAACTTCGGGGCGACCTGCCCGATGGTGTCAGCGATCTCGATATTCGCTCGAAGATGAGCGAATTGATGGCCCGTGCAGTAACGGACATCGAAAAGAGCTGACATCTATTCTGCCGTAAAGCAGAACCACAATGCGTCCGGCTCTCGGCGAGTGAGCCGGGAGCAGCCGCTTTGTGTGATCAGTCCGGCAGTCGCGACACGAAACGCGCGAAAGTGAGAGAGCCTTCCGGCCACGGCCCGTGGCCGCTCTCTTCGTTGATCCGGCCTATATCGCCACCATCGATGAATAAAGACCCCCAGGCTCCCGCCAGATCTTCTGCGACGGCAAATGCGCAATGCGGATCGTTCCGGCTCGCCACGACAAGGGATGGAAAGGGAAGGGGTTCTCGCGGATAGGGGCCGAAGGCGGAGCCTTCGAGATCCCGCGGAGCAACGAGGAATGCGCCTCGGACCCGGTCTGGATGATCATGAGCCGCAAGAACGGCCAGGCTTGCGCCAAGGCCGTGACCGACCAGAACGACCGGCTTTTCGGTCGCATCGATTTCGACCGCCAGCGCGGCCTTCCCATCTGCGGACGTGGGATCGGTCTCCCGTTCAAGGTGAAGTTTTCGACCTGTGGAGAGCTTGGTTTGCCAGCGCGTCAGCCAATGATCGTCGCTTGCCCCATCATAATCCGGCAGAAAGAGAATAGTCGCGTTCTTTGCTTTCATGGCGACGCAGATAGGATGTCTCTTGCCGCGCGCAACGGCCAAAAACGGTTTGGCGTCACTGTAACACTTGAAAAACTTGCTGAAACAGCCGGAACAGCTAAGACGCCTCAATACGCGCGTCCGGACCTTGCCCCATGCCCATTCGTCACATCGCCCTGGCCATCAGCGTGGCCGCCATTTACGGGCTGGCTTTCGTCGCGATCCGGATCGGTGTGGAGGAGATACCGCCTCTTCTTCTGACGGGCTATCGCTATATCTTTGCAGCCATTCCGCTCGTTTTGTTCGTGCCGTTACCCAAAATCCCGTGGCGTTGGCTAATCGCCTTCGGACTCATGCAGGGTGCGGTGATGTTCGGCCTGCTTTTCATGTCGATCGCTGCCGGTCTTCCGGCCGGCCTCGCATCGGTCGTGGTTCAAATGCAGGTCTTCTTCACCATCGCCTTTTCGGCAATGCTCATGAGTGAGAAGATCTCACCCATGCAGGCGCTGGGCGCTCTCACAGCCTTCGCCGGGATTTTTGCCATCGGAGTTGGCCGCGCCAGCGTTGCGCCCCTCCTGCCGTTCGCGCTCTGCCTTGCGTCTGCCGCGGCCTGGGGCGTTGCCAACATGATCGCCAAGGCAATGCCGAATACGGAACCTCTGCCTTTCGTGGCGTGGTCTTCGCTGGTGGTGCCCATTCCGCTTTTTGCCGTCTCGGCCATGGTTGAAGGCACGACCTTCGGCTTGCCAGCGCATATGCCGAGCTGGCCAGTTATCGGTTCGATCGCGTTTCTGGCGTGGCCGACGACCGTTTATGCGTTTACCGCCTGGGTCTTCCTGCTGCGGGCGCATTCGGCAGCCAGGGTGACGCCCTTCGCCTTGCTGATACCGGTCTTCGGCCTATCCGGCGGCGCGATCGCTTTTGGCGAACGGTTGCAGATGCTTTCCATTATCGGGATTTGTCTGATTTTTGCGGGCCTCGCCGTAAATGTTTTTGGCGAGGCCACGCACCGGCGCCTGAGGCTGATTTTTGGAAGGCCAGGCTGAGCTCAATTGTCAGCTTTCGCCGAAGACTCTCTGGAAGATCGTATCGGCATGTTTGGTATGATATCCTATATCGAAGCGGGAGCGGATTGCTGTCTCCGACAGATGCTCTCTGACCTCTTCGTCAGCGAGAAGTTCATCGAGAAAATCGACCGTCGCTGCGCCGGACTGCTGATAGCTGTCCCAAACCTTCATCGCGTTTCTCTGGACCAGCCGGTAAGCGTCTTCGCGGGAGACGCCGGCTTGAGTGAGCGCGAGGAGGATGCGCTGGCTGTGAACGAGCCCGCCGAGACGGTCCATATTGGCTTCCATACGCTCCGGATAGACCACCAGGTTCTGGATGACATTGGTCAGGCGGGCGAGAGCGAAATCGAGCGTCACGGTCGCGTCTGGGCCAATCATCCGTTCGACGGAAGAATGCGAGATGTCCCTCTCATGCCAGAGCGCGACATTTTCCATGGCCGGCATCGCGTAGGCGCGGACCATGCGCGCAAGTCCGGTCAGGTTTTCCGTCAGCACCGGATTGCGCTTATGCGGCATTGCGGACGATCCCTTCTGGCCCTTGGAGAAAAACTCCTCTGCCTCCAAGACTTCCGTTCTCTGCAGATGACGGATTTCTGTCGCCAAACGCTCGATCGATGATGCAACGACACCGAGGGTCGCGAAATACATGGCATGGCGGTCGCGCGGAATGACCTGGGTCGAAACAGGCTCCGGCTTCAACCCCATCTTTTCGGCGACATGCTCTTCGATCTTGGGGCTGATATTGGCGAAAGTCCCAACGGCGCCTGAGATTGCAACGGTTGCGACCTCTTCGCGCGCATTGACCAGCCGTGTGCGGCAGCGGTCGAACTCGGCATAGGCCTGGGCGAGTTTGACACCAAAGGTGGTCGGCTCGGCGTGGATGCCGTGCGAGCGGCCAATGGTCACCGTCTCTTTGTGTTCGAAAGCGCGCGTTCTCAATGCCTGCAGAAGCGCATCGATATCTTTCAGCAGCAGGTCGGTGGCGCGGACGAGCTGCACGTTGAAGCAGGTATCCAATACATCCGAGGAGGTCATCCCCTGGTGCACGAAGCGGGAATCCTGACCGATGAATTCGGCCAGATGCGTCAGAAAGGCTATGACGTCATGTTTTGTCTCGCGCTCGATCTCGTCGATGCGCTCGACGCTGAAGGTCGCTGATCCGCCCTTTTCCCAAATGGTTTTGGCTGCTTCCTTTGGGATCACCCCGCTTTCGGCAAGCGCGTCGCAGGCGTGCGCCTCGATCTCGAACCAGATTCGGAATTTCGTTTCCTGGGACCAGATGGCGACCATATCGGGTCGCGAATAGCGCGGGATCATCGGCGGGGCCTTTTTGAGTGTGCTGGGTTACCCGGCGGTCGTTATCGTATCCGGCCGTGCGCTTCAATGCGCAGCCCATCGTTCACCAGCAACGACAATATTGCGCCGGCGGGCATGGCGAGGGGGACGAGCTGGCGGACGCCGAGGACCGCATATTGATAAATCGCCGCGCTGATCGTCCAGACGAACTGGATCAGCCCGATATGGCTGAAGATCGGCTCGTGCCAATGTCTGAAGTAGGCCCAGAACTGAAGCGCAAAGATGCCGGCGCACGCTCCGGCAGTGAGCGCAGCCAGAGCGATGAAGGACAGAATGAACCTGGTCGCCGGTTTTTTGAAGCGAGCGATCCACCATTTCTGCAGAACGAGCCACACGACCACCGCCACAAGCCCGCCGAAAGCCTGAACACCGATGAGCGAAAGGGAAGAGCCCAGGCTTTGATGACGCCGCAGCAAAACGGTGAAAATCGTGCTCGCTGCACACACCGCCGGCCAGCCCGCCAGCGCCGCCAGAAGAAAGAGCGGGCTGGTGCGCGGTTTCATTTCCGACCGGACATGGCTCGGCAGACCGATCCCGTCATATAGCAAGTCTCGCCTGCGCGGAGGAGCGAATAGCTGCAATGTTGGCTTCGTAAGCCGGCTTTCCATCGCCCTTGAAGACAGCCGAACCGGCAACAAAGGCGTTGGCGCCGGCGCTCACGAGCGAGCCCACGGTGTCGGGCGTCACGCCGCCATCGACTTCGATATCGATTGGCCGGTCGCCGATCATGGCTTTGATGCGCCGGATCTTCTCGACCTGGCTTTCGATAAACTTCTGCCCGCCAAAGCCGGGATTGACGCTCATGACCAGTATGAGATCGACAACATCGAGACAGTATTCGATCACGCTTTCCGGGGTCGCCGGATTGAGTGACACGCCAGCCTTCTTTCCGAGGTTGCGGATGGTCTGCAGCGAGCGATGCAGATGCGGGCCGGCCTCCGCGTGGACGGTTATGATATCGCATCCGGCATCGGCAAAGGCTGCAAGGTAGGGATCGGCTGGCGCAATCATGAGGTGGCAGTCGAAGGACGCATCAGTCCAGCGGCGCAGTGCTTTGACCACAGGCGGGCCGAAGGTGATGTTCGGTACGAAATGGCCATCCATCACATCAAGGTGCACCCAATCGGCGCCGGCCTCGACAACATCCTTTACCTCTTCGCCGATTCTCGAAAAATCGGCCGACAGGATGGAGGGAGCGATGACGAGCGGGCGGGCGGTCATTGGATGTCCTTTGAAGATGGCCGGCAGGATGCTGACCGCCTAGCAGAGCCTGCCGAAGCGGACAAGAAAGGAGTCGGCGCTCAATCGTGCGTTACGATGTTGATGAGCGTGCCAAACGGATCGCGGGCGAAGAACCGACGAACGCCCCACGGCTCGTCCACCGGCCCATATTCTAAAGCAATATTTGCTGCCTCGAAGCGCCGAACGGCCTCATCGAAATCATCTACTTCAATCGAGATAGCGGGGAGGGGTGTGCCAGACCCGCCCTCGGTCGCAAACGTTACCTGCGGGTGGCTCCTTTGTCCTGATTGGTAGGTCCGTATCCAGCCCATGTCGAAGGGCAGCTCAAGCCCGATCAGATCGCCGTAGAATCTTTGAGCTTCTGCCGGATCGTCTGCCAGAATGTTGGGGACGATGCGCAAAACAGCCAACGCGGATCTCCTAAAGCTCTCTCCAGGCCGGCTTTGGATCGCCCGGCATGGACGTCGCTTCGTATACGCCTCGCGCAATGGCTCTCGCCATCGTCGATGCCGCAGCCGCGCAAAGATCGATCATTTCCTCTGTCTCGACCGCCTTTCTGCCCGGCTCGGCCGTCGAAAGGGCAAAGACAAGATCGCCGTCCATGGGCGTATGAGATGGCCACAAGGCGCGTGAATATCCGTCATGAGCGGCGATCGCCAGACGCTTGCACTGGGCCTTCGTCAGGGCCGCATCCGTTGCAACCACGCCGATGGTGGTATTGGCGTTTGGTGGCACAGGGCGATGCTTCAGCGTGATTTTTGCGGCGTCTTCGGGCATCAGCGCGGGCCATCCGAGATATCCGAGCTCGCCCTGCTCTTCGAAGGGAGCGGCCCAGAAATGGCGGCTCGACCCGACAAGCGGATTGCCAAGCGCATTGACCGCGACCAACGCACCGATCGTTCCGGCGCCCTCGACGATGGAGGACGCAGAGCCGATGCCGCCGCGTACCGTCGCTGTCATGGCACCGGTGCCAGCGCCGACGGAACCGAGCTCGACGTCGGAAGAAGCGTTTTCCAGCGCTTGGTGGCCGAGCCCGGCGTAGTCAGGTCGGGAGCCGTCGCCGCCTGCCATGAGATCGAAAATGATTGCTGCCGGCACGATTGGGACGTGGTGAGGGCCAACCGCGTATCCTTCACCCTGATCGGCAAGTCCTTTCATCACCCCGTCGGCCGCGGCAAGGCCAAAGGCCGAGCCACCGGAAAGGACGAGCGCGTGAATGCGTTCGACAGTATTTTCCGGGGCTAGCAGGTCGGTCTCTCGCGTGCCCGGAGCGCCGCCGGCAACATGCACAGCAGCGATCGACGGGGCCGGCGGGCGCAGGACCGTCACGCCGCTCTTGGCGCTCTCATCGGAGGCGTGGCCGATAAGGATGCCGGCAATATCCGCTATCGTGTTGCGGGGTCCAGCTTTCATTCATCTCTCCGTTTCGCTGCCTGGAGCAGTCTGTCGTCCCGACACTAGAATTTTCAATTCCTTACCGCCAGATTGTCTAGGGCTCTTGCCGGCATTGAGCCCTCCGCTCCACTTCCTATATGCCGGGGCAGTTATGAATGGCTTTCCGCTAGAGGAAAGTGAACACTCAGCGCAAAGGTGGCCCTTGCTTGTCAGTCGAGACGTCGATCCGAACTCCTATCGTGATGCGATGGCGCGATTTGCCGGCGCTGTTCATGTCGTGACAACGGATGGAGACGCGGGAAAGCGTGGTGTGACGATCATTGCCGGCTGTTCCGTTTCGGACGATCCGCCTACAGTGCTGGTCTGTCTCAACCGGCATAATCCAGCCAATGACGCTTTCATCGAGAATGGCCGGTTCGCGCTCAATACACTGCCGAGCGGCAAGATGGATCTGGCCGATGCCTTCGCAGGCTTCACGAAGGAGCCCCAGGATGCGCGTTTTGCACGTGGGGACTGGACGACACTCGAGACGGGCGCGCCCGTGCTTTCAGATGCAGCCTCCGTTTTCGACTGTGAAATCGAGCATGTGCACGATCATGCCACCCATCGCGTTCTTTTCGGGCGGGTGGCGGCTCTCGCAATCGGTCCCAGCCTTGCACCGCTGATCTATTACAATCGGGGCTATCGCCTTCTCTCGCCGGAGGAGGAGCAAAAGATGACCGCATCGGGGAGTGGTCGTGGATGATCGATCTGCCGCGCTCCATCGACCAGACGCAGGATCTCCTTTCCCGTCAGGATTATGTCGCGGATCGCTCGCTGGCGACGGTTCTCTATCTCTCCATGCGAATGAAGCGGCCGCTTTTTCTGGAAGGCGAGGCCGGGGTCGGCAAGACCGAGATCGCGAAGGTCCTTTCCGCCGGTCTGGGGCGCAAACTCATCCGCCTGCAGTGTTATGAAGGGCTGGATATCTCCTCGGCGGTCTATGAGTGGAATTATGCGGCGCAGATGATCGCCATCCGTGCCGCCGAGGCGAGTGGTGGAGCGATCGGCGATGATCTGGAAGACAACGTCTTCTCGGAACGTTACCTGATCCGACGGCCTGTGCTGGAAGCTCTGGAGCCGCAGGCGGAAGGTCCCCCCATCTTTCTGATCGACGAACTGGACCGGACGGATGAGGCCTTCGAGGCGTTTCTATTGGAGATCCTGTCGGATTTTCAGGTCACGGTGCCCGAACTCGGCACAATCAGGGCCGATGAACCTCCGATTGTCATCATCACCACTAACCGGACGCGCGAGATCCACGACGCGCTGAAGCGGCGCTGTCTCTATCACTGGGTTGATTATCCCTCGGCCGACCGTGAACTGGAGATCGTCTCCCGTCGTGTGCCCGATGCCTCGGAGAAGCTCGCGGCCGAAGTGGTAGCCTTCGTCCAGCGGCTTCGCGAAATGGATCTCTTCAAGGTGCCGGGCGTGGCCGAAACGATCGATTGGGCTACCGCCCTGATCGAACTCGACAAGATGGCGATTGATCCTGAAACCGTTTCCGACACGCTTGGGGTTCTTCTCAAGTACCAGGATGACATCCAGCGTCTTTCCGAGGGAGAAGCGGCAGACATACTGGGTGAGGTGAAACGCGAACTCTCGGCGGCGGAGTAAGTGGTTTGGCCGGCTCCGAAGACGCTCCAAAATTCGGTAGTGCCGCAAACCTGACAGAGCCGGGCGGCAGGGTTCCGAACGACGATACAACCAGCGGGATGGGAACATTCGGCCCATCCTTGGAGGGAATGCTCGTCAATTCGCCGGAGCACAGCAAACTCGCCGATAATATCGTCCATTTCGGCCGTACATTGCGCAAGGCGGGCATGAAGGTGGGGCCGTCATCGGTTGTGACGGCGATCGAGGCCGTTATGGCGGCGGGCATCGGCAGCAGAAGCGATTTCTACTGGACGTTGCATGCCGTCTTTGTGAAGCGCCGTGAAGACCATGCCACATTCGACGAAGCGTTTCGGCTGTTCTGGCGCTCGCGAGAGCTGATGGAAAAGATGATTGCGATGTTCTCGCCGACCATGCGCAAGGAAATCGAGCCGCAAAAGCCGAAAGCAGCGGAGCAGCGGGTCAGCGAAGCGCTGTTTGAAAAACACCATAGCGCCCAACCTGTACGCGAGAAGCCGGAGATCGAGGTTGATGCCCGGCATACGGTGTCCGGCAACGAGATTCTCCGCGAGAAGGACTTCGCCCAGATGACGGCGGCGGAACTTGCCGAGACGCGCCGCTCGATTGCCGAGTTGCGGCTCACGATGGACGAAGTACCGACGCGGCGTTTTCGACCGAATTCGCGCGGTCATCGATTCGATGGGCGATCGACCATGCGCCACGCCATGCGCAGCGGCGGCGATATCATCCTTCCGCGTTACAAGAAACAGAAGGCGGTTCACCCGCCTCTCGTGGCTCTGTGCGATATTTCGGGTTCGATGAGCCAGTATAGCCGTGTGGTCCTCCACTTCCTTCATGCTCTCGGCCACCAACGCACCGTCCACTCCTTCGTTTTCGGAACGCGCCTCACCAATCTCAGCCGCCAACTGCGCCACAAAGACCCCGATGAGGCGCTGGCGGACGTTGCTGCGAGTGTGAAGGACTGGTCGGGAGGCACTCGGATCGGCGAGACGTTGCACCGCTTCAATCGCGATTGGTCCCGCAGAGTTTTGGGGCAGGGGGCTGTTCTACTGCTCATAACGGACGGTCTCGAACGTGAGGGCAGCGAGACCCTCTCACGTGAGATGGAGCGCTTGCAGAAGAGTTGCCGGCGCCTCATCTGGCTCAACCCGCTTCTGCGATTTGATGGGTTCGAGGCGAGGGCAGCAGGCGTGCGCGCCATGCTGCCTTTCGTTGATGAGTTTCGTCCGGTGCATAATCTTGAAAGCCTCGCGGGACTGTGCGCTGCATTGTCCGGGCAATTGAAGGCGGGTGAGGCCGACCCGCGACCATGGATGATGGAAGGCCGGCCCGTCGAGCCGCACCGTTATTCCTTTACAGGCAAGGAGACCCATCATGCCGGAAGACGCCGCCTATCAAACGCATGACCCGTTACTGGCCGCTGAAAGCTGGCTTTCGGAAGGAAAAGGGGTTGCCCTTGCAACGGTCATAGAGACCTGGGGTTCGGCGCCACGCCCGGCCGGAAGTCATCTGGCCATCACGGAGGATGGTGAGTTTGAAGGGTCCGTGTCGGGCGGCTGCGTCGAAGGCGCTGTCGTCGCAGAAGCGGTCGATGTGATCGGACGGGCCGAGCCGAAGACGCTGGAATTCGGTGTTGCCGACGAGACCGCCTGGCGGGTCGGGCTTTCTTGCGGCGGACGCATTCGCGTTCTCATCGAACCATTGGGCTGACGATTGTGAAAGCGTCCATTCTCAACCAGATCAACGAAGCGCGCCAACGTCGAAAGGGCGCGGTCACGGTCTCCACCGAAGCGGAAGGCGTCCGTGAGCTTTTTCTCGAAGATGCCATGCCCGAAGGCCTGCTAGGAGATGCCACCGGCAAGGCGCTGAGAACGGGCAAGGCGATGAGCCAGGAGATCGATGGCGAGCTCCTTTTCTTCAATCCCTATGTTCCGCCGGTCCGCTTTGTGGTGATCGGTGCCGTACATATTTCGCAGGCTCTGGCGCCGATGGCCCGTCTCGCCGGTTATGAGATGGAAATCATCGATCCGCGCGCTGCGTTCGCAACGCCCGAGCGCTTCCCAGATGTCGCTTTGCACGCAGATTGGCCGCAGGATGTTCTGATGAACAGTCCTCTGGATGCCTATACGGCGCTGGCGGCGATCACACATGATCCGAAGATCGACGATCCGGCCCTGTCGGCGGCGCTCGAAGCGAACTGCTTCTATATCGGCGCGCTTGGAAGCCGAAAGACGCATGGGCGGCGTGTCGAACGGCTCAGGGAGGCCGGTTTCGATGACGCGGCCATCGCCCGTATCGATGCACCGATCGGAATGGATATCGGGGCGGCCAATCCTGCGGAAATCGCCGTCGCGATCCTGGCCCAAATGATTGCGGTGTTTCGTCGCCGCGGCATCGAGACGCAACACTGATGCGGTTCGGCTCCGTCTCTATCGAAGACGCGGCTGGCGCGACGCTTGCTCATTCGATCAATGTGGCGGATAAGCGCCTGTCCAAGGGCACGGTTCTCGACCGCGAAAATCTGCGGAAACTGGCGGATGCGGGTTTTGAGGAAGTGATCGTCGCGCGTGCAGATGAGGGTGACCTGACGGAGGATGCGGCGGCTGCGCGTATTGCCGCGGCATTTCAAGGACCGGATATCTTTTCTGGCGAAGCCACGACGGGCCGGGTGAACCTCCATGCCGAGCGGGCTGGTCTGGTGTCGATCAATGCCGGCATCATCAACGCTTTCAATGCGGTCGATCCCGCCATCACCATTGCGACACTTCCGGACAATGCGCCAGTCCGTGCCGGGCAGATGGTCGCGACGGTCAAGATCATCCCGTTTTTTGTATCTGAAACGATGGTCGATAAAGCCTTGTCCTGGGCGACAAATGGGGCGCGCGCGATCCGGTTGACTGCGTTTCGCTCCATGCGGGCCGGCCTCGTTCAGACGCGTGTTCCCGACATCGCGGAAAAAATGCTCGACAAGACGGCGGCTGTCGCCGCTGCGCGCCTGGCGCGTGCCGGTAGTCATATCGCTCGTGAAATGCGCGTTCCGCACGAAACCGATGCGTTGTCCCAAGCCCTTCGGCGGCTTGAAGCTGAGCATGATGTCCTGATCGTCTTCGGCGCAAGCGCGGTCGCCGATACTGACGATATCATCCCGGCCGCGCTTGAGCGCGCTGGTGGCCGCGTCGAACGCGTCGGCATGCCGGTCGACCCCGGCAATCTGCTGGTGCTCGGGACGCTGGCGGGAAAACCCGTCATCGGCGCGCCTGGGTGTGCGCGTAGCCCCAAGGAGAATGGCTTCGATTGGGTGCTCGATCGGGTTCTCGCGGGTCACTCGCCATCTTCGGACGATATCGCTGCGATGGGCGTTGGCGGTCTTTTGCAGGAAATCGAAACGAGGCCGCGTCCGAGAGAGACGGGTCCCCGGCACGTTCCCGTCTCTGCGATCATATTGGCAGCGGGCGGGTCCAGGCGCATGGGTGATCGGAACAAATTGCTGGCCTTGTTCGACGGAGAGCCCGCCGTCCATCGGGCAACCCGGATTGCGGTCGAAAGTGATGCGGTCGAGACTGTTCTGGTCTGCGGATACGAGGCCGAGCGGATTCATGATGCGGTTTCGGGGCTCGATGTGACGGTCGTAAACAATACCGACTTTGCCGAAGGCATGGCGAGTTCGCTACGCAGCGGTCTCACGGCTATCGAAGAGGGGCATGGAGCCCTGATCCTCTTGGGAGATATGCCTCATGTGGAAACGCGGCATCTGAACGTGCTTATCGAGGCGTTCGAGCGACGAGGGGGCAGAGCCGTCATCCGCGGAAGCTGCGAGGGCCGCGCCGGCAATCCGGTCATTCTTCCGCCGGGGATCGTTCGGGAGGCGGCATTGCTGACCGGAGATACCGGTGCGCGTCATCTTATCGAGGCAAGTGGCGCGCCGATCGATCTGGTCGATATTGGCGAGGCCGCGCTGACGGATATCGACACGCCGGAAGCGTTGCTGGCAGCCGGTGGAAAGTTTGCCGATTGATGGCAGGACCCCAGTCAAAGCGCGGCGCAAATCGCTTCCATCCTCATGGGTCAGGTCTCGCGGCACGCCTCTTGTCATCGCGATGGAATGATCTGATGCTGCTTCGATGAGCTTAGCCAGAACGATGAGCGCGGGGCTTGGCCTGCTCTGGATCTCGCTGTCATGCCCTGCAGCAGCCATGGCGGATGGCCTGCAGCTTGCGCCCTACAAGGATGCGCTGTTTGCAAATATCGTCATTGGCGAGCGTGATGGTGGCGCATTTCGCGTCGTCGATTATCAGGAAAAGCGCGACATCAACGGCCGGGATGCCGTTCCCGAACGCCGCGTGCAACGCAAATATATCGATATGTCGGTAAGGGAGCAGGAACGACGTCTGGCGATGCCGGTCGATGACGGGGTGGTGCCCTTCATCGCGACCGGGAAGATGAATGAGGCTTCGGTCATCACAGTCTTTCTGCACGGCAAGGGCGGCGATGAAGAACTTGGTAGCCGGGATCTTATTTTCGGCGGTAACTTCAACCGCATTCGAAACCTCATGGCACGCAATGGAGGCCTCTATGTCACGCCGACATTCGCGGACTTCCAAGATAAAGGCGCGGCACAGATTGCAGCGCTGATCGGGGCATTGGCTGCGCGTTCGCCTGGTGCTCCCGTCATTCTCGCCTGCGCATCGATGGGCGGATATATTTGCGACCGGCTGGCTCAACGTTCCGATACCGTCGACCGGCTCGCCGGGATGATCTATCTGGCTGCGCCATCGAGCTCCGACTTTTCCGCCACTGCCGCGTTTCGGAAACGGCTGCCGGTCTTCATCGGGCATGGCAGCCGCGATCCCGTCTTTCCGATTGAAGGCGCAGAGCAGCTCTATCGGCGCCTTTCTTCATCGGGAACGTATCCCGTGCGTATGACCCGCTATGAAAGCGGCAATCACGGCACGCCGATCAGGATGGTGGACTGGCGAAGCGTCATCAACTGGATATTGGCTGCCCAAAAGGAGGTAAGATGACAGACCACCATGTCGATCCAGACAAAGAGACCTTTCGTGCGTTTCGGGAGATGGATCGCGAGGGACCCTTGCATATGCTCAACCTTGTGAGGTTGCGCGAGAGCGCCGAATATGAAGACGGGCGGGAGGTATCCGGCGCCGAAGCCTATGCCGCCTACGGCCGTGAAAGCGGCCCGGTCTTTCGGCGGCTCGGCGGAAAGATCGTTTGGCGCGGCCGTTTCGAATTCATGCTGATCGGCCCATCGGAGGAGCAATGGGACCATTGTTTCATCGCTGAATATCCAAGCCTTTCAGCGTTTGTAGATATGATTCGCGATCCCGTCTATCGCAAGGCGGTGAAGCATCGCCAGGCTGCCGTTTTGACGTCGCGTCTGATCCGGACCGAACCGCAGAAAGCCGGAGAGGTCTTTGGCTAAATAAAAAACCCGCCACGAAAGGCGGGTTTTTAAAACTGCGATAAGGGCGGCTTTCAGAAGCTGCCAATCCGACCATTGTCGAGATTACGCATGCGGCGTTCCAGGTCGGCCAGATCGGTCGCACGGGACAGGTACTCTTCCTCGCGCACGCGGCGGCTCCGGAAACGGAAAAAACGGTTAGCCATCGTTACTTCCCCTCGGGTTTTTTCGGCTGCTGTTGAAGGGAATATGGCCGCGCTCAGGGATATGTTGAAGCGCTTATGTTGCGGAGCAGCATTGCAAGAATGCATGGCTTGCAGGAGCCATGCAAAATCGCTTCAAGCCTCGGTCAGCGCATGTGGCTCTTGTTCGCTCAGATCGTCCGGATCGGCCTGCGGGAAGGTGAGGACGGCACGGGTGCCATTCTCTCGCTTCATGATGAGTTCGCCGCCGAGCTGCATGGCAAAAGCACGCGCGATCTGCATACCGAGCGAGTCAGATTGTGAGAGTTCGAAACCGTCTGGAATTCCATGACCGTCATCCGCAATGCATAGCGCGACCATGTCGGTATCCGACTTTTTGACCTCGATCTGAATATGTCCGTTTTCACGGCCCTCAAAGCCGTGTTCGATCGAGTTGGCGACCAGTTCCGCGGCAATAAGGCCGACAGGAACGGACTGCGTACTGGAAAGGACAACGTCCTTCGTGGACTCGTCCGTTACCACACGATGCGAGATAGAATGACTGCCGCCAGCGGCTTCGATCACGTCGGGCACCATCTCATTGAGAAAATCCTTGAGCGGGATGCGCTGACCATGGGGATTGTGCAGTGCACGCTGGATTTTGCTGACCAGTTGCAGTCGCCGAATAGCTTCGTCGACGATTTTCATCGCCTCCGCATCGCTGATGCGCCGTTTCTGCATCTGCATCAGCGATGCGACGACCTGCAGATTATTGGACACGCGGTGCTGCAATTCACTGAACATGAACTCCCGGCTTTGAGCGAGTTCCGCACTGCGACGACGCTCTTCCGCCAGCCTGTGAAGAGCGCGGCTCATGATGTTGATAATTGCGAGGTCGATACCGACGATGAAGATATAAAAGCCGAGCGCCAAGGCCGAATTGGCGTTCAGGGCAAAGCTGCCATAAGGTGCAATGAAGAAGTACCAAGCCGCCAGTCCGCCTGCGATGGACGTCACAATTCCCGGCCAAAGCCCGGCGACGAATGTGGTGATGATAACGGCAGGCAGGAAAGTGATGTAAGGGAAGCCGATCGGCAGATCGAGGTTGAGCGCATAGCGTACGCCAAACGCGATCACGAATGCAGCGGCGGCGAAAATCCAGCGGCCAGCTCCCTCGATTTCCATCGACATCAAGCGGTTTTCACGAACCGTCAGCCCGCGCGTTCGTCCCTGTTCAAACGTTATCGCCACAGCGATTCTCCGCCTAGTCCCCTATCAGCGTTTTCAAGGGTTGGCAGTTAATTGAGGCCGGTTGAGGGCGGCGGCACCCTCCTAGGGATAGACAACGCCACCCGTGGCGCGGCGTGGCTTGCCAGAATTTTCGGGTAGCGGGATGAAATCGTCTTCGTCGCCCGGTACCGTCGTGAACCGTCCCTGTCGCCATTCCTCCTTCGCCTGCGCGATGCGCTCGGCGCGAGAAGAGACAAAGTTCCACCAGATATAGCGTGGGCCACCCATCGGCGATCCGCCGAAGAGCATGAATCGGGCGTCTTCGGTTGCCTTCACGGTGATGGGATCGCCTGGCCGAAGAACCAGAAGCTGATTAGGTCCGAAACTCTGTCCGGCGATCTCGATATTGCCGCCGATCGTGTAGAGCGCCCGCTCTTCAAAATTCGCATCGATCGGTGCGGACCGTCCGCTCTGCAATTGCACGTCGGCGTATAGCGTTTCCGATGCGGTCTGGAGCGGCGATGAAGCGCCCATCCATTCTCCGGCGATCAGGCGTGCCTCTACGCCATGATCGGAAATGATCGGCAAATCGGACACGCCATGATGTTTGAAAGCCGGGTCGCGTTCCTCGGCGTCTTCCGGAAGCGCGACCCAAGTCTGAATCCCGAAGAGTTTCTGACCGTTCTGCCGGCGATCTTCGCTGGTCCGTTCCGAATGGACGATGCCGCGCCCGGCCATCATCCAGTTCACCGCGCCTGGCTGTATGGCGATGTCGGTGCCAAGGGAATCGCGGTGGCGAATTTCGCCGTCGAACAGGTAGGTGACGGTCGCCAGGTTGATGTGCGGATGTGGTCGCACATCGATACCCTGATCGGTCAGAAATTCCGCAGGCCCCATCTGGTCGAAGAAGATGAAAGGGCCGACCATTTGCCGTTTGGTCGAGGGAAGGGCGCGCCGCACCTCCATTCCGCCAAGGTCGACAGCGCGGGGGACGATCAGCGTCTCGATCGCATCGACACTTTCCGCATTGCCGGGAACAGGATCGGGACAGGGCGAAAAGGACATGACGCTTACCTCTCAATAGAAAACGGCACCCGTCGATCTAACGCTTCAGGACGTCCTGCCAATCGCTGTGGCGCTCGATCTGCGCCTTGGCGAAAGGGCAGAGCGGAATGATCGTCCGGCTTTCGGCGCGCGCATCTTCAACCCCGCGCTTGACCAGCGCCTCGCCCACACCCCTGCCTCGAAGGGAGTCCGGCACGCCGGTGTGGTCGATGATAATGGAGCCTTGGCCCACGCGCGAATAGGTCATCTCGGCTTCATGGCCGTCGATTCTGGCGATGTATCGACCTTTGGTCTCGCCTTCTTCTCGGTTGATTTCGATCTCGGGCGTCATGACTCGTGTCTCGTCGTGGATTTCGATCCGCTGGCCTATCGCCGATACTGGCACGTCTAACCCGCCAGAACCATCGCCCAGTAGAGCTTGCCGCTCTGACTTTTCGCCGAGGCGATGCCGTAGGCCTGCATATGTTTGTCGAGCATGTTGCGACGGTGGGGCGGGGATTGAATCCAAGAGGCCACCGCGCGCCCGAGGTTGCTTTGTCCTGCGGCGATGTTCTCGGCGTAGTACTGTCCGCGGTAATAGGGCCGGACACGCTCGGCGAACGGGCCGCCTGCCGCGTGGCTCATCGTTTCTTTTGACGCCATGGCATCGGCCTGCCGCTGGGCCGCACGGACGAGACCGCTATCGCGCCGAAGTGATGAGAGGCCCGCATCGCGCCTCAGTTCATTCACCGCCTGATCGCCAGAGAGCGTGAGAAGGTTGGCATCGAAGCGACCTGTAGAACACCCCGCAAGCGCAAAAAGCGACGTTGCGATGAGGGCGCGGCGGTTTATCGGCATCGAATCGGCTCCGTGAGGTTGTTACAGCGCGTTGCGCAATCGCTATGGCAGCAAGAGGGCACCCGGCAAGGTCAGTATCGAATGCAGCTATTTGCCTGAGGTCTCGAAATGGGAACGGAGCGTCACCTGCCGCCATGTATCGATTTTTTGAGCTGGCGCCCCAGCTAAGGCTGCCGACCGATTATTTGTGATGGAACCGCCATGTCTGCCGCGCCGGCACAATTCATACTGGACGTTCAGAACGTTTCGAAAACCTATGATGACGGCTTCAAGGCCCTCCAGAACATCGACCTGCAGATCAGGAAGGGCGAGATTTTTGCGCTGCTCGGGCCTAATGGCGCCGGCAAGACGACGCTGATCTCGCTGATCTGCGGTCTCGCCCAGCTCAAGGAAGGCACGATCCGGGTCGACGGCCATGACGTCGTCAAGGATTTCCGCGCGGCGCGGGCGAAGATCGGCCTCGTTCCCCAGGAACTGACGACCGACGCTTTCGAGACGGTCCACAATACGGTGGCCTTTTCGCGAGGCCTGTTCGGCAAGCCGGCGGACGATGCCGTCATCGAACGGACATTGAAGGCGCTGACCCTTTGGGACAAGCGGGACAATCAGTTGCGCACCCTGTCGGGCGGCATGAAGCGGCGCGTCCTGATCGCCAAGGCCCTAGCCCACGAGCCGGAAGTGCTGTTCCTCGACGAACCGACCGCCGGCGTCGATGTGTCGCTGCGCCGCGAGATGTGGAACGTGGTCGGCGAATTGCGTGAAGGCGGCGTCACGGTGATCCTGACCACGCACTATATCGAGGAGGCCGAGGAAATGGCCGACCGGATCGGCGTCATTTCGGGCGGCCGGCTGATCGTGGTCGAGGAAAAGGCCGAACTGATGCGAAAGCTGGGCTCCAAGGACCTCACCATCGTCCTTCAAGACCCGATCGATACGCTGCCCGCGGGCCTCGAACGCGACGGCCTTTCGCTGGAAGAGGGCGGCCGGACGCTACGCTACAGCTACGACACGCAGGCCGAGCGGACCGGCATCGCCCGGCTGATGAGCGATATCGCCGAGAGCGGCATTGCGGTGCGCGATGTCGAAACGCACCAATCCACCCTGGAGGATATTTTCGTGAACCTCGTGGAGCAGAACCGATGAACTGGTATGCCGTCTGGGCCATCTACAAGTTCGAAATCGCGCGCGCCCTCAGAACCTTCACGCAATCGATCATTTCTCCGGTCATCTCGACATCGCTCTATTTCGTCGTCTTCGGCGCGGCGATTGGCTCGCGCATCGACGAGGTCGACGGGGTGTCCTATGGCGCCTTCATCGTGCCCGGTCTGATCATGCTTCAGCTTCTGACGCAGTCGATCAGCAACGCCTCCTTCGGCATCTATTTTCCACGCTTTGCGGGGACGATCTATGAAGTCCTGAGCGCGCCCATCTCGGCCATCGAGGTGGTGCTCGGCTATGTCGGCGCGGCGGCGACCAAATCGATCTTTCTCGGTCTCATCATCCTTGCGACGGCGATGGTGTTCATGGATTTCGAGATCCGCCATCCATTTCTGATGCTGCTCTTTCTGGTGCTGACCGCCGCGACCTTTGCGCTTTACGGGTTTATCATCGGCATATGGGCGGACGGCTTCGAGAAGCTGCAGATCGTGCCGCTTCTGGTGGTCACGCCGCTCGCCTTTCTCGGCGGCACCTTCTACTCCATCGATATGCTGCCGCCCTTCTGGCAGGATGTCAGCCTTATCAATCCGGTGGTCTATCTCGTCTCGGGCTTCCGCTGGGCCTTCTATGAGAGCAGCGACGTGACGGTGGCGATCAGCCTCGGCATGACGCTCGTCTTCATGGCGATCGCGCTGGCCATCATTTCGTGGATCTTCAAGACCGGGTGGCGGATGAAACCGTAATTCCGGGGGGACGCAGATTTCCTCCTCCCTCTTCGGAACGGCAGCCTTTTGCGAACATTGATGGCGGGCAACCGATAAAGGACCGATCATCATGCAGCCTTCCACCGAACCCGCTACCGACATGGATACCGTCAGCGATGCCGAACATCGCAAGAAGGTCGTCGAACTGGTCAAACAGGCGCGGTCCTGCATGTTCGGCACCTATACGCGGGAAGGGCTTCACCATTCGCGTCCGATGGCGGCGGTCAGCCATGAATATGGCGACGAACTCTGGTTCTTCACCAGCGCCGAGAGCCGCAAGATCGGCGAGATCGAAGCCGACCCGCGCGTCACGCTGCATTACTCCGATGATGACAACAAAAACTGGGTTTCGGCGGTCGGCCGCGCATCGATCCACAATGATCGGCAGAAGATCGAGGAACTGTGGTCCGAGCCGGTGCGCACCTGGTTTCCCGACGGCACCGACGATCCGCGCCTGCGGCTGATCCGCGTGGAGCTGGAAACCGCCGAATATTGGGATTCGCCCAGTTCGGCCATCGTCTATGGCTTTGGCTATCTGAAGGCCGCAGTGACCGGCAAGCAGCCATCCTCCGGCGATAACAAGCAGGTGAAGATGTAAGCCGATCCGAAAAAGGCCGGGCATCGAGCCCGGCCTTTTTGTATCGAGCGCGATCGGGACGCGTCAGTCGTCCAGCATATGCAGGTCGATCTTTTCCTCAAAGCACTTGGCCTTGATTTCCTGCGGCGGGCGGCCGAGCTTGACCGAGGCAACCTTCACCGGCGCGTTCTCGTCATTGAGCTGGCGGAGCATGGCGATCTCGTCATCGCTCCAGTCCTTGCCTTCGTTCTCGCGCATTGCGGGGGTGATGTCTTCGCTCATTGTCCGTCCTTTCGATGGGGCATGTCATTGCGGTTCGAAAGGGGAATGCTCGACGGGGAGGGTGGTTGCGCGGAGAGGACGCGCTCTATTGGCACCACGCCCAGCCGATGCCGTCTGGCTATTGGAAGAGGTGGAGTTCAGGGCCGGCGGAGCGTCGCGCCAATAAGCCTGGTTGGTAAGGGGGCGAAACGGGTTCCGCCAGCCCGGCTCATTTGTCTCTGGGCGTTCGATCCCGAAGCCTTCCCGGCCACGTCTCCCTTTCGGGAGGTAGGGGCCCGTGACTTCGAAAAAGGCGTGGTTTGGCCTCCGCGTCAGCGGCAGTTTTCAAAGCCCACCAATCGACTTCACTCCAGCGCAGTGGCCAAAGGACGTGCTGTATCCACGGGCGAACGCACCGGCTGCGGACGCCCCGCCATGCAAAGCCTCGCCCCCGCCGGGCCTCCGGTCCGCGACCCGGCACTCCATGGAAGGCGATGGTGGTGAGGATAAGGGAGGTGGGCGAGGGGTGGATAAAGGACGATGACGCCTTCGAAAATCAAAATTGTCGACTAAGTAAAACCGTAAGATCCTCGGCCATTTCACTTTTCTGAGTGCTCAAAACGGCTCTTGGCCTTACAGCTGGCTGTAGAAGCACCGGAGTTGGTTCGGTCCCCCATATTCGGATTTTTATTCCGTTCGGATTGTTGTTTGCGTCACCGCGGGTGCGCCATCCCCAGTGATCGGCTCCATGAATATTGACTGCGGGAGCCACACGTCGAATGCGCTCGGTTTCATCGGTATGTTTAAGAATCATATCAGAAATCGAGAAGCACATCTCGATCTGGTCCAAAATATTTTCTTGGATAATAGCCATTTGGCTGGTATTATTTGATTCAATCGGCAGTGACATTAATATATCGCCGTTTGGATATATAGTAACACTTCTATCATGTTGTTCACATATGAGATTGTCATCCACTACGTGCATCTTGCTTCCATCATTTCGATCGAAAAACGCCGACGCTCTCGAAAAAAGAAGCGAAAACATAAAATCCTTAAGTTCGGGAGCGTCGATCTGGCTAGGTCGTAAAATTTGCTGCTCGGGGCCCACCGCCACAGCCATTTCCAAAAACGCTCTGTGATTATTGTGCCGAATGGAATTTTCGGCCAGCATGGAAATTGCACGCTTCTTCAAAATTGAATCATCTGGTTGACCAGCTGCGTTCTCCAAACTTTTTCGATGCAAGACACCAACGAGCTTATCAGTGAGCTCGCTGGGATGATCGTAATTTCCTGTAAAACAACCATTCTCCCATTTCTGAACCTCCTCGACAAACTGCTGCTGATCCGGTTCTCGATTAGACATATTTTTTATATAAACTATTAGATCTTTCGTGCCCGCAGCTTCTCGGAATTCTTCGTGGGTAGCCGACAAGCCGGAAGCTTGTGGAAATCCATAGCGCTCCCCCAAAAGGAGAATAACTAAATCCGATTCACGCACCCCACGTAAGCATGTATTTCGTGGTGATGTGGATGAAGGGTCAAAATCCTCAGCGCGGATGATCTGATGGCCGATCATTCGAATAGCGCGGAAGGCGGCTTCTCTATCATCCTCGAAATCACGCATTACAGAACTGAGAAATATCTTCATTTTCCATTTTCCTAGAAAAAATAGCGCCAACAGTCGTCAGCGCTATTGATTGCCACGTTTATTCGCGTCGCAAATCGGTTCGATTACATTGAGGGCAATGGACTGGCGATAGAGATTTCAATTGACTCCTAGCGTCGCGCAGTTCGTCGTGAGTCAATATTTCACAAGAGAAATTATGGCCACAGTTAAGGCAGTGGTACCGAACAGTTTGAGGCATCACTCTCCTCCTTTCTCACGCAACGTTACGCTGTCGACCAGGCACACTGGTTGACATCTGTTGGTCGGAGGAACAGCATTGTCTCGCACGGACTAGTGCACGGGACTCAGGGCGGCGTGAGCTCCCTGTCTGTTCCAGGGCGATGCAGCGGTAACTGCATCGCCCTTTTAATTTCTTCTCCCCCTCCGCTCCCGTCAACTGACTCACTTTTTCCAAACGTGTGGAAAACATGGAGGAAGTGATTGTGGAGCACTATTGGAATCTCTTAGGTTGCGCTGGCGTCTGGATTTCGTATTTCGATCTATATGATGCTACTATATCTAGTGGCTTAAGTCGCGCAAGCGGCGATTCGGACAAATGGCAGGTTTTTGTGGAAATCTCCACTCGTTCGGTTTTTCCAGCTTTTCCACACCCGCTTTGCAAGTCGTCCACAGAATTTGGGTAGTCGTTCGTCCTTCGATGCAAGCTGGGCTTTGCAGATAAGAATTCTCTATTTGTTCTTCTGGCAAAAGAGGCGCGGTTGCCCGCGCCTCTCCTTCATTACCTTTTAGCTACACCCACTCGTGCTTCCACACGTGTCGCACTTCTCGCAGGTGCCGTTGCGGACCATCGTGAAGTTCTGGCATTCGGGGCAGCTATTGCCCGTATAGCCCATGGAGAGGGCCTTCACGCGGCGATTGGCTTCCAGCTTCTTGGCTTCGGCGCGGGCGGCTTCGGCGGAAGAGGCGTTGTCCTCGGTGAAGAGGCCGGTCGCGCCTTCCTCCTGATGGTCGAGGGCGATGTCCTCGGCAAAGTCCTTCTGGCGCTCCTCATAGTCACGCTTAAAGGCGGCGGGGTCCTCGTTGAGGTCGAGCGCGACGGCAACCGCCGCGCCACCCTTCGATGCTGCCGCCGTGGCTGCTGCATTGCCCGACTTGGCGCTGGCCGTGTTGGTGTTGGCGCCTGTCGGGGCGCCGCTGCCACCGGCAAAACCTGCCGGCACGGCGTCGATCGCGTCGCGGCCCGGGACCAGCTTCAGCGTGTGGCCACGCGTCCAGCCCTTGGAAACCGGGACGGTCTTGCCTTCCTTGATGCCCTTGCCGAGGGCCGTCGTCTCGAAATTGGACTGGTCGACATGGGCCAGTTCGTTCTGGCCGAGATAGGAGACGGCCAGTTCGCGGAAGACGTAGTCAAGGATCGAGGTGGCGCTCTTGATGGCGTCATTGCCGATGACGGGGCCGGCGGGATCGAACTTGGTGAAGGTGAAGGCCTCCACATATTCTTCCAGCGGCACGCCATATTGCAGGCCCAGCGAGATGGCGATGGCGAAGTTGTTCATCATGGCGCGGAAGGCGGCACCTTCCTTGTGCATGTCGATGAAGATCTCGCCGAGGCGGCCATCATCGAATTCGCCGGTGCGCAGATAGACCTTGTGCCCGCCAATGACAGCCTTCTGGGTGTAGCCCTTGCGGCGGTTCGGCAGCTTGTCGCGAAGACTGCGAACCTGCACCTCGCGCTCGATGATCTTTTCGACGATCTTCTCCGTCACATGGGCGGCGCGGGCCGAGGCCGGGGCCTCCAGCAGCTCTTCCAGCAGATCGTCCTCGTCTTCATCATCTTCCACGAGCGAGGCGTTGAGCGGCTGGCTGAGCTTGCTGCCATCGCGGTAGAGGGCGTTCGCCTTCAGCGCCAGCTTCCATGAGAGCATGTAGGCCGCCTTGCAATCCTCGACCGTCGCCTCGTTCGGCATGTTGATGGTCTTGGAGATCGCACCGGAGATGAAGGGCTGGGCGGCCGCCATCATGCGGATGTGGCTGTCGACCGACAGATAGCGCTTGCCGACCTTGCCGCAGGCATTGGCGCAGTCGAAGACGGGCAGGTGCTCATCCTTCAGGTGCGGTGCGCCTTCCAGCGTCATCGCGCCGCAGACGTGGATGTTGGCGGCCTCGATCTCCTTCTTGGAGAAGCCGAGATGCGGCAGCAGTTCGAAGCTCATATCCTCGAGCTGCTCGTCGGTGACGCCGAGATCCTTCAGCAGGTCTTCGCCAAGCGTCCACTTGTTGAAGACGAACTTGATGTCGAAGGCGTTCTTCATCGCCTCGTTCAGCATGGCGATCTTGTCGTCCGGCAGGCCCTTGGCGGCAAGCGTCGCCGGGTTGATGGCGGGCGCCTGGTTCATGTTGCCATGGCCGACGGCGTAGGCTTCGATCTCGGCAATATCGCTTTCGCTGTAGCCGAGTGTGCGCAGCGCCTCCGGCACGGCGCGGTTGATGATCTTGAAGTAGCCGCCGCCGGCCAGCTTCTTGAACTTCACGAGGGCGAAGTCCGGCTCGATGCCCGTCGTATCGCAATCCATGACGAGACCGATCGTGCCGGTCGGTGCGACGACGGTCGCCTGCGCGTTGCGGTAGCCGTGTTCCTGGCCCTTTTCGAGAGCGCGGTCCCAGGCGGCCTTGGCGCGGGTGGCCAGGTCGTCATCTTCCAGATTGGCGTGGTCGAGCGGCACCGGATTGACGGCGAGATGCTCGTAGCCATCCGCTTCGCCATGCGCCGCACGGCGGTGATTGCGGATCACCCGCAGCATGGCGTCGGCATTGTCCTCGTAGCCGGGGAAGGCGCCAAGTTCGGATGCCATTTCGGCGGAGGTCTCGTAGGCCACGCCCGTCATGATGGCGGACAGCGCCCCGCAGATCGCGCGGCCTTCGTCGCTGTCATAGGGAATGCCGGCGGTCATCAGCACGCCGCCAATGTTCGCAAAGCCGAGGCCGAGCGTGCGGTAGCGGTAGGAGAGTTCGGCGATCTGCCGGCTCGGGAACTGCGCCATCATGACCGAGACTTCCAGCACGACGGTCCACAGGCGTACGGCATGCTCGTAATCGTCGAGCTTCATGCGACGGGTTTCACGGTCGTAGAACTGCAGCAGGTTCAGCGAGGCGAGGTTGCACGCCGTGTCGTCTAGGAACATGTATTCGCTGCACGGATTGGAGGCGTTGATGCGGCCGCCCGACGGGCAAGTGTGCCAGTCGTTCATGGTGGTGTTGAAGTGCAGGCCCGGATCGGCAGAGGCCCATGCGGCATAGCCGATCTTGTCCCAAAGATCGCGGGCGCGGAGCGTCTTCATCGGCTCGCCGGTCTTGCGCGAGGTGAGGTGCCAGTCGAGATCGGCCTCGACAGCGCGCAGGAAGTCATCCTTCAGCGAGACGGAGTTGTTAGAGTTCTGGCCGGCGACGGTGAGGTAGGCTTCGCTGTCCCAGTCGGTGTCGTAGGTCTTGAACTCGATATCGATGTAGCCCTGTCGCGCGAACTGGATGACGCGCTGAATGTAGTTCTCGGGCACCTGATCGCGCTTGGCCGCCTTGATCGTGCGCTTCAGCTCCGGGTTCTTCTTCGGATCGAAGCAATCGCCATCGGGGCCTTCGCAATGGACACAGGCGCGGATGATCGCTGCCAGATGCTTCTTGACGATCTTGGAGCCGGTGACGAGCGCGGCAACCTTCTGCTCTTCGTTCACCTTCCAGTCGATGTAGTTCTCGACATCCGGGTGATCGATATCGACGACCACCATCTTGGCGGCGCGGCGCGTGGTGCCGCCGGATTTGATGGCGCCGGCGGCGCGGTCACCGATCTTCAGAAAGCTCATCAGGCCGGAGGACTTGCCGCCACCGGAGAGCTTTTCGCCTTCGCCGCGAAGCGAGGAGAAGTTGGAGCCCGTGCCGGAGCCATATTTGAACAGGCGCGCCTCACGCACCCACAGATCCATGATGCCGCCATCGTTCACCAGATCGTCGGCCACGGACTGGATGAAGCAGGCATGCGGCTGAGGGTGCTCATAGGCCGACTGGCTCTGCTCAAGCTTGCCGGTGAAGGGGTCGACGTAGAAATGGCCCTGGCCGGGACCGTCAATGCCGTATGCCCAGTGCAGCCCGGTGTTGAACCATTGCGGGCTGTTTGGCGCGACGCGCTGGGTTGCGAGCATGTAGGCCAACTCATCGCGGAAGGCGGAGGCGTCTTCCTCGCTGTCGAAATAGCCGCCTTTCCAGCCCCAATAGGTCCAGGTGCCGGCAAGGCGGTCAAAAACCTGGCGGGAATCGCTTTCACCGACATAGCGCTCGTCTTCCGGCAGTTCGGCGAGTGCCTCTTCATCGGCAACCGAACGCCAGAGGAAGGACGGCACATCGTTTTCCTCGACCTTCTTCAGGCGTGCCGGTACGCCGGCCTTGCGGAAATATTTCTGCGCGATGATGTCGGCGGCCACCTGGCTGAACTGCGCAGGCACGTCGATATTCTCGGCGCGGAATACGATCGAACCGTCGGGATTGCGGATCTCGCTGGTCGCCTTGCGAAAGGCGATGGATTCGTAGGCCGACTGCCCAGCCTCGGTGAAACGTCGCGTGATCTGCATCTTGCTTCCCTCGTTTGTGGGCGCTTTTCAGGCCCTATATATAGTGTCGGACGCGGCCAATTCCTCGCAGGCACGGCCCATCTTCAAAACATCATGGATCCTGAGCGGCCCGAAATTCGGCATAGCGCGGACATCCCCGTTCTCCGCTGGTTCCGCAGGCCGGCCCGATCATGGATTTCGTTGGTTTTGAAACAGCGACCTCTACATGTCGCGCTTCGATGGTGAGTAGACTACTAGATGTGGGGTTAATCAACCCCTAATTTTCGCCGTCCCGTTCAAATCTTTGTCACGGAACGAGACAGTGTGACAGGGCTGCACCACCCCTGTCCGCCTAAAAAGAGCCGAGTCGCTCCTCATATCAATAGGCAGGCCAAAGCGAGGCCGGAATATCCCGAAAATACTAAATCTTGTATTGGGAGGATTGGGGATATCGTGGAGTAGTGGATTTTGCAGACGGGCAGGGCTTGTCGCCTACCCGTCTGGCGCGAGCCCTCAGACGAAAGCCCGGAGTATGTGGAAGATAATCGCGGACATTACCGCAGTGGCCGGGACGGTGACGACCCATGCCGCGCCGATGGTGGTGACGTGGGCGCGGCGCACAAGCCGGCGCTGACGAACGACTTCCGGCGAAGGCGGAGGGACGGTCCGGTCTTGCGCAGACGTTTTCATATTGATCGAAGTTCCCCCGGATGCCTCGCGGCGGGCGGCGATATAGCGACGGCGGCGCCTGGAACGCGAGGTCCACATTTCACGGAAAAAGCCGACGCCGAAGACGGCGCCAACCGCGATATGTGTGGAAGAGACAGGCAGGCCGAACCAGGATGCGATGATGACGGTTATGGCGGCCGATAGGGCGACGCAGAAGGCCCGCATCGGATTAAGCTTGGTGATCTGACTGCCGACCAGCCGAATCAGCTTGGGCCCGAAAAGCAGAAGGCCGAGCGATATGCCGGCAGCTCCGATCAGCATCACCCATAGCGGGATTCCGACCTCGGCCGCGACGCTGTCGGCCGTGGTCGCATTGACCACCGCGGCGAGAGGACCGACCGCATTGGCCACATCGTTGGCTCCGTGGGCAAAAGACAGCAAGGCTGCGGAAATGATGAGCGGAATGCGAAACAGCTTGCGGAGCGACTGATTGCGGTTTTCCATCCCTTCGGATTGCGACCGGATGAGTGGATGAAAGATCGCCCAGCTGAGCGCGAAGGTGGTCGCGCCGATCATCCAGATCATCGCGCCATCGACTGTGACGATCTTTTTCAGACCTTTCATGGTGAGATAGGCGGCGAAGGCTCCGAACATGATGGCCACAAATATCGGCACCCATCGGCGCGCCGCTGCAATCTTGTCTTCGCGATAGACGATCAGAGCCTTGACCAGATAGAGGAAGAAAGCGGCAATGAGGCCGCCGAGCACCGGCGAGATCACCCAACTGGCGGCAATTGCGCCCATCACGCTCCAGTCGACCGTCGAAAAACCTGCAGCCGCGATGCCGCCGCCCATCACACCGCCCACAATCGAATGGGTGGTCGAGGCCGGCGCATTGATGGCAGTGGCGAGGTTGACCCAAAGACCCGCCGCGATGAGAGCGGCCATCATGGCAGCGATAAAGACGTGCGTGTCGGCAAGGTCGCCCGGATTGACGATGCCCTTGGAGATCGTATCGACGACATCGCCACCGGCGATAAGAGCGCCTGCGGTTTCGCAGACGGCGGCAATCACGAGCGCGCCGCCCAGGGTCATAGCTTTGGCGCCGACGGCGGGGCCGACATTGTTGGCGACATCGTTGGCGCCGATATTCATCGCCATGTAAGCGCCGATCGCCGCTGCCGCGACGATCGTGATCATCGCCGGAGAACCGGACAAGCCGATCGATACCAGCGTGATGACCAGCACCATGAAGAGGAAGGCAATGCCGACGCCGACCAAAGGACGGTTCACGGCACTCGTGGCGGCTTCGATTTCGCCGACGCGTGACAGATCCTTGTCGAGCGTATCCTTACGGAATGTATCGGCCATGCGGGCGGCGTCTCCCTGGTTCTTCTTCCATGTCTGTCGTCGGACTAGGCCATGCCATTATCACGCTGACAACCAAAGGAGCCCTCTTGGATCGATCAATCCAAGAGTTTCTGGGCGGCGTCATGGATCAAGGCCGCAAGTTGGCTTTCGTCGACGGCCGTAGCAGCTTCGTCCGGCGACATCCATCGGACCTGCCGTTGTCCGGCTTCGGGGTAATCTTCCGCCAGGCGCTCGACTTGGAGGGCATGGACAACGATGCGCATGCGCCGCGTGGCGCCGGCACCGAGATATTTCCGTCCGTCATATATGCCGAGTGGCTCTTTGTGGATTTGCCCGACGACGCCTGCTTCCTCGAATGCCTCGCGTTGCGCAGCCTCGGCCGTCCCTTCGCCCTTTTCGATGCCGCCCTTGGGAAGGATCCATCGCTTGGTGCGACGGCTCGTGATCAGCAGGAATTGCAACGCGCCGTCTTCTTCGACCCGATAGGCCAGCGCCGCAGCCTGCAGCTTGGGCGGCGGGGCTCCCATGAGGGAGGCGATCCATCCGAGGCTGTAATCGACGGCGCGGAGGAACTTCATCCGGTCAGCGCTCTGATCCTAGTCAAAATCCGCGCCGGCAATCGGCTGTGCGTAGGTCACGTCCAGATCCCATGGGAAATAGATCCATGTGTCCTGACTGACCTCGGTGATGTAGGTATCGACGAGCGGCCGGCCGGCCGGCTTTGCATAGACTGTGGCAAAGTGGGCTTCGGGCAGCATCTCCCGGACGAATGAGGCGGTACGGCCTGTATCCGTCAGTTCGTCCACGATCAGAACATCGCGTCCACCGTCGCTGCTGATGGAGGCATCAATCTCTTTCAGAAGGCGCAGCTCGTTCTGTTCGGTGCCGATCTCGCCGGTATAGGAGACAACGCAGACCGTTTCGATCGTCCGGATATTCAGTTCGCGCGAGACGATCGCCGCCGGCACCAGTCCGCCTCTCGTGATGCAGACGATGGCCCGGAAGGACTTTTCACGACCTGAGAGGCGCCAGGCAAGAGCGCGGGCATCGCGGTGAAACTGATCCCAGGAAACGGGAAAGGCTTTATCGGGAAGGGTCATGAAAGCAGGTCTCCGTTTGGATGCAACCGCGAGCGCTCTTGCAACCTATTGGGCGCATGCGTGGTCAGCAAGCTTGTGTCTTCCCGAAGCCCCAATGAGAAGGCTCTGCGGCTAGTTTTCCCCGACCAGTTCGTCGAGCATGGCAATAATATCGGCCCTCGCATCGGCGACAGCGCCCGCATCGATGCCACGGATGACGATCTCGGCAGTGTAGTGCGTACCGTCATGGCGCGGGTAGGAACCGATGGACATCGACGGGTAGCGCTCTGCGATCTCGGCGAGAGCCTCACCGAAGACGCCTTCGCCGAGGCCGGTCGCCACGGTTTCGATCTTGAGCGGCTCGGAAAGCTGCAGGGTCGGCAGGACCGCATCAAGCATGGCGGAAAAGACCGATGGAATACCGGCCATCACATAGATGTTCAGCGCGACGAAGCCCGGCGCGGCCGACACGCGGTTCTGGATCAGGGACGAACCCTCGGGCATGCGCGTCATGCGGCGTCTCGCCGCCGTGAAGGGCAGGTTCCGCTCGTGGTAATACTCTTCGAGAATGGCGATAGCCCTATCATCCTCGATCAGCGGTTGTCCGACCGCCTCTGCGATCGCCGCGGCGGTGATGTCGTCATGGGTCGGGCCGATACCGCCACTTGTAAAAACGTATGTGTAGGAACGGCGCAGCGCGTTTACTGCATCCACGATGCGCGCCGTCTCATCGGGAACGACCCGAATTTCGCGTAGGGCAATGCCGACCGGGTCCAGGCGTTCAGCCAGATGGCCGGCATTGCGGTCTTTCGTTCGGCCCGAAAGAATCTCGTCGCCGATGACGAGCATCGCGGCAGTTGGTGGTTTGTCGGTAGGAGGCATCGTCATCCTGAGCGGGGTGAGGGGGTTCGCATTCGTGGCGTGAAGATCGAGAATGGTGCCCCCTGCCGGACTCGAACCGGCACGACCGAGGTCGAGGGATTTTAAGTCCCTTGCGTCTACCTGTTCCGCCAAGGGGGCGCCTTAATGCGGCGCGGACGGTATAGCGGCCTCCGGCTATCCGCAAGCACAGAAAATCTATGGCACAAGGCTGGGGGAACGGTCGGCCCGCATATTTCATGGGGGTGGCAAATCTGCTTTCTTAAAGAACAAGGTGTGCAGAGCGCGGAACAGCAATGAACGATGTCCTGATTCATGAACGGGGCCGCGGCCGCGGCGCAAAATCGTTTTCCGAGATTCCCTTGAAGGGATGGAAGGACATTCTGCTTCGCACCTTTCGCTCGATCAGCGCTGACAGGGTCATGCTCGTGGCCGGCGGCGGAACGTTTTACGTCCTCCTTGCTCTCGTGCCGGCCCTTTCGGTGCTCATCAGCACCTACGGGTTGCTCTTCGACCCGGCCTCACTGGCGGACCATCTCGCGCTGATGTCGGCATTCATGCCGGCGGCCGCCATAGACCTGATCCGCGGGCAGCTTGAGCGGCTGACGGGGCAGGACAGCGCGACGCTCTCCTTTGCTTTCCTGTTCTCTCTCGCCATTGCGATCTGGAGCGCCAATTCCGGCATGAAGGGCGTCTTCGAGGCCATGAACGTCGCCTACAATGAGACGGAGAGCCGGAACTTCTTTCTCCTGAACGCCGTCTCTCTGCTCTTCACTCTCGGCGCCGTCTTCGCCGTTATCTGCATGGTGGCCGTCGTGATCGTGACGCCCGTGGTGCTCGAGTTCCTTCACCTCGGTGGGCTGGACCCGGTTATACGCATCGGCGGTTTCGCTTTTCTGGCGGTGATGATGATCTTCGGCCTGATGCTGCTTTATCGCTATGGTCCCAGCCGCAAGAATGCACAGTGGAAATGGCTGCCGGTCGGCGCCGTCGCAGCCGTCGTTCTGGTCATGATCGTCTCGGTTGCCTTTTCCTATTACGTTTCCAACTTTGCCGACTACAACGCGACCTATGGGTCGCTTGGGGCCATTGTGGGCTTCATGACTCTGATCTGGCTGACGCTCACCATCGTGATGCTCGGGGCCGAGCTGAACTCTGAGATCGAGCACCAGACCGCAGAGGATACGACGGTCCGTCCCGAAAAGCCCCTCGGAACACGCGGCGCGTTTGTCGCCGATCATCTTGGCGAATCGACCGCCAGCCAAACCTGAGCAAAGGTGAATTTCGGCTTCTTTATCGCCGCCAGAACAGTGGCATCAGGAGCATGAGCACTGTCGCGATCTCCAGACGTCCCAGAATCATTCCGACGATCAGGATGGAGAGCGAGGTGTCGCTGAGGGTATGAAAATTGCCCGAAGGGCCAATCAGGGTGCCGAGTCCCGGACCGACATTCGAGATGGCCGTGAGCGCTCCCGTCAGCGACGTCAAGATGTCGAGACCCGTCGCAGCGAGCGCGATCGACAGTATCAGCCAGATGCAGACATAGGAGGCGATGAAGAGGATCACGCCCTTTTCCATCTGGCTTGTCACGACGCGATCGCCATAGCGGATCGGCGCCACGATGCGCTGGAAGAGAAGCTGCTTGAGATTGTTGACGAAGGACTGCCAGAGGATGATCAGCCGATAGGTCTTGATGCCTCCGGCCGTGGAGCCGGAGCAGCCGCCCAGCCACATCGCGCCGAAGACGAGCAGAAGAGCAAACGGTCCCCAATTGCCGTAATCCTCCGTTGCATATCCCGTGGTCGTGACCACCGATACGAAGGTGAAGGCGCTGTGGGTAAGGGCGTCGAACGGCTCGTACTGCTCGGTCAGGATCAGCCAGATGCTGCAAAGGGCGATCAGGCCAACGAGGATCGCCAGATAGGTTTCGATCTGAGGATCATGAGCGGCATCGGTCTGGCGCCTGAAGGCGACGATGGCGAGGATCGTGAAGGGCAGGCCGGCGAGCGTCATGAAGACCGTGCAGGTCCATATCAGCCATGGATCCTGAAAATAGCCGAAGGAGGCGTCATGGGTGGAGAAGCCGCCTGTCGCCAGAGTCGTCAATGCGTGGTTGACGGCATCGAAAAAGGTCATCCCGCCGACCAGGTAGAAGAACGCACAGAGGAAGGTCAAACCGATATAGACCGTCACGAGGGCGACGGAAAATGTCGAGAAACGTGCAAAAGGCCGGTCCTCGATATCGGAACTTTCGATGCGGAAATAGGAAAAGCCGCCGACCCTCAGATAGGGAAGGACGAAGAGGCCGAGCGCGATGACGCCTATGCCGCCGATCCATTGCAGTAGCGAACGCCAGAGGAGAAGGCCCGGCGGCAACTCATCGAGACCGGTGATGACAGTCGAGCCCGTCGTCGTCACAGCGGACACACTTTCGAAAAGGGCATGCACGAAATCGATGGGCAGCGAAGAGAAGTAAAGTGGCATCGCGCCGGCAAAGCTGAGCGTCACCCAGAGAATATTCACGACCAGGAATGCCAGCCGGATCGACGGTCTTGGAGCGGGGCCGCGCGTGGCGAGTATCAGGGCCAAGGCCAGTCCGGCAACAATGAACGAGGTCATGGCGAAAACGCGCCAGTCCGGGTTGCCGACATAAAGATCGACCGCGCCGGGTAGGAGCATTGTGACGGCCAGATAGAGTGCGAAATGCGCCGCGATATGCAGGGCCGTTCGAAGGAGATCGAGGCTCAAATTGTTCTGGTCCCTTGATGCCGACAAGAAGGCGCGTGCCTCACGGAACGCGATATCGGCTTTCGTAAGATCATTCTAGAGCGACGTTGGCTTGGTGTGTAGCGCTATCGAACGCAACACGCTGTCTTTCATTCCGTTTTGATTTTGATGGCGCCAGAGGCCTTCTTTCGGAAGCGACCCACTCCAGACGCTAGCGACGCCAGAAAAGGGGCGTGAAAAGAACCAGCACGGTGAGGATCTCGAGACGTCCAAGAAGCATGCCGAAGATCAGGACGAGCAGCGCACCGTCGTTGAGAGGCTGGAAATTGCCGGATGGTCCGATAATGGGACCGAAGGCCGGTCCCACATTCATCAGAGCGCTGAGGGAGCCGGAGAGCGCTGTGACGAGATCCAGCCCCATGGCGGACAGCGCGATGGCAAGCACGATCCACAGACACAGGGAAATCGAAACGAACAGCATGACGGCCGCCTGCATCTCCGGTGTCACCAACCGTCCGCCATAGCGGATAGGTGTCACGATCTTCGGAAAGAGGAGGCGCTGGAGGCCTGTTCTCAGAAGCTGCCAGAGGATGAGGAACCTGTAGGCCTTGGTGCCGCCGGATGTGGAGCCGGAGCAGCCCCCGAACCAACTGGCCCCGAAGAACAGGACCACTGCGAACGGTCCCCAACTCGTATAATCGTCGCTGGCATAGCCCGTCGTGGTGATGATCGAGACGACGTTGAACGCAGCGTGAGTCAGCGCCTGGAAGAATGGCCAGTCCTGATAAACGACCAGCCAGATCGTCGCGGCGATCGCAGCCGTTGCCACGAGACCGAGAAACAGCTTGATTTGCGGGTCGCGCGCGGCTTCGGTCTGTCCGCGGAATGCAAAAAGCACCAGGACAGTGAACGGCAATCCGCCGATCAGCATGAAGACGATAGCCGTCCAGAGCAGGTGCGGCTGGCTGGCGAAGTGCCCGAAACTGGCATCGTGGGTCGAAAACCCGGCGGTCGCCAGTGTGGTCATGGAGTGGTTGATCGCATCGAACGCCGTCATGCCGCCCATAACGTAGAAGAAGGCGCAGAGGGCGGTCAGTGCGGTGTAGATCAGCAGAATCGAAATAGAAAAGGTCGAGAACCGCGCAAAGGGGCGGTCTTCGATGTCCGAGCTTTCGATACGGAAAAAGCTGAACCCACCGATGTTCAGATAGGGCAGGATAAAGACCCCGAGGGCGATCACGCCCACGCCGCCCATCCATTGCAGGATCGACCGCCATAGCAACAGACCCGGCGGCATGTCGTCCAGCCCGATCAGGACGGTCGATCCGGTGGTGGTGGCGCCGGCTACGCCCTCGAACAGCGCTTCGACGAAACTGATATCGAGCGACGACATGTAGAGCGGCAGCGCGCCGACGAGACTGAGTGTCAACCAAAGGGCATTCACGACGAGGAAGGCGAGGCGCGAACTTGGCGGCGGGGGCGGAGCCTGGGTTGCCAATATGGTGCAAAGCGCTAGGCCCGCGACACAAAATGCCGACAGAGCGAAGATCTGCCAGTCCGGATTGCCGACATAGAGATCCACCGCTGCGGGGATCAGCATGAGCATGGAGAGATAGAGGGCAAAATAGGCGGATATGAAGAGCGTGGCGCGGACGATCGAGGTGGTCACGTTGGCTCACTTCTTCCGGGGTGACTTGCGGCGCCAGTGTCTTGCTGCCATGACGGAAGGATAACCGTTCCGTTCCGCCCTCCGTAGCTTACCGCCCGAGAACGAGGGTGTGTAGCGGGATCAGGCATGGAGAATTCCGTTTTGCAACATCGCTTCCAGTCTGACGTTCATGACATGCTTGGCGCTGCCCGGCGGGCCCAGAAAGCGCTGCGGGAACTGTTCGGTCCCACCCCCTTACAACAGAATGCCTATCTTTCGGAACGGTACGGCGCCGAAATCTGGTTGAAGCGCGAAGATCTTACGCCCGTACGCTCCTACAAATTGCGTGGAGCGTTCAATTTCATGCGCAAGTCGGTGATGCACCACGAAGGCGGCTTCGTCTGTGCGTCGGCCGGCAATCATGCGCAGGGATTCGCCTTTGCCTGCCGCCATTTCGGGCGGAAGGGCACCGTGTTCATGCCGGTGACGACGCCTTCGCAGAAGATCGGCAAGACGCGGGCTTTCGGAGGTGAGTTCGTTGATATCGAACTGATCGGCGATATCTTCGACCAATGCAACGAGGCTGCGAAGGAGTACGCGTCGCACAACGCTGCTCTGATGGTGCCGCCTTTCGATCATACCGATATCATCGAGGGGCAGGGCACGGTCATGACCGAAGTTCTGGAACAGTGGCCGGACGGACAGCCACTCGATCATCTTGTCCTGCCGGTTGGCGGCGGAGGTCTGGCGACCGGAATGCTGGCCGTTGCAGAGGATGCCGGTCTGTCGTTGCAGGCTACTTTATGCGAACCCGCCGGCGCGCCGAGCCTGAAACGGAGCCTTGAGGCCGGTGAGCGCCTGAAGCTGCCGCGCATCGACGGATTTGTGGATGGCGCAGCGGTCGCTCAGATCGGCGAACTGCCCTTCAACGCCCTGCGTGATTTCGATCCGGACGCCGTGCTTTCCATTCCCGAGAATCGTGTCTGCTCAACAATCGTCGAGATGCTCAATATAGAGGGGATCGTTCTGGAGCCGGCAGGTGCGCTATCGATTGACGCGCTGAAGGATCTGGCCGGTCCGGATGGCCGCGCGCTGGAAGGGAAAAGAGTACTCTGCGTCACGTCCGGCGGCAATTTCGACTTCGAGCGCCTGCCGGAGGTCAAGGAGCGAGCACTTCGATCGGAAGGGCTCAAGAAGTATTTCATCTTCCGCTTTCCGCAGCGGCCGGGTGCGCTGCGCGACTTTCTGAGCCTTCTGGGACCGAAGGACGACATTGTGCGCTTCGAATATCTGAAGAAGAGCGCGCGCAATTTCGGCTCGGTGGTGATCGGAATCGAAACGGACCATCCATCGAATTTTCCGGCCCTGATCGCCCGTTTCGATGAGGCGGGATGGGAATGGCAGGACATTACCGGCAACGATCTGCTGGCCAACCTCCTGATCTGACGCTGTTCGCAGACAAGCGCGGATTGCAAAGAGGAGAATGAGACGTCAGGTTCTCCTTCCGCTGGAGGAGGGACCATGATCGATCTTGTCATACTGGGCACGGCCTATGTGCTGTCCCAGTTCTATCGCTCGTTTCTCGCCGTCCTCGTTCCCGCCTTGAAAGAAGACCTTGGAGCAAGCGATGGCACGCTCTCCATGGCGGCGGGCGCCTTCTTCATCGTCTTCGCCCTATCCCAATTCGGTGTCGGCATGGCGCTCGACCGGATCGGTCCAAGGCGGACGGCTTCGGCTCTTCTTTTGTTTGCGGGTGGCGGCGGCGCGATCATTTTCGCCATGGCAACCGAGCCGTTCATGATCGTCATTGCCATGGGGTTGCTGGGATTGGGTTGCGCTCCCGTACTGATGGCGATGACCTTCCTGTTTGCGCGGCGCTTCGATCCGGCGCGACTGGCCCTCCTGATGAGCGTTTTTATCGGGATCGGCTCGGCGGGCAATGTCGTCGGGACGACGCCGCTGGCGCTGGCCGCAGAGGCCTATGGATGGCGCGTCGTCATGATGGGCCTTGCGGCAGTGACCATTGCCACGGCGGTCCTTGCGTTTTTCCTCTTGCGGGATCCGCCACGACTTGCGGCCGGCTCTTCCTCTGGCGGAGTTGCCGGGATATTGCGCCTTCTGAAGATCAGGGCGTTATGGCCCGTGCTTGCCGTGTCGGTGGTCGTCTACAGCCCTGCCGCCAACATTCGCGGCTTGTGGACGGGTCCTTATCTCGCAGAGCGTTTTGACGCCAGTTCGGTCGTGATCGGCAATGTCACCCTCGCCATGGCGATTGCCATGGTCATCGGCTCGGTCGTTTACGGGCCTCTCGATACGCTGCTGCGAACCCGAAAATGGGTGATCTTCTTCGGTAATGTGGTCGTGTTGCTGGCCCTGATCCTGCTGATGGTTTCCGGTGATCTGTCTATCATGGCGGCCTCGGTCCTCTTCGTGCTCATCGGTCTTTTCGGTGCAGCCTACGGCGTCAGCATGGCGCATGGCCGGGCGTTCATTCCCGAGGAACTGACAGGGCGGGGTGTGACACTCATCAATTTCTTCTGCATCGGCGGAGCAGGTGTCTGCCAGTGGCTGAGCGGGGGCATCGGGGCGGCTGTTTCTCCGGCGTGGCGCTACGAGGCCGTTTTCGGGTTCTACGCCATTGTTCTGGCGCTTGGTCTCTTGATCTACCTGTTTTCCCGGGACGCCAAGCCGCAATCATCTTGAACCGGTCGGCGGCTATTCGCGTCTTGATTCCGGTTTTTCGTTCAATGCATTGTGGATATACAGTTTTTCGCGATGATCTGAGATCGCTTCCTTCTGCTTGGCAGCGCGCTAATTCGACCTGATGACGAATGCGGCCCGTCCCAGTCGAAACCCTGCGAAGCGTCTGTCGGCATGGCGTCTTGGTATCTACGCTCTGCCGGCGCTGCCGCTCGCGGCTTTGACGTTGCCGCTCTACATGGTCGTTCCGACCTTCTACACGGATGTCCTTGGCTTGCCGCTCGGCGCTGTCGGGGTGGTGCTGCTCGCTGTCCGATTGATAGACGCGATCTCGGATCCGTGTGTTGGCTGGATGGCTGATCGTTATCGCCCGGCATTCGGACGGCGCCGCACGGCGGTGGCCATATCCATCCTGCCGACAGCGGTCAGCGCCTATATGCTCTTGGCGCCACCGGCGGGCGCGGGGCTTGGCTATCTGTTCGCATGGGCCACGGCGCTGGCAGTTTCCTTCACCGTCGCTTACCTGCCCTATGTGGCTTGGGGTGCAGAGCTGGAAACCGATTATCGCGGACGCAGTCGTGTGGCGGGTTTTCGCGAGTGCGGCACTCTGATTGGCACGCTCGTTGCCATCGCCTTGCCTTTCGCGATCGATGGTGGACGTGTCACCGACAGCACCGAGGGATGGCACGGCCTCGCCGTACTCGGGCTTTCGATAGGGTTGGTGCTTGTCTTTTCGGGTGGCCTTGCGCTCGCTGTGGTGCCGGAACCCGATGAGCATAGCCGCCGCTATCGCATCGCGTTTCGGGAAGGTCTGGCGGCAATGGCCGCCAACCGCCCGTTCCTCCGTCTCATCGCCGCCTATCTGCTGAATGGGCTGGCTAATGGCGTGCCGGCGACGCTCTTTCTTTATTTCGTGGAGGCGCGTTTTGGTCTGCCGGATTGGCAGGGCCCGCTTCTCTTCACCTATTTCGCCTGTGGCGTATTGGGCGTGCCGCTGGCTCTTTTTCTTTCCAGGCAGCTCTCAAAACACCGCGCCTGGTGCTGGGCCATGCTCTTTGCGTGCGCGGTTTTCGTGGTGGTACCGTTCCTGACCGGGCCGATGGGAGCGATCATATTTGCCGTTATCGTCGTCGTTACCGGCCTGGCGCTCGGCTTCGACCTGTCGCTGCCATCATCGATCCAGGCCGATGTCATCGATATCGATACCGCTGCGACAGGGGAGCAACGCTCGGGGCTCTATTTTTCGGCATGGTCGCTGGCCACCAAATTATCGCTGGCGCTTGGCGTCGGAATAGCCTTTCCAATCTTGCAATCGGTCGGCTTTAACGCGTCAGACGGTACGAACAACAGCGGGACGGCGCTTTTCACGCTCGCCGCGCTCTATGGCTGGACACCCATCGTTTTCAAGCTGATCGCCATTGCACTGATGTGGAACTTTCCGCTGGATGAAGACGCTCAGACAGAGCTTCGCAGCCGGATTGAAACCGAGTCGGTCACCCTGACGCCCTAGTCGACATCGTCACCAGAGGCATCGGGCCGCTTTTCGCGATCGGGTCTGGCGAAAAAATGCTTTGGCTCGCGAACTTTTCTGTCCTTCCAGCCCATCGCCCGGCGCATGACGGGGAAATAGACCCCATAGGGGAAGAGGTTGATGAATTTCAGGATATAGGCGAGCGATTTCGGGAAGGTCACTTCGAACCCGCCATGTTCGAGGCCGTCGACCAGGGCTTCGGCGGCGTCGTCCACCTCCATCAGGAACGGCATCTGAAAGTTGTTCTGCTCGGTAAGCGGCGTATCTACAAAGCCCGGATTGATGATCTGAGTCCGGATGTTGATCTTGTCGAGATCGAATTTCAGCGCCGCGGCCATGTTGTTGAGGGCGGCTTTCGAAGCGCCATAGGCCGAAGCCATGGGCAGGCCGCCATAGGCTGAAACCGACCCGACGATGGCGACGTGTCCGCGGCCACGCTCGCGCATGTGCAGGATGGCTGGAACAAGTCCGTTCAACGTTCCAAATACGTTGATTTTGTATGTCTTTTTTAGGTTCTCCAGACTGGGGTCCGTGCCGATGACCGGCCAGTAATTGCCTGCGACAAAAACGGCGAGGGCGATCGCGCCATGTTCGGCAACAGATCGTTCCATCAAGGCCTGCAAAGCATCTTCGTCGGTGACGTCGCAGGGAGCGGGGATGATTTTACCCGGCAATGCTTCCGCTTCATCAGCAAGGCTCTTGAGCTTGTCTTCACTGCGGGCCACGCCGAGAACCGTCCATCCCTTTCGCGCCAGGATCAGGGCGGTAGCACGCCCGATGCCCGATGAAGCGCCGGTCAGGAAACAGACGCCATCGGCTGGCTTTGCTCGGTAGAGGGACATCGGTTCGTCTCCAACTTGAAAACTGTCTTGCAGCGCCAGATAGGGTTTCAGGGCGTTGCGTGAAGCGGCTGAAGAAAAGGCTGATTTTGCGTGTCAGGCCGGAGAGGTGGAACAGGAGCGCTTGAACCGGTTTGAGTGGCCTCATAGTTTCCCGCCTCTGTTGCAGAAACTCGAAACGATGGAAAAACAAATGGCTCGCTCAGTTCTCGATTGCATCGGCGAAACGCCGCTCATTCGCCTCCACAAGGCATCGGAGCTGACCGGCTGCGAAATTCTCGGCAAGGCGGAATTTCTCAATCCCGGTCAGTCCGTGAAGGACCGGGCCGGCCTCTTCATTATCCGCGATGCGGAGGAAAAGGGGTTGTTGCAGCCTGGCGGAGTCATCGTCGAGGGGACGGCCGGCAATACGGGTATCGGCCTCACCGTCGTGGCCAAGGCGCTCGGCTACCGGACCGTCATCGTGATTCCGGAAACGCAGAGCCAGGAGAAGAAGGATGCGCTCCGCCTTCTGGGAGCCGAATTGCTCGAGGTTCCCGCTGTTCCCTACAAGAACCCGAACAATTACGTGAAGGTTTCGGGCCGGTTGGCTGAAAAGCTCGCCCGCGAATCCAACAAGGGCGCGATCTGGGCGAACCAGTTCGACAATGTGGCCAATCGCGATGGACACATTCGGACCACCGCGCAGGAGATATGGCGCCAGACTGACGGAAAGGTCGACGGGTTCGTCGCGGCTGTGGGCACCGGCGGCACGCTGGCAGGCACGGCGATGGGATTGAAGGAGCACAACCCGCAGATCAAATCGGCGCTTGCCGATCCGGGCGGTGCTGCTCTCTACAGCTATTACACCGATGGCGAATTGAAGAGCGAAGGTACGTCGATCACCGAAGGGATCGGCCAAGGGCGCATCACCGCCAATCTCGAAGGCTTCACACCGGACTTTGCCTATCGTATTCCCGACGAGGAAGCGCTGCCGATCATCTTCGATCTGGTGCAGGAGGAAGGCCTATGCCTGGGCGGCTCCTCCGGGATCAACATTGCCGGCGCAATCCGCCTTGCCAAGGATCTGGGACCCGGCCACACCATCGTGACCATCCTCTGCGATTACGGCACACGCTATCAGAGCAAGCTCTTCAACCCTGATTTTCTCGAAGGGAAGGGACTGCCGGTCCCCGGCTGGATGGAAACGACGCCGCAGATCGACATCCCCTTCGAAGACGCGTGACGTCCGATGGCTGATCCGACCGAGCAGCTCTTTGCGGCCGATGCCTATCTATCGACGGTGGAAGCAAACGTCGTCGCCGTAGACGGCGATGGCGCGATCCTTCTCGACCGGACAAACTTTTACGCGACCTCTGGCGGGCAGCCGGGCGATACCGGCTTTCTGGAACGTGCCGACGGCACTCAGATAGCTGTCACCGGCACGGTCTATGGTGATCCGTCCAAATCCGTCATCCGCCACCTGACCGGGGGAGGCGTGCTACCGGAACCCGGCGAAAAGCTTATCCTTCACATCGATTGGGAGCGTCGGCATAAGCTGATGCGGATGCATACGGCTTGCCATCTGCTCTCTGTCGTTTGCCCTTTTCCGATCACCGGCGCTTCGGTGGGTGAGGAGGAGAGCCGTGTCGATTTCGACATGGCCGATGCCCCGGACAAGGCGGAAATCACCAGCCAAATCATGCGTCTTGTTAGCGAAAATCATCCGATTTTCACGCGTACGATCCAGGAGAGCGAGCTGGAAGCCAATCCCGGCCTTGTCAAAAGCAAGAATGTCCGACCGCCGCGCGGAACAGGGTCGATCCGTCTCGTATGCATCGGGGATGACGCGAATGTCGACAGCCAGCCCTGCGGCGGCACCCATGTTACCGAGACGGGCGAAGTCGGACCGGTCCACATTGGCAAGATCGAAAAGAAAGGGCGTGAAAACCGGCGTTTCCGAATTCGCTTCGGTGCCCTAGATTCTTCCTGACCGATCGGTGAAGGAAAGAAGGGGCAATATGAAACTCGAAGGTTCCTGCCATTGCGGGGCGGTTCGCTTCACCTGCGAGTCCTCAGCTCCCGTTCCGTATCAGCGCTGCTATTGCTCCATTTGCCGAAAGCAACAGGGCGGTGGCGGCTATGCGATCAATCTGGGCGCTGATGCCGATACGATGCAGGTCGAGGGCCGGGAGAATGTCACCGTCTATCATGCCGAGATGGAGCATGGAACGAGTTCCGGCGAACGGCATTTCTGTAGCCGCTGCGGATCGGGGCTTTGGCTTTTCGATCCCACCTGGCCGGACCTCATTCATCCCTTTGCCTCCGCCATCGACAATGATCTGCCGGAGCCGCCGGCGATCACCTCCCTCATGCTCGATTCCAAGGCCAATTGGGCCGAGGTGCATGATGGGCCAGGCGATAAGCACTTTGATGAATATCCCGATGAATCGCTCGCCGAATGGCACACGCGACACGAATGGAAGGCGCCTTCATGACCGACGAATTGCCGCAGCCGATGGTTTCCGCCGAATGGCTTGAAGAGCACCTGCATGAGCCGGGGCTGTCGATCCTGGATGCCTCCTGGTATCTGCCGGCGCAGGGCCGGGATGCGGAAGAAGAGTATGAGGCCGGTCACATTCCCGGCGCGGTCTTCTTCGATCAGGATCTGGTCGTCGAGCCTGGCTCCGATCTGCCTCACACTTTGCCTTCGCCACGACATTTCGCGCAGCATGTCGGTTCCATGGGCGTCGCCGTGCATGACCGGATCGTCGTGTATGACGGGCCAGGATTCTTCACGGCGCCGCGGGTCTGGTGGATGCTCCGCACAATGGGAGCCAAAAATGTTGCGGTTCTGAGTGGCGGCGCGGATGGCTGGAAAGCCGAGGGGCGCCCAGTTACCAAGGAGCCGACGAAGGTCGCACCCTGCCTGTTCGAAACCGATTTCGATGAAAATGCCGTTGTCTCGCTCGATGAGATGAAAGCTGTTGCCGGCTCGGGCGATGCCGTGATCGTCGACGCTCGCCCTGCCGGCCGCTTCACCGGAGAGGAGCCTGAACCACGCGAAGGCATGAAGTCCGGTCACATCCCCGGTTCGCGCAATGTCCCGACAACAAGTCTGTCGAAAGACGGGGCCCTCAAGGACGAAGCGGCTCTCGCATCGCTCTTTGAAGACGCAGGTGTTCAAAAGGACCGGCCTGTCATCACCAGTTGCGGGTCCGGCGTGACAGCGGCGGCTCTGCTTCTGGCGCTGGAGCAAGCCGGGTATGAGAATGTTCGACTCTATGACGGCTCCTGGTCGGAGTGGGGCTCTCGACCGGAAACGGATGTGGAGACCGGACCGGCGCGAGCCGGTGGTTGAGCGGAGCCGTGACTGTCAGCACAAATGAGTGAACTGAAAGCGGTTTTCACCTGGCTTCAAAGAACGGAGCCACCCGGCCCGATGCCGCCGGCGCCTCTGGCGGGGCAGATGGCCCTGATGCGCGTATCCAACGTGCCACTTGCATTCTATCGGTTCCTCCTCGACCAGATCGGCCGCAATCATCACTGGGTGCAGCGGATGCGTCTTCCGGACGATACGTTGCGGTCCATCCTCGATGCATCCACGACGGATATCGCGGTGCTCTATCTTGATGGCGCACCAGCCGGGCTTTTCGAGATCGACCGGAAGCGTGACGGCGTTGCGCATATCGTCCACTTCGGCCTTATGGCGCATGCTCAGGGGCGCAAACTGTCGCGCTGGTTCTTTCACGCGGCCTTGTCGGCAGCATGGAATGAAGGGACGGAGCGCGTCACGATCGGTACGACGTCGCTCGATCACCCCGCTGCATTACGGCTCTATCAGCGTTTCGGATTTGAAGTCACCGAGCGCTCGCAGGGCACGATACGGCCATTGAGCGAGCCTGAACGGTTTCAGAAACTCGGTGGGCTTTCCTAAGCGGGCTTGCGCAGGATGATCTGCCGAACGTCGATATGCTCCTGCCGGAAACCGGCTTCGCAATAATAGAGATAAAACAGCCAGACCTTTCGAAAGCGCTCGTCGAATCCCAGAGCCCGGACCTTCGGCCATGCCTCTTCGAACCGCTCACGCCAGAGGGCAAGCGTGCGGGCATAATCCTGAGGAAATGGATTTTCATATTCGATGGAGAGGCCCACCTCGCTTGCCAGCGCTCGCAGATGGGTGGGCGTCGGCAGCATGCCGCCTGGAAAGACGTAACGCTGTATGAAATCGGGGTAGCGGCGATAATCCTCGAATGCGCTCTCGTGAATCGTGATGATCTGGAGCCCTGCCGTGCCCCCAGGCTTGAGCGTTCGCCTGAGCGTTTCGAAGTAGGTAGACCACCAACGCTCGCCCACCGCCTCGAACATTTCGATGGAAGCAACATGGTCGTAAAGGCCCGTTTCGTCCCGGTAATCGCGAAAAATGATCTCGCTCCTGTCAGCAAACCCGGCATCCGCAAGGCGCTGCTCGGCAAAATCATGTTGCTGCTGGCTGATGGTCAGCCCCGTGACATGGCATCCCCTCCGGGCCGCGCTTTCTGCAAAGCCCCCCCAGCCGCAGCCGATTTCCAGAATGTGTTCGCCGGCGCTCACATTCATGGCATCCAGCAACGCCTCGTATTTCGCTTTCTGCGCCTCTTCCAGCGTCTCGGTGCCAGCCTGCCAAAGGGCCGATGAATACGTCATGGTAGGGTCGAGCCAGAGACGATAGAAATCGTTGCCTAGGTCGTAGTGAGCCGAGATATTGCGACGGGCACCCCTTCGCGAATTGCTGTTCAGCCAGTGCCGGACCTTCTGCACCATGTGCGAGAGCCTGCTGCCGGTGCTCGCAACCTCGTTCAAGGTTTCGGTATTCGCGAGGAAAAGCTCCAGAAAGGTGACGATGTCGGGGCTGTCCCAATCGCCGTCAAACCAGCTCTCGGCAACGCCAACCGTTCCATCCATAAAAGCACGGCGTGGTAGGCGCCAATTGTAGAGATGCAATTGGCCGGCAGGGCCAGCCTTGTTGGCCTCTATAACGATGAGGCGGCCGTCCGGCAGGGTCGCTCGCAACGACCCGGCGCGGATCGAGGAGAGGCTGGCCAATGCCTTGCGAGCAGTAAGGGGAATGTCCTTCAGAGCCTTTGGCAATTCCATGCCAGGACGAATGTGAATCTCTTGAAGGCTTGTGTCGGTCATGGAAACTCGTGTCCTTCAGGTCGCGCGCCGCAAGAAGCAGATCGGCTTTGGATCGTGTCATGATCGTCACGGTCCTGATCACCGGCGCCACGAAATTTCACGCCTTTGATCCAGAGCTTCAAGGCTTCCCAGTGGATTGCAGCATAAATCTTGAACGGCAGGAAGGGGATGGCGAAGAGGTACCCCAGCAGAGAGCGGGTAGTGACGGGATGCTGCCGACCGGCAAACACGGCCTCGAACAGCGGCCCCTCCCTGTCGGTTTCGTGAATACGCAGCTTGACCGCCTCTCCCGGTGGCAGGACGCGAAAATCATAGGTCATCTCAGGGCCGATGAAGGGCGAGACGTGGAGGCGCTTGTCGCTGCTCTGCCGGATCCCCGCATTGCTGATTTCGCTCTCAATCACTGGCGCGAGATATGCATGTCTTCCGCCAAAGGTATTGCGGACATCGTAGACGATCATCTGCACCGTATCGTCCTCGCTCAATCCGAACCAGACGCTGATCGGATTGAAGACCCATCCGAACATGCGCGGATAGCACAGCAGGAGCCAGCGGTGGGGTAGGGGTGAGGACGGCTTTGCCTCGCGAAACCAAGCGTCCGCCTGGTGGCGCAGGTCTGTCTGGTCTTTTCGCAGATGGTCGGTCGCACGAAAGGAGAGAAGACCGGGAGCTTCAATACCCAGAAGGAAAGACAGGCGGTTGGCCTCGTCCAGGCGGTCGACGTCGATCAGCAGGGAATAAACCTTGTAGGAAAAGCGATGGCCGACAGGATGAAGGCGATGATGCATCACCTTCCCCGCATAGAGGACGGCGGCGTCTTCTGGCGGCGCACCGTTTGCAGTCATCGTGGAGGGCAGGCGTCGCTTCACTCGGCCGCCTCTTTTCTCCTCAAGCCGTCCTTTGGTGTTTCGACGTCCGCATCGGTGGGATAAAACGGCTCCAATTCGGCAGGGAATGGGATGTCGGCCCCGAGGGCGGCGGCGATACGCAAGCCCGAACGGAGGCCATCTTCATGGAAGCCGTAACCGGTCCATGCACCAGCCAGCCAGATGCCGTCTTTGCCTTGAACCGCCTCCAGAATGCCTTGCGCCGCCATTCCACCTGCATTGAACTGTGGGTGATCGTAGCGCCATTCGCCGAAAATCGTTGCAGGATCGGGCTCGGTACTGGGATTGAGCGTGACGAACAGCGGAATCTCGGAATCGATATTCTGCAGCCTGTTCATCCAATAGGTCACGGAGACCTCTCCGTTGCCCTCTTCCTCTGAGGAGCGGTGATAGTTCCACGCTGCCCATGCGCGCCGACGCTTGGGCATGAAAGATGAGTCGCTGTGCAAAATCACACGGTTCGGCCGGTAGCCAATGGCGGAGAGAACCGACTTCCTCCGCGTGTTGGTATCGGCTGACAGCATTGCGAGCGACTGATCGCTATGGCTGGCGAGAACCACATGGTCGAACCGCCGCTCGATCCGGCTCGTCCGGACGATCGGTCCGGCTTCCGATGGAAGCACGGCGTCCACCTTCGCATTCAGCAGCACTCGGCCATCGCGGCCGACCGGAGCCAGAAGGCGATCGAGATAGTTGCGCGCACCGCCGCTCACGGTTCGCCATTTCGGCCGGTCCATGCTGTTGAGGCGGTGGTTGTGGAAGAAGGAGAGGAACGCGTCTGCGGGAAAATCGAGCATCGCTTCGCGCGGTGTCGACCAGATAGCTGCGCTCATCGGGATCAGGTAATCGTCGCGGAATGCCTGACTGAAATTATGATGATCCAGCCACTCCCCAAGGGTGAGCGATTTCAGATAGGCGGAGCCCCGTTCTTCTGCGGAGCGTTCGTTGAAACGCTTCATGCCCCAGAGCATCTGCCAGAACCGCGGACGGAATATGTTGCGTTTCTGAGCGATTGCCTGCCGCCAGTCATCGGAGCCAGCCCATTCGAAACTGCCGTTATCCATCGAGAGCGAAAAGCTCATCTCGCTCTCTTCCGTCCTGACCCGCAGATGATCAAAAAGCGTGGTCAGCAAGGGGTAGGTGAGCGTATTGAAAACAATAAAGCCGGTGTCGACCGGAATCTTCCGGTCGCCAATCTGCACGTCGCGTGTGGCTGTATGGCCACCTGCACGGTCTTCGGCTTCGAAAAGGGTCACATTGGCACAATGCCGCAAGGCCCATGCGCAAGAGGCGCCTGAAATACCGCTGCCTATGACCGCAATGTCGGGCTTTTCCTTTTGGCCTTCACGCGTTTGGCGGGACAGGGCAGGGTCTACAAAATTCATCAATCGTCCTTCAGGCCTTTAAATGCGTCGAGCGCTCGCTGGCGTGCCGCAGCGTGGTCTACCAAAGGACGAGGATAGTCGACGCCGAGTTTCACATTGGCGGCGGAAAGTACGTCATCCGGTGCTTCCCATGGGGCATGCAGAAACTTGTCTGGAAGGGCAGCGATCTCTGGCACGAACGCCCGGACATATCTGCCGTCGGCATCGAAGCGGCGTCCCTGGGTCACGGGCGCGAAAATACGAAAAAAAGGCGCAGCGTCGGCGCCGGATCCTGCTGTCCATTGCCAGTTGAAAGCATTATTGGCCGGGTCGGCATCGACAAGCGTGTCGTAAAACCATTCTTCGCCGCGCTTCCAATGCACCATCAGATGTTTGGTCAGAAAACTTGCGACGATCATCCTGACACGGTTGTGCATCCAGCCTGTCTGCCAGAGCTCGCGCATGCCGGCGTCGACGATGGGATAGCCCGTAAGGCCCTTTTGCCAGTCGATAAGCGAAGGGTCGTTGGCGTCTTCTTGCCAGGGAAAACGGTCGAACCGGCTGTCGATATTGCTCCAGGCCATCTGGGGCAGGTTGGTCAGCAGATGCCAGGCAAACTCCCGAAAGATCAATTCGCGCTGAAAGGTCGTGACGCCGCGCCCGGGATTACGTGGCGCCGCCGTCTCCACACCGTGCCAGACCTGGCGAGGGCTGATCTCGCCAAAAGCCAGATGCGCCGAGAGGCGAGATGTTCCGTATTTGCCGGGATGATCGCGGCCAACCGTATAATCACTCAAACCGTTTGACAGGAAGTGTTGAAGCGTTGTCTGAGCGCCTTCCTCACCGGGTTGCCATTGCGGCGAGAAACCTGAAGCCCAGTCCGGCTCGCTGGGCAGAAATGCATAATCGCCGAGTTTATCGCTCTCGGGTGGCGATGCGAAATGGAAAGGCAGATCGCATGTTTCTGGCCGCGCATCCTGAACCAGCGGAATGACCTTGCGGGCGAACGGTGAAAAAACACGGTAAAATCGGTTCGACGACGTTCGGACCGAGGAGGGCTCGTGAAGCAGAAAGCCTTCATGCCGATAAAAGGGGATATCGCCGTCGCGAAGTGCGTCGGCCAGTTCGGTATCCGCCTCCAGCCCGGCCGGATCATAACGGCGCGATGCGTGGACTTCGCAAGCACCTGTCTCGGCAATGAGGCTTTCAACGGCGGAGACAAGCCGACCAGAGCGCAAAATCAGGCTTCCGCCTTTTGACCGGATTGACGAGGAGAGGCTTTCCAGCGAGTGGTGCAGCCACCAGCGGCTTGCACTACCCGGTCGTCGAAACGCCGCGTCGCCCTCGGTCTCGTAAATGTAGACGCACACGAGCGGACAGCCGCTTAGCCGAGCGGCATTCAGGGCAGGGTTGTCCTCAAGCCGCAGATCGTTGCGAAACAGGACCAGAGCCGGGCGATTGTCGTCTGGTGAGGGCACGATCCATCCGTGTCTGAGGGTTCTCCGGATGGTTGTATCGCGCGCGGTGCAGGGTTCAATGCACCCTTCGTTGAAAGATGTGAAATTGCGCTGAAAGCGCCGCTCGGTCAGCGCTCGAGATATGTCTCCAGAGTCTTTCGGGTTCCGACGCGCCAAAGCATGTTCAACCAGCCGGCGAACAGTTCGCGGAAGGAATGATCGGCTCCGACGGTGCCATAGATGTCATCCATAGCGAGCCATTCCATCGGGTCGTCTTTGGCAGCCCTGGCCTGTTTCTTCAGGCGGTCCCAGTTCGGGTCGTTCGCTTCGATGACGGCGCCGCTTTCCGTTTCTCCGTAGCAATAGCGGCACCACAAAGCACTCTCCAGAGCCAGGCCGTTCGGCGCGCGACCGCTCTTCAGATTGTCCGCAATGGACGGAATAATGAATTTGGGCTGCCTGTTCGACCCGTCGAGACAGAGGCGACGCACCGTGTCGCCGATCTTGGGATTGGCAAACCGTTGCTGGGTGAGCTGGTGATACTCGTCGAGATCGGTCTCTGGGACAGGTGGCACCGTTGGAATGATCTCTTCCTGCTCGACCTTTGTCAGGAAGTCACGGACAAGCTCGTTTTCCATTGCTTCGTGGACGAAGTGAATGTCCATCAGTCCGCTCGGATAGGCGATCACCGCATGACCGCCGTTCAGAATGCGGATCTTCATCGTCTCGTAGGGCGTGACGTCCGTTACGAACTGCACGCCCACCTTGTCGAGCGAAGGACGGCCATTGACGAACTTGTCTTCCAGAACCCACTGAATGAACTCTTCGCAGAAAACCGGCCATTGATCGGCGATACCGAACAGTTCGCGAACCAGCTCTCGTTCGCGATCTCCCGTGGCGGGCGTGATGCGGTCCACCATGGCATTGGGGAAGGTGACATTTATATCGATCCAGTCGGCCAGTTCGGGATTGGAAAGGCGCGCGAGCCCTGTGACCGCTTCGCGGGCGATGACGCCATTATGCGGGAGGTTGTCGCAGCTCATCACCGTGAATGGCGTCTGGCCACTGTCGCGCCTTTGCTTCAGGGCCTTGACGAGAACGCCGAAGACCGTTTCCGGGCTCTCCGGTTTTCGGCTATCGGCAACGATTGCCGGATGGTCCGGATTGAAATGGCCCGACGCATCGAGGAAGTAGCCGCCCTCCGTGATCGTCAGCGAGGCAATGCGGATGGCCGGGTCTGCAAGACGGTCGACAACGGCCTGCGGATCCCCCGGCTCGACGAACTCGATCATCGGACCGGTGACACGGGCCGCCGAGCTTCCCGCTTCCTGCGCGACGATCGTGGAGAGAAAATCCTGCTTCGCCAGCGTGTCGCGAACCGTCGTATCGAAGGGCATGAGGCCTGCCCCGCAGATGGCCCAATCGTGATCTTCTCCACTTTCGAACAGGCGGTCGAGATAGGCGACCTGATGAGCGCGATGAAAATTGCCGACTCCAATGTGAAGGATGCCGGCTTTCAGAGCCGTGCGGTCGTAGGAGGGGACCTTGGCGTTCTCGATCTCGGAAAGGGTGGAAGACTTCAGGGCAACGGCCATCAAAGGATCCTCGCGTGACATTTCACTGGCAGGTGGCGCGGCGGGCGCTGATCGGCGCGGGTGCGGGCACCACGCAGCCCGAAGGCGGGGCGAGCAGAATCAGCAATCCAACTTTCCTCCCTGCGGGCAAACGACTAAATGCCCGGTGTGTTATGAGCCCCCGCCATCTGTGGCAAGCTGCCGCCTGAGCGGCACGGCAAGCAAGCCTTGCTTGCGGTTCACCGGTATTGAAGGGCGATGTCGGTGAGCAGTTGCATTTCGCATGAGCAAAAGCTCTCTGCAAGGTTCCGACAGGAAATTTTGCCGATATTTGTGTGGGTGAAACGATGGAACTTTAGGGCTCGTTAGGGGAGGAGACGTCGTCCTGGAGAAGCGCACGGGCCGTGCTCTCATCGGTCATCATTCCATTGACAAGCCGCCCGACCAGTGCGGCGCGGATCGCGCCTAATTTGCGCTCGCCATTTGCAACACCAATAACCAGGCATGTTTCCCGGTCGGGGATCGGCGAGCTTGCAACGCGCGCATTGAGGGCATTTTCGACGAGTCGTCCGTCGCGATCGAAAACCCAGCCGAGCATTTCCCCAACAATGCCCTGGGCTCGGAGATCAGATAGTTCGTCGGCTGTCACCATGCCCTCGACCATGAGGGGAGCACGCTCGTCCAGTTCACCGACGCCGACGAAGGCGACGTCCGATTGCGCAGCCAGCTTCATCGTATGCGCGACGGTCTTTTGGGCCAGCAGCATTTGCCGTTCCTCAGCCGACGAAGCGATGACCGGGAGGGGCATGGGGTAGGCATTGACGCTCAGAATGTCGTTCAGGGTGAAAATGACATTATAGACGGCGGCCGCACCATCGGGCCGCACATTGCCGGTGAGCGAAACGAGCTTGTGCTGCGGACACTGGATCGGGGAAAGCTGTTCGATCATGGCCTTGAGAGAGCGGCCGGTGCCTACGGCGATCGTCAGCGGCTCGGGCTTTCGCAGCCAGTATTCCATTGCGGCGGCAGCCTGTGTCGCCAGACCGACCAGCGAATTGGGCGCATCCAGATCTGTCGGTGCGACCTCGGCATATCTAAGATCGTAACGGGCGGCGAGTTGTCTTGCCAATTCCATGCACTCGCCGATGGGATGGTCGATCCGGACCTTGACCAATCCCTCGCTGACCGCCCGACTCACAAGACGCTGCGCGCGCTGGCGTGAGACCCCGAGTTGAGTCGCAATCTGATCCTGGGTCTTGCCGGCCACATAATAGAGCCAGCCGGCCCGCGCCGCTTCGTCGATGCTGGTGTCACGTTTGATCATGAATCCAAACCTTTACGGATCAGTTCAGCACTCTTGGCGTTCCGTCCGATTCCATCAACACCCAAAATGGAAGACGGTCCGTTAGGGAAGGCGGATTGTAGGAGCGGCTCGTCGGGCTTCGACCTATAAAGAAGCGCTACCGAACAGCAGATATAGCGTCGGTGTCGATCAAAGTGGCGAACGATGAATGGAAGAAAGTGGCTCCCCGGGCCGGATTCGAACCAGCGACCAACCGGTTAACAGCCGGTTGCTCTACCACTGAGCTACCGGGGAACAGCGGCTCAAGCGAAGCGGCCTATAGCAGAGGCCTTTCCGACTTGCCAAGCCGCCATGTTAAAAAATCTCTCGATCTTTTGTCGCTTCCCGGCCATTCGCGATGTTCAACAAGGAAAAAAATCGATGGACGATCACGAGCCTCGCAAGGGTCGGCGCACATTCGACCTCTTCGGCCGGTCCGTGGCGATTCCCCGCTCGCGTCCGGGTCGCCTCATTCTTGGCTGGGCTCTCGTCGCCGGCGGAGCGCTTGGCTTTCTGCCCGTTCTGGGTTTCTGGATGATACCGCTCGGCCTGACGGTGCTTTCCATCGACAATCCACGGATGCGGCGGACACGTCGGCGCTTCGTCAGCTGGTTCGGACGCTGGCGCAACGCGCGGCGAAGCACGAAAAAATCGGTTGATGAAGAGTGATGGAGGCCTCGCCCGGAATCGAACCGGGGTGCAAGGATTTGCAGTCCTCTGCGTAACCACTCCGCCACGAGGCCATTTACGTGGAAAAACACGCTATGCCAAAGACTTGAAGCTAAACAACTAGCCGGATAAAAATCTCCGTCCTCAGCGGGCTTTGCATATCTTCACTGGTTTCGCTCCGTCAAGCCCTCTTCACCGCGAGCGTGGCGCAATTTTGTAGGCGCTTGGCAAGATCAGATGGGAAGGCTGCCGCCTTGCGATGCCGCAGGCTTGTTGCTATCGACCTGATCGAATATCCGCCTGCCGGAGACGATCCGCGCAGCGTAATGGGGATGATGATGAGCCAGGGTTTTACAGAGCTTCGCCGCAAGATGGTTGATGGACAGTTACGGACGACCGCCGTGACGGCACTACCGGTGCTCGAGGCCTTCCTTAACGTTCCGCGCGAGGAGTTCGTGCCATCGCGGCTTCGCGATCTCGCCTATATCGATGAGGACATCGAAGTGGCGCCGGCGCGCTACCTTATCGAGCCGGGGCCCCTGGCTAAGATGGTCCAGCTGGCGGATGTGAAGGCCAGCGACGTCGTTCTCGATCTCTGCTGCGCCACGGGTTATTCCTCGGCAATCATGGCGACGATCGCCTCGAGCGTGATTGCCATCGAGCCTGATGAAGGCCTTTCGGAAACAGCGAGCGAGCGTCTTTCGGCCCTCGGTTACGACAATGTTGCTGTGCTCAACGGCAATCCGGAAAATGGGTGTGAGGACGAAGCGCCGTTCGACGTCATTCTGATCGGCGGAGCGGTGGACTATGTGCCCGATGCGATTCTCAAGCAGCTCAAGCCGGGCGGCCGCCTTGTGACCGTTGAAGGTCACGGCAATGCCGCCAACGCCGTTCTCTATATTGGCGGTAACGGAGTCGGCGGCGGCAGGACGGCGTTCAATTGCGCTGTCAAACCGGTTCCCGGATTTCGTCGTCAGCCCGGCTTTGTCTTTTGAGACACACCTGATGGCCGATCTTCGGAAGCGATTTCGATGCTCGGCTCTTGGGACTGGACCTCTTCGATCCGGCCCCGTACGAAAACGTAAGAGTCAAAGTACTGCGATTGGATGAGAACGTGTTCCGTAACACTCTCAAGGTGATAAGCTTTTCATGCGCTTTCGCATTGGCAACTGCTCCGGCAAATGCGGAAACGATCTTCGGCGCGATGGCGTCGGCCTATGGTTATAATGCGAACCTCAACAGTGCTCGTGCGGGCGTCCGCGTGGCCGATGAGAATATCCCGATCGCCAAGGGCGGGATGCGGCCACAGATCAGCGCGACGAGTTCGCTGGCCGGTGTCGCCCAGCGTCAGGAAACGTCGTCCGCCGGCGCGACCACGACCAGGGATTCCGATACGCTTTCGATCGATTTCGGCGTTCAGATCAATCAGACCCTCTTCGACGGGTTTCAGACCCGTAACAATGTCAGGTCTGCCGAATCGAATGTGTATGCCAGCCAGGCCAATCTGGTGAATACCGAGCAGAATACGCTCTTTAACGCCGGTACGGCCTATATGGACGTTCTGCGGGACCGCCAACTCGTCAACCTTCGGACGCGCAACCTTGAATTCCTGCGCGAGCAGGTTCGCAGTGCCCGGGCCCGTTTCGATGTGGGCGAATCGACCCGGACGGACGTTTCGCAGGCGCAGGCGTCGCTCTCGCAGGCGCAGGCGCTGCTCTATCTGGCGCGTTCCAATCTAGCGGTCAGCGAAGCCACTTATCGCCAGGTCGTTGGTCGCATGCCCGGCGACCTGCGGCCGACCTCGCCGCTGACGAAGAACCTTCCCGGTTCGCTCAATACCGCTATGGCCATCGCCTTGAACAACCATCCGGCGATTCAGGCCAACCGGCACCTCGTCGATGCATCCAGTTTCACCGTCAAGTCGCGTGAAGGCGCCTTCATGCCTCAGGTGGGTGCGACGGCCTCAATCGAGCAGGGGTTCAGCGATACTTCCATCGACGGCCCGGCGCCCTCATCGTCGACGGACACGCTGACGGCGACGATCGGTGCGCAGGTCACCGTACCGATCTATCAGGGCGGCATCGCTTCGGCCCAGACCCGGCAGGCCAAGGAACAGCTCAGCCAGGCGCGGATCAATGTCGACGTCACTATCGATCAGGTGCGCGCCAATGTGATCGCCGCGTGGAACCAGTATGTCGCTGCCCGCGAGGCCATCACCGCCGGCCTCGATCTGATCGGAGCTCAGACGCTGGCCCTGAACGGGGTCATTGAGGAGCGAAATGTCGGGCAGCGCACGACGCTTGACGTTCTGGATGCACAGTCGGCTCTCATCACGGCGCAGGTCACCCAGGTGGGGGCGGAGCGCGATGCGGTTGTCGCATCGCTCGGTATTCTTTCGGCCACCGGACGTCTGACCGCCGATTCGCTTGGTCTTGGCGTGAAGCGCCACGATCCGGACGAGCATCTGGAAGCGGTCGAGGACGCCTGGTATGGCTTGCGGACGCCCGACGGCCGCTGAAAACCGCTGACTCCGATAGCTGTGAATCGCCACCCGTGACGGTGTGAGAGGGATTCTCATCCGATCCGGCCTCCGGTAGGGTCAGGGCGATTCGTATTGCCATAGACCGGATAATGTTCGGGGAGAGGGCGTAGTAATGTCGCAGGCTAGCGGTGCTGCACGCGAGGCTTCGATGGATGAGATACTCGCATCCATTCGCAAGATTATCGAGGAATCGGATGCAGCGGCTTCGGCTGCCGAAGGGCAGAAGGAGCGGTATGAGCGACAGACGACCGGGTTCGACCGCTACCGCGATGAAGACGAGAGCGACGAGGCCAGCACTGTTCTCGATGATTTCGTCAGCTTTGACGATGATAACGGCGACGATGTCGACAGCGATGTGATCGCAGCCGGTGAAGCGGAACTGAACGCCTTCCGCGAAGCAGTCACCGATACGTCGCCGGCACCGCCTCCTGCTGCAAAAGAGGTCTTCGCTGAAAAGGAGGAGATTTCTCCTTCTGTCGCATCGGGCGAACCGCAAGTCAGCCGCCCGCTCAGCCTCGCCGACATTCAGGCACGGCTTTCGCGCTCGGCCGATGATTTTGGCGGGACTTCCGAGGATGAGGTCGACGCGAAACCGGAAACGCCAAGCTGGCAGTCTTCGTTGATCTCCGAAAGCGACGACGATTTGACCGAGGCTGAGGCTGAGGTTGAGGTGGAATCAGAGCCAGAGACCGAAGCGACCGAGACGACTGCAAGCGCTGAAACCGCAACGCCAGACGATGCGACTTCCCCTGCTGAAAAGGTAGCGGATATGCCGCACAGGGTGCCGTCGGAAGATAGTTTCCGCGCCGTTGCCGAGCGTCTTGAGCGCGGCAAGGCCCTTGAACGTCAGTCGCTGCCGAGCCAGCCGGCGTCCCGCCCTTCCGAACCGGCCGCCTCGACTGACCGGGAGCTGGACATTGCGGGCGGGCTGACGCCGATCCTCTCTCGCGAGGCCGGACGTGCCGTGGCCGACTCCTTCGGACAATTGAAAGAGGCGTTCTTTGCCAGCCGGCAGCGCAATTTCGACGAGATGGCCGAAGAGATGCTGCGGCCGATGCTTCAGGATTGGCTGGACAACAATCTTCCGACGCTTGTGGAGCGTCTCGTGAAGGAAGAAATCGAACGGATCGCTCAGGGCGGCTGACTAGGTTCGGCGCACAAACCAGGTCGCTGCCAGAAGTTCGGTTGACTTCGGGGCGCACGCTCGCGATATGCATGGCCTTCCCTAAAAGGACCCGAAGGCCATGCTGGACAAGACTTACGACGCTTCCTCCATCGAACCGAAGATCGCTGCACGCTGGGATGATGCCGATGCTTTCGCTGCCGGCGCGGGGTCCAAGTCAGGCGCGGATCCTTACTGCATCGTCATTCCGCCTCCGAATGTAACCGGCTCGCTGCATATGGGCCATGCCCTCAACAATACGTTGCAGGATGTGCTGATCCGCTGGCGTCGTATGTTGGGCGACAATGTTTTGTGGCAGCCGGGCATGGATCATGCCGGTATCGCAACGCAGATGGTCGTCGAGCGCCAACTGGCCGAGCGGGGAGAACAGGGCCGGCGGGACATGGGCCGAGATGCCTTCGTCGAACGTATCTGGCAGTGGAAAGAGGAATCGGGCGGCACGATCTTCAACCAGTTGAAGCGCCTCGGGGCCTCCTGCGACTGGAGCCGCGAGCGGTTCACGATGGATGACGGTCTCTCGGAAGCCGTGCTCGAGGTCTTCGTTCGGCTCTATGATGAGGGCCTGATCTATCGCGGCAAAAGGCTGGTGAACTGGGATCCGACTTTCGAGACGGCCATCTCCGATCTGGAGGTGGAGAACAAGGAAGCCGACGGCCATATGTGGCACTTCAAATATCCGCTGGCCGGCGGCGAGACCTACGAATATGTCGAGAAGGATGCGGAGGGCAACGAAACCCTTCGTGAAACGCGCGACTACATTTCAATCGCCACGACCCGGCCGGAGACGATGCTGGGCGACGGAGCGGTTGCCGTCCATCCATCGGACGAGCGCTATGCGCCAATCATCGGCAAACTTTGCGAAATTCCGGTCGGCCCTAGAGAGCATCGCCGCCTGATTCCAATCATCACCGACGAGTATCCGGATCCCGAATTCGGTTCCGGAGCCGTTAAGATCACCGGCGCGCACGATTTCAACGACTATGGCGTCGCTCAGCGTAACGATATTCCGCTCTATCGGCTGATGGACGAAAAGGCACAGATGCGCGCCGATGGAGAGCCTTACGCTGATGAGGCCGCAAAGGCGATGGCGTTGGTCCGCTCCGGCGAAAAGCCGGACCCGGTCACGGTCGACGCGATCAATCTGGTTCCCGATGAGCTGAGAGGCCTCGATCGTTACGAGGCCCGCAAACGTGTGGTCGAAGCGATCAATGCAGAGGGCCTTGCGGTTACCGTGACCAATGAAGAGGGAGAGACGATCCCTCTGGTCGAAAACAAGAAGATCATGCAGCCCTTTGGCGATCGGTCCGGTGATGTCATCGAGCCGATGTTGACCGATCAGTGGTTTGCCGACGCCAAGACTCTGGCCGAGCCGGCGATCGAGTCGGTCCGGGAGGGACGCACGAACTTCGTGCCGAAGAACTGGGAAAACACGTACTTTGCGTGGATGGAGAATATCGAGCCGTGGTGCATCTCGCGGCAGCTCTGGTGGGGCCATCGCATTCCGGCCTGGTACGGTCCCGATGGACAGGTTTTTGTTCGCAAGACCGAGGAGGAGGCGCTTGGCGCCGCCATCCAGCACTACATCGCTCATGAAGGACCGTGGAAGGCCTTCGTCGAGGAGAAGCTGGAAAATCTGGAGCCGGGCGATCTTCTGACCCGGGATCCCGACGTCCTCGACACCTGGTTCTCCTCGGCGCTCTGGCCTTTCTCTACGCTGGGCTGGCCCGACGAGACCAAGGAACTGGCGACCTGGTATCCGACGAATGTTCTGGTCACGGGTTTCGACATCATCTTCTTCTGGGTGGCTCGGATGATGATGATGGGGCTTCACTTCATGGAGAAGGAGCCGTTCGAGACGGTGTATGTCCATGCGCTCGTGCGCGACAAGCACGGCCAGAAGATGAGCAAATCCAAGGGCAACGTTATCGATCCGCTCAAGCTGATCGATGAATATGGCGCGGACGCCCTGCGTTTCACTCTGGCGATCATGGCCGCACAGGGTCGCGACGTGAAGCTCGACGAACAGCGGATCGCCGGCTATCGCAACTTCGGCACGAAGCTTTGGAACGCGGTGCGCTTCGCCGGTATGAACGGTGCGGTCCATGGCGGCGATTTTGATCCGGCCTCGGCCAGCGACCAGCTCAATCGCTGGATCCTGACCGAGCTATCCCGCACCGTCGACACGGTCGACAAGGCGCTCGGCGACTATCGCTTCAACGAGGCTGCCGGGGCTCTCTACCGGTTCGTATGGAACCATCTCTGCGACTGGTACCTCGAACTGCTGAAGCCGGTTTTCAACGGTGAAGATGAAACGGCGAAAGCCGAAGCACGCGCCTGCCTCGGCTATGTTCTCGACCAGTCGTTCGCGCTGCTGCATCCGTTCATGCCGTTCCTGACCGAGGAGCTCTGGGCTGGCACTGCGGAGCGCGACGGTTTGCTCTGCCATGCTGCATGGCCCCGCGCTGAAATGCGGGACGAAGATGCTGCGCTGGAGATCAACTGGCTGATCGATGTCATCAGCGGTGTTCGCTCGCTCAGAGCCGAGATGAATGTTCCGGCCGCGGCAAAGGCGCCTCTGGTCGTGACGGGCGCACCGGACGAAACGAAGCGCCGGCTCAGTCACCATCATTCCGCGATCGAACGCTTGGCTCGCATCGAGAGCATCGATCATCAGGAGGCAGCTCCGCCACGGTCTGCCCAGGTCGTGATTGGCGAATCGACCTTCTGTCTGCCGCTTGGAGAACTCATCGATATCGATGCCGAGACCCTTCGTCTGGAGAAGGCCCTGAAAGGGGCGAGGGATGACCTTGCGCGTAGCGAAAAGAAACTTGCCAACGAGAAGTTCGTCGCCAAGGCGGACCCCGAAGTTGTCGCTGCCGAACGGGAAAAAGCGGCCGAACTTTCGCGTCAGGCGGCGCGGCTAGAACTGGCTGTCGCCAATCTTCGTTCCTGACGAGCGTCAGTCCGTCAGCGCTAGGTCGCCGGGGCCTTCGGGTCTCGGCGACCGGCTGTCGCAAGGCAGGGGCAGACGCGCTTTGCCCTGATGGAGGGTGGCCATCATATTGGCGAAGATAAGCGCCGGCAGGCCGCTACCCGATATGGCTTGCTTCGGGGTTCGCTGCTTGGCGCCCAGCCAGACCACCGCGACATAGCGGCCGGTATAGCCGACGAACCAGGCATCACGACCGTTCTGGCTGGTGCCGGTCTTGCCGGCCATAGGATGGGCGAACGCGGCGCGTTTTCCCGTTCCCCCTGACGATACGACGCCTTTCAGACCACGTTCGAGAGTGCAGCGCGCAGAGCGGTTCGTAGAGAGCAGGGTCGGTTCGGCAGGCGGCAGTTCATGGTGATAGATGGTTCGACCCTCCGTGCTTCTGGCGTGCCAGATCGCATAGGGCTCGACCGTACGACCACCATTCGCAAGCGTCGCATACCAGCGGGCGATATCGAGGGGTGCCACCGAAGCTGTTCCGAGAACGGCGCTCGGCTGGTTCGGCAACGTGCCGCTGATTCCAAGTTGCTGCATGGTTCGATTGAAACAGTTCGCGTAATCGAACCATAGGGCGACAGCGGGCGGATTGCGCGACAAGGCCAGTGCGCGGCCTGCCGTCATCCGGCCGAGATAGCGCCCATCGCTATTGCGCGGCGTCCATCCATCGCGGAACTCCTTGGCGGTGTCCTGGACAGGGGTTTCCAGCGTCTTTCCATCGGCGAAGGCGCACAGATAGATGAAGGGCTTTATCGTGGAGCCCGGCGATCGCCGTCCTTCGGCCAGCACGTTGAAGCCACCCGCATCGCGATAGGATTGTGCGGCAGACATGGCTGCGATGGCCCCGTCGGGCCGAAGAATGACCACAGCTGCATCATCATAGGCGGAATCCACTCTGCGCGCGCGTTGCAGCAGACGCTCAACCGCCCGGTCGGCATAGAGCTGGGCCTCCGGCTCAAGCGTTGTGGAGACCACCATTGGCTGTGCTCGGTTCTGAAGGTCTTCCGGCAGGCCCACGCCAAGCGCGAAATCGCGAGCTCGAGCAATATGCATGGCCCAGTCGAGATCGCCCTTGGCGCGATGCAGTTGCGCGTCGGCATTTCTCGCCTCCGCAGCGGTCAGGAAGCCTCGTGTCTTCATAGCGCTGATGAGCTGGCGTGCTTCGCTTTCGAGACGTACGCGGCCATTATCGGGGTTGCTGCGCGAAGGCGCGCGAACGCTGAGCGCGAGTAATGCGGTTTCGCCGATGTTGATCGTGCCGCTACGCCGGGGCCAAACCGTGCTACGACCGAAATAGGTGCGTGACGCCGCTTCGATGCCGTAGGCGCCGTGACCGAAGAAAATGTTGTTGAGATACATGGCAAGGATTTCGTCCTTGCTGAAGATGGTCTCCAGACGCAAAGCGATCAGCAGTTCACGAAATTTCCTGAGATAGTCCCGCTCACTGGTCAGAATGAGGTTCTTGACCAGTTGCTGGGTGATGGTCGAGCCACCGCCGCCGCTACCCCCAAACCCGAGCGTCGCCTGCATCTCCTGAAGGATGGCGCGGCCGAAGGTGAGCGGGTTGAAGCCCGGATGCACCTCGAACCAGCGATCCTCGGCCGTCAGGAATGCCTCTCGCACGGTTTCCGAGATCTGGTGCGGTTGCAGATGCAGAGGAGCGACGATCTGGACATCCTGGCTACGAATGCCGTTTGTTCCCGGGTCGACGTGAGCCCAAGACGAGTAAGCGCGGTGATGGAGAGACGCGCGGTCATAGTCGCCATCGACCGTCATGCTGGCCAACCACACACCGGCGCATGCAACGATGGCTGTGCCAAGAAGCACGATAGCCGCCAGAAGATCACCTATACCGGACAGAATGCGACGGATTGTGTCGACTCCTTTGGTTTTGCAAGAATCTGCGGTACGCACCGCGTCGACATTCAGTTTCGGCAACGTGGCGTCAAGATGACCGGATAACCGGACAGGAAGCCACGCCACGGGCTTCTATCTTGGCACTGGCCTTCTTATCTCTTGGTCACGAACCATACAGAAGTTTACCGCGCCTCCTCTCACCCTGAAGTGGACAGACACGAACGTGCTCGACTTTCCCTATCTCTGGCCAGCATTTCTGTCGGGCGTCGCTCTTCTTCTCTTTCTCGACCTCTTTGTCTTTCACCGCAAAGCGCACATTATCGGCGTTCGCGAAGCAGTCATCACCTGGTCATGCTATGTGGCGCTTGCTTTCCTTTTCGCCGCAGCTCTCTTCACGCTGGATGGACCGGATGCGGGCTCGGAATTTCTGACAGCCTATCTGATCGAGGTCTCGCTTTCCCTCGATAATATCTTTGTCATTGCCCTGATCTTCAAGGCGTTCTCGGTTCCTGAGGAGGCCCAGCACAGAGTGCTTTTCTACGGTATTGCGGGGGCAATCCTGATCCGGCTTTCGCTTATCCTGCCAGGTGCGGAACTGGTCGATCGCTATTACTGGATTGGTTACGTGCTCGGACTGATCCTGCTGGTATCCGGCGCGAAAATGATGTTCGGCGACAGCAGCGAGGAATTCGACCCGCAGCAGAGCCGAACTGTCCGTCTACTGATGAAAACGGGCCGCGCCGTCGACAGATATCATGGCGAGCGTTTTCTGATCCGGCGCGATGGCCGCTATTGGATGACTCCCCTCTTCATCGTTCTGGTCACCGTCGAGGTGACGGATCTGATCTTTGCTGTCGATTCCATTCCGGCCGTGCTTGCCGTGTCGGACCGCGCCTTCATTGTGTTCTCGTCCAATGTTTTCGCGATTTTGGGTTTGCGCGTCCTGTTCTTCATTCTGGCGGGAGTAATGCGGCATTTCCGCTTTCTGGAGCCCGCTCTCGCGCTGATCCTCGTCTTGATCGGCGCGCGTATGCTCCTGCACGAGGTGGTTCACGTTCCGTCCATGGCTGTCCTTCTCGGTACACTCTTTATCCTCGCCGGAGGCATAATACTGTCGCGGCTGTTTCCAGCTTCCGATCCCGAGCACGGCAAGTCCGGCCCCATGGGAGACGAGTCCGAGGCTCGGCACGAATCTGTGTGAATTGCGCAACAGACTCGCGTCACGTCGCTGGAAAGCGGCGTGCGATTCGGAACTGTGCCCGGATGCCGCCACAAACCCGTTACAGGTGAGAGGACGACGCCGCTGCGTGGACGGCGTGATCATCTCTTAAGGGGATGGCGACCGGTTCGATGAGATGATCCGGTTGGGTAAAGGGGCATGAGAGAGGATGCGATGATGCGTTTGCGACGCTCATCACCGTGGGATTTTTGTGGGCCGTTCGTGGCTGCTGCAGCGTTGGTCGTTTCGATCGGGACAAGTGCGCTTGCCGCCGACGAGGGCGAGCGCAGCGCGGATCCGTGGGCGCAGTTTCGCAGCGGCTACCAACTCTATCGTAGTGGAGACAAGGACGGGGCGCTTGCCGCCTATGCTAAGGCCGCTCAGGAAGGACATGCCGGCGCCAAGTGGAAAATGGCGCGGATGTATGCTGATGGCGATGGCATCGCTGAAGATGATTATCGCGCTTTCCAGATGTTCCGGAAGATCGTGGACGATGGAGCCGTTCCCGGCTCGCAGGAAGAAATTTTCGTTTCCGACGCGCTTGTGGCGCTGGCGCGTTATTTCCGCACCGGCATAGCCAATACGGAAGTGCGGCCCAATGAAAGCGCGGCCATGGATCTCTATGTTCGCGCCGCGTCCGTTTACGGTAACACACAGGCGCAGTTCGAGATCGGTCACATGCTTCTGGACGAGCAGCGCAACCTTCGCCGTGCGGCGCGCTGGCTGCAGCTTGCAGCGGGCAAGGGCCATGCCGGCGCCCAAGCTCTACTCGGAGACCTGCTTTTCCAGAAGGGGCGGACCGTCGAGGGACTGGCGATGCTGACGACAGCGCTGAACAAGGCAGGCAGCAACGACCGCGGCTGGATCCGCCAGCGGCAGGAACAGGCTTTCGGTTTGGCTTCGGAGGCCGAACGGCGACTGGCCTATGAAATGAGCCGTCACCAGCTTGGCGAGATCGTCGTCAGCGCGGAATAGCGGTTTCCGACCCGGATCAACTCAAACGCAGATTAACGATGGCAGGCACATGGTCGGACGGCTTTTCCCAGGCTCGGACGTGCTTTTCCACATCGGTTGAAACCAGGCGATCGGCAGCTTCCGGTGAAAGAAGCATGTGGTCGATGCGGATGCCGTTGTTCTTCTGCCAGGCGCCGGCCTGATAGTCCCAGAACGTGTAGATATCGCCTTCGCTCTGGCAGGCCCTTATGGCATCGGTAAAGCCGAGGGCCAGCAATTTGCGAAAGGCTTCGCGGCTCTCAGGCTGGAACAGCGCGTCGTCGCTCCAGTTCTCCGGATGCCGGGCATCGCGGGGCTGAGGGATGACGTTGTAGTCACCGGCGAGAACCAGCATCTCCTCGAAATCCAGCCGTTCGCGTGCCCAGAGCTGCAAACGTTCCATCCACCGCAGCTTGTAGCCCCATTTGCGATCCTCGCCGACGGGGTTGCCATTGGGAAGGTAGAGCGAGACGACACGCAGCGGCCCGTCCGCCGTTTCCCACACGCCTTCGATAAAGCGGGCCTGTTCGTCGGCGTCGCCATTATCGTCCCCTGGCAGGCCGCGATTGACTTCCGAAGGCGGGGTCTTTGAGATCAGGGCGACGCCGTTGAAACCTTTCTGGCCATGTGTCTCGACATGCCAGCCACGATCTTCAAGCGCCGAGCGAGGAAAGGTTTCATCCTGGCTCTTGATCTCCTGGAGACCGACAATATCCGGCTGGCTTTCATCCAGCCAGGCCAGCAGAACATCGAGGCGTGCCTTGATGCCGTTGATGTTGAAGGTCGCGATCTTCATGCTGCCCGGTCTCCCATACTCAGGCTGAAGGACCTAGCGGGACACGAAGGCGAGGTAAAGCGGCAGACGATCTCAGATAGAGAAGGAGGTGCCGCAGCCGCACGAGGCGACGGCGTTCGGATTGTCGATCTTGAAGGCCTGGCCGATCAGATCGTCGACGAAATCGATCTGCGAACCCGCCATGTAAACCATGGAAAGCTCATCTATCAGGACTTTGGCGCCGTCACGCTCGAACACCTTGTCGTCATCGTTCCTGGAATCGGTCAGGTCGATCAGATAGGAGAAGCCCGAGCACCCGCCGCCCTCGACGGTGACGCGAAGGCCGATCTTGTCTTCCGAATCGTCGACGATGCGCACGATGCGCTTGGCAGCACTCTCAGTGATGCTGACCGTTTTCATGGGATGGTCGATAGCATTCATGGCGCAGGTCGCCTTTGTCTGGTTTCCTGACAGAGGTAAGAAGCATTCGGCGTAACGTCAACGCAGGCTACTCGAAGCAAGAGAACGAAATGCAAGAAGACGCCTCATCCAGATTGACCGGAATCGGTTTCGGCTACAGGCCTCGCGCCCCCTGGGCGTGTGACCCGGAAGCGACACGAGGCCGATTGATCCCCGAACCCGAAAGCCCAACGCGGACGGCATTTCAGCGCGATCGAGATCGAATCATCCATTCCACGGCCTTTCGCCGGCTCAAGCTCAAGACACAGGTCTTCATCAGCGATGACGGCGATCATTATCGGACCCGGCTAACACATACGATCGAGGTCTCGCAGATCGCGCGAGCGATTTCCCGTGCCCTGGAAGCCGACGAGGATCTTGCGGAAGCGGTCGCGCTTTGCCATGATTTCGGCCATACGCCATTCGGTCATGCCGGCGAAGATGCGCTCAATGCGATGATGAAGCCGTTCGGCGGCTTCGATCATAATGCGCAATCGCTACGGGTCGTCACCAAGCTGGAGCGGCGTTATGCCGCCTTCGATGGGCTCAATCTGTGCTGGGAAACGCTGGACGGTTTGGTCAAGCATAACGGGCCGGTAACGGGAGACGGTGCTTCGGCCGATGAGACAGTGCCTGCCTATTTTCTGGAGTTCGATGCGCAATTTCCTCTGGGACTGTCCGAGTGGTGCGGCATTGAAGGGCAGGCGGCCGCCATTGCCGACGACATCGCCTACAACACGCACGATATTGATGACGGCATTCGTGCCGGGCTCTTCACGCTCGACGATTTGGCCGAGGCGGTCCCCTTCGTTGCAGACACGCTGAATGAGGTGAGGGACCGCTGGCCGGGGCTGGAGTTTTCGCGCATCACTCACGAATTTCAGCGCCGTCAGATCACCGCTATGGTGGAAGACGTGATCGAAGGCGCGCGTACGATCATCTCGCAAGAGAAGCCCGAGAATGCTGACGCGATCCGCCGCCGCGGTTCGCAGACTGTCGGTTTTTCGCCGGAGATGAGAGAGACGGACCGTCTGCTGAAGGCCTTTCTCTTCGATCGCATGTATCGCGCGCCGGGCATCATGACGTTTCGGGCCTTGGCCGAAGACACAGTCACACGCTTGTTCGAGCGCTATATCACAGATCTATCCTCGATTCCTTCCGAGTGGCGGCGTGAGGCGGTGTTACAGGGTGATGAGGCGCGAGCAGCACGTATCGTAGCCGACTTTATCGCCGGTATGACCGACAGTTACGCCCTGAAAGAGATCGAACGGCTGTTTGACGCCTGACAAGCGATCGGCTACGCGGCAGCCCGACGTGGCTCGCCGTTCAGAGACCCTGCCGCCGATAAGAAACGAGAACTCCTATGAACCTTTTTGCCGATTTCGCGCAGAGAATCCGTTCGGTCGTCCAATCTCTTGATCTTAAAGATAAAGAGGGTGTGTCGCCTGATCTGTCACGCCTGACGGTTGAGCCGCCGCGCGATCCTGCCCATGGTGACCTTGCCTCCAATGTGGCCATGGTCCTGGCGAAATCCCTCGGCATGAAACCGCGTGATCTGGCGCAGAACATCGCCGATGAACTGGCCAAGGATGAGGACGTCTCCTCGATTGAGGTGGCGGGGCCCGGCTTCATCAATCTGCGGCTCTCTGACGGTTTCTGGCACAGTCAGTTGCGGACTATGCTCGATGCTGGCGAGGATTATGGCCGCTCCGATCTTGGGGCGGGTCGCGCAACGAATGTGGAATATGTCTCCGCCAATCCGACAGGCCCGATGCATGTCGGCCATTGCCGTGGTGCGGTCGTCGGCGATGCGCTGGCACGACTTCTCGCTTTCGCAGGCTACGCCGTCACGCGCGAATATTATGTCAACGATGCGGGCGGGCAGATCAACGTTCTCGGTGAATCGGTGATTCTGCGTTACCGCGAGGCGCTCGGCGAGACGATCTCAATTCCCGAAGGGCTCTATCCGGGCGATTATCTGGTTCCGGTCGGCACGGCGCTGGCCGAAGAGCATGGCCGCGCCTTGCTGGACATGAGCGGAGCGGATGCGCTCGCTATCGCCAAGGACAAGGCCGTCTCGATGATGATGGATCTTATCCGTGAAGATCTGGCCGCCCTCAACATCCGGCATGACGTTTTCTTCTCAGAGCGGACTCTTCACGGCGACAATGGCGGAAAGATCGGTGCAGCTGTCGAGGGTCTGCGGCAGAAAGGTTTCGTCTATGAGGGCACTTTGCCTCCGCCGAAGGGTCAACTGCCGGAAGACTGGGAGGACCGCGAGCAGGTCCTTTTCCGCTCGACCGAGGTCGGGGACGATATGGATCGGCCGCTCGTCAAGAGCGACGGCGCCTACACCTATTTCGCCGCAGATGTCGCCTATATGGAAGACAAGTTCGAGCGCGGCTTCGACAAGCTGATCTTCGTGCTCGGCGCCGATCATGGCGGCTACGTCAAGCGCATGGAGGCGCTGGCACGCGCGATCTCCGAGACGATCGATATCGATGTTCTGCTCTGCCAGCTTGTCAAGCTGTACCGGGAAGGCGAGCCGGTTCGCATGGGCAAGCGGACGGGTAATTTCGTTACGCTTCGCGACGTTGTCGATGAGGTGGGTGTCGACGCTGTCCGCTTCATGATGCTTTACCGCAAGGCCGATGCGCCGCTCGACTTCGATTTCGCGAAGGTGACCGAGCAAAGCAAGGATAATCCGGTCTTTTACGTGCAATACGCCGCCGCACGCGCTCATTCGATCATTCGCCAGGCCGTCGAGGCTTTCGGGCCCGAGGTCGCCGCACAGGAGGGGATCGGTCAGGGCGCGGATCAATTGACGGACGAAGGCGAGATCGCGCTCATCCGTAAGCTCGCCGAGTGGCCGCGCCTGGTCGAGTCGGCGGCGACCGCGATGGAGCCGCATCGTGTTGCCTTTTACCTCTACGATCTCGCCAGTGCTTTCCATACCCATTACAATCGCGGGACCGAGAACGCTCAGTTACGGTTCGTTAAGCATGATGATGCAGTGTTGACGCGAGCCAGGTTGGGTCTGGTGATGGCCGTGCGGAATGTTCTTTCTGCGGGTCTTGCGGTCACCGGTGCCTCAGCTCCGGAAGAGATGCGCTAGATCTGTCAAGGCGTCTGCATAGTTACCGTCACCATTTGCCCACATTGCGTTGCTATCCGGCCACAGTGGGGCCGGATGCCTGCAGCGCTCCGAGCAGGTATGGCGTGCGGAGAAAATTATGGCAGCCAATTCGCAGAAGAAGCCTTCTGATCGCGACTTCTCGCTAGCGGACGACGATCCGCTGGCCGAGCTGACGCGTATTATCGGGCTCGATAATTCATCACGGGCCGATGATCCGGCAGACGAGCCGGTCGAGTCGCATCTGGCAGAAATGCTGGATGCCTCATTTGTCCCGATGCAGGACGACGAACTGCTGCGCGACCCGCAAGAGCCTACGACCGAATCGCCGGCCTATGGCGACAACGAACCGAATTTCGATTTCTCCGGTGTCGACGATCCTGTCGAAACCGAAAGTCAGGCCGTCACAGAGGGTTGGCATGCCTCACCCTCGGACGCAGCGGTCTCGCCTGAGAACTCTGACCAAGAGGCCGTAGTTTCGAACATCGGTCCGGATGATTTCGAGGCCGAGCGTAGTGAGCTTGACGCTCCTGAACCGGCTCTTTCTGATGAGTCTTCGGTGGCTGTGGAAGCCCGCGAGATGGACGATCTCGACCTTATTTTGTCAGGCTCGGACCTGCCCGCGTCTCGGCCTGATGAGTTTCTCCAAAAAGACGGGATCGAGCCGATGCCGGACGCGTCTCATGAGGCTTCGGCTGCCGGCAACGATATGGAAGATGTCTCCCTGTCCGCCTCCAGCCCCGATGAGTTCGATATCGATCTCGATGCCAACGATCTCGACATGACCGAGTTCGATGAGAGCAATTTTTTCGACGAGCGACCTGCTGAAGCAGAGGAAACGCTCACTGCCGCCGAATTCGATGAAGAGGACTTTGCCAACGCATTCGATGCGGCTTTGCGCGAAGACCTTGCCGATGCGGATCAGGCAGAGGCCCCGGTTTCTTATGATGAGATGACCGCTACGGCCGGTGATGAAGATGCCAGAGCCGTTTGGGAAACACTCGGTGCGGCCGATATGCAGCCGGGGGCGCAGGCCTCGCAAACGGAAACTGCTGAATTGACGGAGATTCTCGACAGCGCGGATGCCAGCAACGACGATCATCTATCGTATGACGATGCGGTTTCGTATGAGGACACTTCCGCGGTCTCCGAAGATGATTTTCAGTTCGAGCTTGATGGAGACGGATCCGAGGCGGCGGACGATCGCTCGATGATCGATCACGAGGATGAGGCGATGGTCGCTGTAGTCTCGGCGGCCGCCTATGAAGCGTACGATAGCGCTGCCGAAGAACCTGTCGCAGATGTTTCGGACTATGGCGATCCAGAAGCCCCGGAAATCGAAACACGCGTTTATGACGAAGCCGTTGTTCCTGCTACCGAGCCGCTTGATCTTCCGGAATTGTCTTCCGGGGAGACGAACGCCGGCACTACACTACAAGAGGATGCGCTGGCGGACGAGTTCGCCGATATCCTTCGTGCCGAGGGCATGACGGCCGCGCCTCAGGACGTCTATGCGGCGTCCGATGATGACGCGGAAAACCTGTCTGCCGATGCTGATGGTGCCATCGAGCGGAATGGTAATGCGGAATGGTTGTACGCCACGGCCGCTGCCGATCCTGCCTTTGATGTGAGCCAGCTATCGCCTGCCGAAGATTCGGAAGACTTCCGTCACGATTTTGCCGACAGTGATCAGCGGCTTGGTGCTCTGCCACCGAGCCGGGGTTCGTCGTTTTCCCGCTACGGGCTTTACGGGGGTGTCGCACTCGCGGTACTGCTTCTGGCCGGCGGCGGTTATGCCTATTTCTCTGGCGGAGAGTCGGATGGCGACGTTGCCATCGTGCGGGCCGACAGCGAGCCGGTAAAGGTAAAGCCGGCTGAATCGACCGCTGCGAAATCCGCCGTCGCTGAAAACGAGGTCTACGAGACCGTCGAAGGACGCGACGGAGAGCAACCCCGACAGGATCAGCTGGTCGATACGACGGAGCAACCGCTCGAGATCGCCAGTAAGGACGAAACCCGTATTGCAGCCGAAGATGTCGAAGGTGGCACAGCGGATCGCCCGAATGTGGTGTCCATTGAGCCACGAAAGGTGCGTACCTTCATCGTGAAGCCTGACGGCTCGATCGTTCCGAGAGGAGCATCGAGCAATGTCGCGGCCACAGGTTCGACTGCCGCCGGCGCGACAGCCGTCGTCAGCGCGGATGCAGCCGAGAAGGCAGCGAATCCCGATGCGGGCGCTCTCGCTCCCGACACTGCGAGTGCTTCGGCTGCGTCAACCATCGATGAGAATGGTGGCGCGAACGATCAGAGCGGCCTGGAGGTTGCTCTTGCGCCTGCTAGCGGTGATGCGTCGACCGAATCGCTAGCCTCCAGCGCGACGGAAGCCGCGGCCGCCGAGGCGGTGGACGATGATCCCGATGCTGCGTCGATTGCCGCGCAAATCGTCGAAATCCCACTGCCGCAGGTTCGACCGAATGTTGGCCGGGTCACGCCGCAGCAAACTGCTTCGGTAGAAAACACGCAGGCATCCGCGTCGGTCGCACAGGCGCCGGTTGCAGAAACCACGTCTTCGGGTGCGACGCCTGCGGCCTGGGTGCAGATCTCCTCGCATCCGTCCCGCGAGGCGGCTCAGGTCAGCTACACCGCGATGAGCCAGCGCTATGGATCGTTGCTTTCCGGTCGTGGCGTAAACATCGTGCCCGCGGATATTCCAGGGCGCGGGACCTATTATCGCGTCAATATCTCGGCATCCAGCTTCTCCGATGCGCAGGCCCTTTGCGGACAGATCAAGTCTGCCGGAGGCGATTGCCTGCCACGCCGCTGATCAACGCACCCACGGTGAGCGCATGAGGCCATTCACACGACGTACGGCGCTCGGGCTCACCGCTGGTGTGGCGGCGACACTGGCACTGGTGAACTTTCCCCGTGCAAAACGTTTTCTTACTCTTTCAGACCACGCTCAACCGGCGCAACCATCATCCATGACCGAATCGAAAGCCATGATCGTCGGAGCTGCCGGAAAGGCGCTAACGGACGATGAGATCGCCTTCTTCCGCGATGAGCGGCCGTGGGGATTTATCGTCTTTTCGCGCAATATCGGCGGGGCGGACCAATTAACCGACCTCGTGGCTTCGGTTCGGGATTGTGTCGGTCGCCCGGACATGCCCGTATTCATCGATCAGGAAGGCGGGCGCGTTCAGCGCCTGACGCCACCGCTGGCACCCCATTATCCGCCAGGAGCGGTTCTTGGTCGTATCTACGAGCGCGATCGTGACGAGGGCCTTCGCGCGGCATGGCTTCTCGCTCGCCTGCATGCATTCGACCTCGCCCGCTACGGCATCAATGCCGATTGCCTGCCGATCCTTGACGTTCCCGTAGCTGGTGCGCACGATATTATCGGAGATCGGGCCTACGGCCATCAGCCCGAGCAGGTCGAGGCTATCGGCCGCGCCGTCATGCAGGGCCTGCTCGACGGGGGGCTTCTGCCGGTCATCAAGCACATTCCGGGACACGGTCGCGCGGGTGCTGACAGCCATGTTGAACTGCCGGTGGTGGATGCTTCGCTTGACGAGTTGAAACAGGATTTCGCGCCGTTTCGTGGTTTGAATGAAGCCGTGATGGGCATGACGGCGCATGTCATCTATTCGGCTCTCGATGCGGATCGACCGGCGACGACGTCCCGCAAGGTCGTCGAGGAGATCATTCGCGGCGAGATCGGCTTTGACGGCCTCTTGATGAGCGACGATCTCTGCATGCATGCGATGAGCGGTAGCTATGCCCAGCGCGCAGCTGACGTTTTTGCCGCCGGTTGCGATATGGCGCTGCACTGTAACGGTGAATTGCACGAGATGATCGATCTGGCGAGCCGTACGCCCGCAGTGACTGGTCTAATTGCCGAGCGCGCGGAGCGCGCCTTGAAACCGCTGGGCCGACAAGATTATGCCGATGAAGGCGCATGCCGCTCGGAGTTTGAGGAACTGACGGCCGTTCTGGCCTGAATTCCTTCTTTCTTGAGTCTGGATATTGACCCGAGCCAGTTCCATGCTTCACGACGGAGGCGATGGATAAAGCGAAGCGTGATCGAATGTCCGTAATTCATAAGAAGGTCGATGATCTGCCCACATCCGTGGGTGTCAGTTTCGCGGCGCGTCTGGCCTTCGAGCATGTCGAACATGCCTACGACGAAAAGCCGGTTCTCAATGACGTCAATCTGGTCGCCGAAGCCGGTGAGGTTCTCTGCCTGCTTGGGCCTTCCGGGTCGGGTAAATCGACCCTTCTGCGCATTGCGGCCGGGATCGAGCCTCAACGTGCCGGACGGGTCATGCTGAATGACAGGGAGATTGCCGGGCCGTCGCATTTTCTGCCCCCGGAAAAACGCTCCATTGGAATGGTGTTTCAGGATTTCGCGCTGTTTCCGCACCTGACCTTGCTGGAAAACACCCGTTTCGGCCTGACGGAATTAAGCCGCAAGGATGGTGCCGCGGAAGCCAGGGTGGCTTTGGCGCGGGTCGGCCTTTCCGATAAGGTTGATGCTTATCCGCATGAGCTTTCCGGCGGGCAGCAACAGAGAGTCGCCCTTGCCCGCGCACTTGCCCCGCGGCCGGCCGTGCTGTTGATGGACGAGCCGTTCTCGGGCCTCGATTCGCGCCTGAAGGACACGGTGAGGGCCGAGACGCTTGCTATCTTGCGGCAAAGCCGGACCACGGCGATCATCGTGACACATGACGCGGAAGAAGCGATGCGCATCGCCGACCGGATTGCGCTCTTGAAGGACGGTCGCGTCGTTCAGGTGGGTACGGCCGAGACACTCTATCATCAGCCTGTCGACCTCTTCACCGCACGTTTCTTCAGCGAAGTAAACCTGTTCAAGGGGACGGTCGAGAACGGCACCGTCGAGACGCCGCTGGGCATCATGGAGGCGAGAGGCTTCGTCAACGGCTCCACAGTCCATGTCGCCATTCGGCTAGTGGGTATCGGGGTTTCCGAAGCTGAGGGAGACATCGAGGCGCGAATCGTCAAGCGCCGGTTTCTCGGAGTGAGTGAAATTCTAGAGCTCGCCGTGGCCGGGGCGGAAGAGCGGGTCCGGGCGACGATACGCGAAGGCTATCTGCCGCCCGAGGTAAAAAAAGTCAGGCTTTCATTGCGTCGTTCAGACGTTCTTGTGTTTGCATCGAAGCCCGACTAGGCCTACATCGAGGTTCCAACGCCGGGGATTGAGGAAAAGACAATGGGTACGTTTTCGATCTGGCACTGGCTGATCGTTCTGGTTGTGGTTCTGCTGCTGTTTGGCCGCGGCAAGATCCCGGAACTGATGGGCGATGTCGCCAAGGGTATCAAGAGTTTCAAGAAGGGGATGAGCGACGAGGACAGCGACAAGGCTTCCGTCGAGCATCGCCGTGATGCAACCGGTACGACCATCGATAACGAGCCGACGTCGGAAGACCGCAAGGCCTGATTCCACGTCCATGCGTGATGGTCTTCGGAGCGCTGAAGTCTGATGCTTGATATTGGCTGGCCAGAACTGCTGGTCGTCGCGATCGTGCTGGTCGTGGTGGTTGGACCAAAGGATCTGCCGCGCATGCTGCGGACCTTCGGCCGAACCACGTCGAAAATGCGATCCATGGCGGGCGATTTTCGCAAGCAGTTCGATGAAGCGTTGAAGGAGGCGGAACTCGACGATGTCAAAAGCATCGTCGACGATGCCCGTTCTCTCAATCCGAAAACCGCGATTCGCCGTGAACTTTCGTCGCTGAACAAGATCGGGCGCGAGATGGAATCCGACCTGCGGACCGCGACGACCACGAAGCCGTCCGATGCGAAGCCGGCGACGCCGGTCAAGGGCTCGGGTGCCAGCGACGGCGAGGCGCCGGCTCCCGCGCAGACTGCACCTATAGAAGGCCAGAGCGCGCCCGCGGCGTCTGCCTCGAAAGCCGATCCGGCTGAAGAGGGGCGGACGTGAGCACCTTCAATGATGACGACGATATCGAGAGCTCCAGCGCTCCGCTGATCGAGCATCTGATCGAATTGCGGCAACGCCTCATCTGGGCTGTTGGCGGATTCTTCGTCGCATTTCTCATCTGCTTCTATTTTGCCAAGCAGCTTTTCAACCTTCTCGTGCAGCCATTTCGCTGGGCGGTGGATTGGGCCGGGCTCGATCACCGTAATGTAGAGCTGATCTACACCGCGCCACAGGAATTCTTTTTCACCCAGTTGAAGATCGCCATGTTTGGCGGCCTCGTACTGGCGTTTCCGTTGATCGCTGCACAAATCTGGAAATTCGTCGCGCCGGGCCTCTATCGAAACGAACGCTCTGCCTTTCTGCCGTTCATGGTGGCTTCTCCGATCCTCTTTCTGGTCGGGGCGGCGCTTGTCTATTTCTTCACGATGCCGATGGTGATGTGGTTTTTCCTGAGCCAGGAACAGATCGGTACGCCCGGCCAGGTGGAAATTTCGCTTCTACCGAAGGTCTCGGAATATCTCGGCCTCTGCATGACGCTGATTTTCGCCTTCGGGCTGGTCTTTCAGCTTCCCGTGGCGACCACGCTGATGGCCCGGGTCGGTATGGTCACCTCCGAAGGGCTGAAGGACAAGCGCAAATATGCGATCGTGCTGGCCTTCGTAGCGGCAGCAGTCCTCACACCTCCCGATCCGATCAGTCAGATCGGTCTCGCGCTGCCGACGATCATTCTCTACGAGATCGCGATCTTCATGGCGAAGCGTGTCGAGCGTCCGCGCGAAGTCGAGGACGGGGACGAAACGGCTTCCGAATAGGCTCTCTGTCTTTCCGGTGATGAGGGTCGGTTGGCGGTTTTCTTTCATGCCGACGCATGGCAAGAGGGGCGCCAGTATTCGAACGATCCCGACATCTCCTTTTCGAGAGCCTTTTCATGCTCGACATCAAATGGATTCGCCAGAATCCCGACGACCTCGATAAAGCGCTGGCTTATCGCGGCGCAGAGCCCAAAGCACGCGAAATTCTCGGCCTCGATGCCGATCGCCGTGCTCACCAGGCCAAGCTGAACGATATGCAGGAGCGCCGTAACGCGGCTTCCAAGCAGATCGGCCAGGCGATGGGGCAGGGCGACAAGGAAACAGCCGAAGCCCTGAAGGCGGAAGTGTCGACGCTAAAAAGCGATCTGCAGGCAGGAGAGGCGCGGGCGCGCGAGCTCGACGCCGAGCTGAATGATCTTCTGGCGACGCTGCCCAATGTCCCATTGCCCGACGTGCCGGTTGGTGCGGATGAAGACGACAATGTCGAGGTGCGCAAGGTCGGCGAAAAGCGCGAATACGCTTTTGCCCCGAAAGAGCATTTCGAACTGGGCGAAGCACTCGGAATGATGGACCCTGAAACGGCAGCCAAGATGAGCGGCACGCGATTTACGCTGCTCTCCGGCCCGTTGGCTCGACTGGAACGGGCGCTTGGTCAGTTCTTCCTCGATACGCATACGCAAGAGCATGGCTACACCGAATGCCAGCCGCCGCTTCTCGTCCGTGACGAAGCGCTCTATGGCACCGGGCAATTGCCAAAATTCGCCGAGGATCTGTTTCGTACCACGGACGATCGTTGGCTGATCCCGACGGCCGAGGTCTCGCTGACAAATATCGTCAGCGGGGAAATCATCGACCATGACTATCTGCCGAGGCGCTATACGGCCCTGACGCCATGTTTCCGATCCGAGGCGGGCTCAGCCGGGCGCGATACGCGCGGATATCTGCGCCAGCACCAGTTCTACAAGGTGGAGATGGTCTCCATTACCGACGCTGACAGCAGTGTTGAAGAGCTGGAGCGCATGACGAAATGCGCCGAGACCGTCCTGGACAAACTTGGGCTCCATTTTCGCACGGTCGTGCTTTGCACGGGCGATATGGGTTTTGGCGCTCGCAAGACTTACGATATCGAGGTCTGGCTGCCGGGCCAGAATGCCTATCGGGAGATCTCATCGTGTTCTGTCTGCGGTGACTTTCAGGGGCGCCGCATGAATGCCCGCTATCGCAGCGCGGGTGAGAAACAGACCCAGTTTGTTCATACATTGAACGGATCCGGTGTGGCGGTCGGCCGTGCGTTGATTGCTGTGATGGAAACCTATCAGAACGAGGACGGGTCCATCACCGTGCCGGATGTCCTGCGGCCCTATATGGGCGGTATCGATCGGGTCGCGAAGGCATAAGCTGAATCAAAAGAACGATCTGGGCGAATTCATCAATGCGATGATTCATTTGCTCCGAGGAGAGGCAACGAGGACCGAATGCGTATTCTGCTGACCAATGACGATGGTATTCTCTCCGAAGGACTGGCCGCGCTGGAGCGTGTGGCGAAGACACTGTCGGACGATGTCTGGACAGTGGCGCCGGAAACGGACCAGTCCGGTCTGTCCCACTCCTTCACCCTGTCGCACCCCTTGCGGATGCGAGAAATCGACAAGCGGCACTATGCCGTGCGCGGGACGCCGACCGATTGCGTCATCATGGCCGTCAAGCACATTATGGACAGTCCGCCCGATCTCATCCTCTCCGGCATCAATTCCGGCGTAAACATTGCCGACGACGTGACCTATTCCGGTACTGTCGCGGGAGCTATCGAGGGCACGTTGATGGGAATTCCATCCATCGCGTTGAGCCAGGCCTATCAATGGGACGGCAGCAGCGAACGAAGCGTCTCTTATGAGCCAGCAGAGGTTCACGGTCCCGAGGTCCTCAAAAAACTCGTCGGCATGGATCTGCCGGATGGTACCCTTCTCAATATCAACTTCCCGCTATGTGCCGCCGATGAGGTCGAAGGTGTGGAAGTGACGCGCCAAGGACGGATGATGCATACGATCGGTGTCGAGCAGCGGTCCGATGGTCGCGGCTTCCCGTATTACTGGGTGCGGTTCGGACGCGAGAAGGTTGACGAGCAGGAGGGAACCGACATTCAGGCCCTGCGGAACAAGCACATCTCGGTCTCGGCGCTTAAGCTGAACCTGACCGATGATGAGACACTCGGCGCGCTGAAAGATCGCCTCGGCTGATGATGAGTGAAGGATTTGCCGCATTCGCGCTGCGTGCGCGGGAGAACGGCATAACCGATCCCGCTCTTGTTTCCGCCTTCGAGAAGGCGGGGCGCGATCATTTCGTTGATCCGGCGTATCGCGACGCTATTTGGCAGCCGCGTTCCTTGCCGATCAAATGCGGAGAGACGCTGGAAAGCCCGGATCAGCAGATCAGGATTCTCGCCCGCCTCGATCTGAAGCCCGGCCTAAATGTGCTGGAAATAGGAACCGGTAGCGGGTTCACAGCCGCCGTAATCGGAGCGCAGGCTGAAAAGCTCATATCCGTCGAACGCTACCGAACACTGGCCACCGCCGCCGCCGGTCAGATGAAGCGTCTGGGCTTTACGCATGTTTCGATACGTCACGGCAGTGCCTTCGACGTGTTGGAGACGGGCGAGGGGCCGTTCGACCGGATGATCGTCTGGTCCTCCTTTTCCGAACTCCCGCGAAATATTTCGAACATGATGGCCAGCGGCGGTATCGCCGTGCTCGCCATCGGAGAGCCTGAGCAGCAGCAAACCGTCGCCCGGTTGGAGAAGGTTGGCAGCCGGTTCGAGCGAACCGATTTTGCCACTGCCCGGATGCAGCCTCTTGCCGAGGAAAAGGCGCTTTTTCTCTGAGCATCGCCTCGCCATGAGGACGCTTCTCGTCTGTCGGTCCAATGATTTAACCGGGCAGTAAGATTAATAGGTTCTAATGCCGGCCAGTACGCGTTTTGGGTATAAGGGCAGGTGTTTCATGCGGAGTGACGTTTCAGTAACGCGGCGCAACCGTCTCGTGACAGGGAGGGGTGTTGTCCTTCTTCTTGCAGCGGGTCTTCTGGCTGGTTGTAGCACGGACGCGCTTCGCTTCGATCAGGACGGGTTCTACAACAGTGCGGTTCCTAGCGCCGGCGGCGTGGACTCCATGAGCACCGGCTCGGTCAGCTCCAGTCCTCAGCGGGTAGGAGGGCCGGCACGGCCCAATCAGGATCTCCGAGGCTCGGCTGCGGTGGCAAATGCACCCGGCACTTACGCAAGTGCTGCGCCTACGACGCCGGTCTACAGCTCTCAGCCATCAGCGGCGCGGACGCCGATTTACGATCGACGCCAGCTTCCGCCTTCCAATTCTAACGGCGGCTCGACGCTGCTGGCGCCGCCCAGCCGTGCCGACACCATCTCAACGGGATCGGTGCCCACCCGTGTGGTCAGTGCGCCGCTTGCGCCGGCCTCCCAATCGCAAGGTTCGCCGGCTGAAACGACGACTTCCTCTCCAACCCCCGCTAGGACCGCCAATAAGGCCGAGTGGAACGGGCAAGGCACGAAGGTCACACTTGGCGACGGCGAGACCGTTTACAGTATTTCGCGGCGCTACGGCGTTCCGGTCGAAGCGATTACGAAGGCCAACAATCTGGGTAACGCATCCGATGTGCGTGCGGGTCAGACATTGGTCATTCCCCGTCTTTCCTTCGGTCAGTCGAACGCTGCTCCGGCCTCGAATCAGGCCAGCAGTGCGTCTGCGGCCACAGCACCTTCGTCCTCGAGCGGCAAGGATGGGCAGTACCGGGTGGTTGCCGGCGATACGCTGGCAGCGATTGCCCGGCGTGCGGGCACAAGCGTTTCTTCGTTGAAGGCTGCTAACCGCATGTCGGACGATACGATCCGGGTCGGGCAGGTCCTGACATTGCCCGGCCGCGAACTGGCGTCGGCGGGCGGTGCCTCCAGCGCTTCCGTCGATCCGATCGCAACCGGGCCGCTCGAGGCGAAGAGCAACGCCAAGACCGAGGCGGCCAAGTCCGAAGCCAAGGCCAAGTTGCCGAGCTATGAGAAGCCCAAGAGCGAAGAGGTGAAAACCATTGCCAAGGCGGCTGAGGCTACCGAAAACGCGCCGAAGGCGACCGGTGTTTCCAAATTGCGCTGGCCGGCCAAGGGCAGAGTCATCAGAGGCTTCGGCGGCGGCAATTCGGGTATCGATATCGCCGTGCCGATGGGCACTCCGGTGAAGGCTGCGGAAAACGGCGTGGTCGTCTATTCCGGCAGCGGTTTGAAGGATCTCGGCAACACCGTTCTCATTCAGCACGATGACGGCACCACCACTGTCTATGGCAACGCCTCGGAGCTGTCGGTGAAGAAGGGCGACAAGGTTGTTCGTGGACAGCAGGTTGCACGGGCAGGCACGACCGGAAATGCGAGCGCGCCGCAGGTTCACTTCGAAGTTCGCAAGAAGTCGAACCCGGTTGATCCGGCAAAGTGGCTTGAATAAAAGCCGCTCAAACTGAAATACAAAAAGGCCGGCTCGCAAGCCGGCCTTTTCTTTTGCGCATTACGGGTTCACAGCCGCTGGCCCAATTGTCCGGCCAGATCCTGGATGAACTGCCATGCGGTGCGGCCCGAACGGCTGCCTCGCTCCGCAGACCATTGCAGCGCGCGGCGGCGCAGATCGTCCGGCTGAACCTCCAAGCCGAAATGGTCGGCGTAGCCTGTCACCATTGCGAGATACTCGTCCTGGTTGGATTTATGAAAGCCCAGCCACAATCCGAATCTGTCCGAAAGCGACACCTTTTCTTCGATGGCTTCTCCCGGATTGATGGCGGTCGACCTTTCATTGTCGATCATGTCGCGCGGCAGGAGATGTCGACGGTTCGACGTGGCATAGAAGAGAACATTTTCGGGCCGCCCCTCGATCCCGCCATCCAACGCCGCCTTCAGCGACTTGTACGATGTATCATCGTGATCGAAGGACAGATCGTCGCAAAACAGAATGAAGCGGGCCGAGGCCTTCTTCAGTGTCGACAGAAGCCGCGGAAGCGTTTCGATGTCGTCGCGGTTGATCTCGACGAGTTTGAGGCTTTCGCCGGGCGGAAGCTCGTCCGAGCAGACGGCGTGAACGGCTTTGACGAGCGATGATTTGCCCATGCCCCTCGCGCCCCAGAGAAGGGCATTATTGGCGGGCAGGCCCGCGGCGAAACGTCTCGTATTATTCAGCAGGCGGTCGCGGCTGGAATCCACGCCGCGGATCAGGGAAATGGGCACACGCGCGACCTCATCCACAGGTTCGAGCCAACCTGGAAAAGGCTCGGGCTGCCAGATGAATGCAGACGCAGAAGAGATATCCAGTGACATGGGCGGTGCCGGCGCCAGTCGTTCCAATGCCTGGCGGATGCCTGCCAACTGAAGGCATATCTCTTCCTTGTCGACCATCAGCACTTGTTCTCCTGCATTTAAAAGGGCATGGGACGGCCTCATTGCCGTGTCGTCATGTGCCACGGTTGCGCGGAGGGTGCAAAGTCCTATATTTCGCGCGCGTTTCGATGGCGGATTCGCCGCCCTTTCAACCGTTATTTCCGCAGGAGCTTGTTCATGTTCGTAACCCCCGCCTTCGCACAGGGGACCGGCGCGGCCGGTGCAGGAGACGCCTTTTTGCAGTTCATGCCCTTCGTTCTCATCTTCGTGGTGATGTATTTCCTCATCATCCGTCCGCAGCGCACGGCGGCCAAGCGTCGCGACGAGATGCTGAAGGCGGTGCGTCGCGGCGATACGGTTGTGACCGGCGGCGGCATTGTCGGCAAGGTGACGAAAGCCGACGACGTTGAACTCGAAGTCGAAATCGCGCCCGATACCCGCGTCAAGGTCCTGCGCACCAGCCTCCTGGACGTTCGCGTCAAGGGCGAGCCCGTGCCGGCCAATACGAAATAATTCGAAGCAGGCGGCTCTGCCGCCCTTCTTGCCAAATCTCTGCCGCCTTGCGCCGCCAAAAGGCGGTGCAATCTTATTCAGGACCCCGGAACCGTTATGCTGCAATTTGCCCGTTGGAAGACCGTACTCATCTGGCTGACGGTTCTCGCCGGCGTTATCGTGGCTCTGCCGAACCTGTTCTCGCGTTCGACGCTCGATGCCCTGCCGGACTTCGTTCCGACCCGGCAGATGACACTTGGTCTCGACCTGCAGGGCGGTTCTCACATCCTTCTGCAGATCGATACCAACGAGATACGCGAAAACCGGCTGAAATCGATCCGCGACGAGGCGCGTAGCGCACTGCGTGGCGAGCGCATCGGCTACACGGGTCTGGCGGTCAGTGGCAATGCTGTGCAGTTTCGTCTGCGTGACCCGAGCCAGATGGATGCGGCCCGTGAAGCGCTGTCCGATACGCTTTCGCCCATCTCCGCCGGTCTATTTTCCGGTGGTCAGGTGACGGAAGTCGAAATGGACGAGGCGCAGAACGGTCTCGTCCGGCTGAACCTGACCGAACAGGGGCTGGCCTATCGGGTCTCTTCGGCCCTGACGCAATCGGTCGAGGTGGTCGGTCGCCGCGTCAATGAGCTCGGCACGACGGAGCCCGTCATTCAGCGTCAGGGGGATGACCGCATTCTCGTTCAGGTGCCGGGCCTGGATGATCCGGAGCGCTTGAAAAACCTTCTCGGTCAGACCGCGCAGCTCACCTTCCAGATGGTCGACACCTCGACGCCTGTTCAGGACGCCATCGAAGGGCGCCCGCCTGCAGGGTCGACCATTATGTATTCGACGGATGACCCGCCCGTTCCCTATCTCATTGAGGACAGGGTGATCGTTTCGGGCGAGAGCCTTGTGGACGCCCAGCCCACCTTCGATCAGCGGACTGGTGAAGCCGTTGTTTCCTTCCGTTTCGACAATCGCGGAGCGGTTCGTTTCGGTCAGGCCACCCAGCAGAATGTGGGACGTCCGTTCGCCATTATTCTCGACGAGGCAGTCATTTCGGCCCCTGTTATCCGTGAGCCGATCACGGGTGGTTCGGGACAGATTTCCGGTAGCTTCACGACGGAGTCGGCCAAGGATCTGGCCGTTCTGCTTCGAGCCGGCGCACTGCCGGCCACGCTTAATATCGTAGAAGAACGGACCGTCGGCCCGGGGCTCGGGCAGGACTCCATCGATGCGGGACTTATGGCATCGATCATCGGGTCCATTCTCGTCGTTGGCTTCATGTTCGCCGTTTACGGCACGCTCGGCTTGATCGCGAACGTTGCTCTGGTTGCTAACATCGTGCTCCTGATCGCGATACTGACGTTTCTTGGTGCGACCCTTACCCTACCAGGCATCGCGGGTATCGTCCTGACGGTCGGCATGGCGGTCGATTCGAACGTTCTGATCTATGAGCGTATCCGCGAGGAGCGCCGCAATGGGCGAAAGGTTCTGAACGCCATCGAAACGGGCTTCGAGCGCGCGCTGAGCACGATCGTGGATGCCAATGTGACCACGCTGATCGCCGCGGTGATCCTGTTCTATCTTGGAACCGGGCCCGTTCGCGGTTTTGCGGTCACGCTGGCGATCGGCATCGTCACGACGGTCTTCACTGCTTTCACCCTGACCCGGTGGCTGGTCGGCTTTTGGTACAAGCGCACGCGTGCAAAGGAATTGCCGGGTGCGCCGATCAAACTGGTGCCGGACGTCACGAAGATCCCCTTCATGTGGCTTCGCAAGGCCGGGTTCACGATCTCCGCAATCTTGTCCGTGGCCGCGCTTGTCGCGTTCTTCACGGTCGGCATGAATCTCGGCATCGACTTCAAGGGCGGTACGCTGATCGAAGCCCAGTCCAAGACGGGTCAGGCCGATATCGGCGATATCCGTTCGCGGCTCTCCGACCTCAATCTCGGCGAGGTTCAGGTTCAGTCCTTCGGGTCGGAGCGTGAGGTTCTGATCCGCGTCGGCGCTCAGGATGCCGGTGACAATGCGGAGCAGAGTGCGGCGACGAAGGTCCAGGATGAACTGGCTTCCGATTATGACTTCCGCCGGACCGAGGTGGTGGGACCGACGATCAGTTCCGAGCTGGCGCGCGCCGGCGCGATTGGGGTTGGTGTCTCTTTGTTGGCTATCCTGCTTTACATCTGGTTCCGGTTCGAGTGGCAGTTCGCGCTTGGTGCGATCATCTCCACGATGCACGATGTGATCATGACCATCGGGTTCTTCGTGCTCACGGGCATCGAATTCAATATCTCCTCCATTGCGGCCATCCTGACGATTGTCGGTTATTCGCTGAACGATACGGTCGTCGTCTATGACCGCGTGCGGGAGAATCTGCGGCGATACCGCAAGATGCCGCTGCCGGAGCTTCTGGATGTGTCGATGAACGACACCTTGTCGCGAACAGTCATGACATCGCTGACGACGCTGCTGGCGCTGGGCGCGTTGTTCTTCTTCGGTGGTGAGGTGATCCGCTCGTTTACCGCCGCGATGATCTTCGGCATCTTCATCGGCACCTACTCGTCGATCTTCAACGCCGCGCCGCTGCTGATCCTTTTCAAGCTGCGTGGTTCGAAGATGGTCAAGGACGAGGAAGACAAGGTGACGCCCGCCGGTGCGCGGGTTTGATCGCAGATGAGTGAAGGCGGAGGCCCCATTGTTCTGCGTCCTGCCCATTTCCCCGGGCGGGCGCCGATCGACGCTTACGGCAATGGCGGCTTTCGCTTTGCCGATATGAGCCATCGCGGCTCCCTGCTTCTTCTTCCGTCCGGTATTCACGGCTGGGAGCCGGAGGAGGAGGGGAAGCTTTCATCCGCGGATATCGATCGTGTCCTGGCGGAAGCGGATCAGATCGAGATTCTTCTCGTCGGGATGGGAAAGGACCTTCGGCCTTTACCTGCGGAATTGCGCACGGCTTTGCGAGAGGCAGGCATTTCCTCCGATCCGATGAGTACCGGCGCGGCCGTCCGAACCTATAATGTTCTTCTCGCCGAGGAACGCGCCGTCGCCGCCATGCTGATCGCGGTGGACTGAGGCGATGGCGGAGTTCGACCCGCTTTCTGCTCTTCGTGACGCCGACCGGACGCGATATGCGTCGCTCCTCTACATCGCCGAGGATCATCGGGCAGCGCTGGCGACACTGCATCTGTTCGACCTCGAACTGGCACGTATTCCGGGCCTGATAAAGGAGCCCATGGCCGGGGAGATCCGGCTTCAATGGTGGCGTGAAGTGCTGTCGGGCGAACGTCAGGGGGAGGGGCGAAGCCACCCTTTGGCTTCACAGCTCATGGATGTGGTCGCACAATACGAGCTGCCGATGAGCGGGTTCGGGATGATGCTGGACGGCCGCATTTCCGATCTCTACTCGGACCGTTTTGAAACCCGTACCGAGCTCGAGGCCTATTGTGGCCAGACCCGTAGCGCGCTGTTTCAACTGTTGCTTCAGATCGTAGATCGTCAAGCTCTCACCCTGTCTGCCGATGCTTCCGGCCATGCAGGCTGTGCGTGGGGAATCGGCCAGATATTAAGCAGCGCCGCGATGGACCGGGGGGCGGGCAAGATTCGGATACCCGATGATCTGCTGCAGAGCGCTGGCGGAACCGCCGAAGATTGGCTGAAGGCTGAGGACAATGCGTTTCTTGGTCGTGTGGTTGGCGCCATGGTCGCGCTTGGCGAGGAGCATCTGGACAAGGCCAACCGGGCCATAGAGCAGTTCAAGCAAGAGGCTCGTCAGGTCTATCTGCCGTTGGCGGGTGCGAGGCTTCTCTTGCGACAGGCAGATAGAATGAGCGCAGAGGTCGCTCGCACGCCGCTTCACTTGTCGCCCTTTCGCTATCATTTGGCGCTATTGCAACGTCGCATCCGGAACTGAAAAGAAAACATCGGTCATGGCAGGCTGGCCTCAGCGAAAACTTCGTTCGATCACAAATCTTCGCGGTCTTGCCGCCGAGGGCGTGAAGCGGGCGTTTGCGCGTTTCTCGGTCACCATCACAGCCCTTTTCGGTCTCAGTCTCTCAGCATCGCTCGCCCAGGCCGATGTGCTGGATGAAAATACATTTGAGCGCTTCGGTGCATTCTTTCTTGTCGCGGCCCTTTCGAGCCTCGTTATCAGGCTGGCAAGTGAGGCACATTCATATCGTTGGATACGGTTGATCGAAGTTGTTGTCGCCGTCGTGCTGGGGCTGATCGCTGCTTTTCAACTCGACGACGATTACGCGTTACCGTCCATCGTGGGCGCGCTGGTGTTGCTTGTGCCTGCGGCGGCATCAAACGCGAAGCGCGATGACTTGCCAGTCGTTCTCGGCGGGCTTGGTTTCGCTGCTGCTCTCGGTCTACTCACGCTGGCGATTTTCGCTGGTGGTTTGTCCGGGACGCTTGCCAGTCTGCGCTATCTTTTCGGACTGCCGGTACCCGATCGTGTTTTTGCACAGACGTGGATCTGGACTGGCCTATTCGTGGCGCCGCTTTTCGCCCTTGGTCGTATCCCGGAGCGAGGCGAAATCAATCTCGGCGGGCGTATTCTGCTCGACCGCGCTGCGCTGGCGCTGTTCGATTTCGGCGCATTTCCGCTGCTGATTATCTACACACTTGTCCTTCATGCGTACGCGGCAAAGATTGCAATCAGCGCAAGCCTTCCGAGAGGCCAGATCGGCTGGATGGTTCTCGGTTACCTTTTAACACTGTTTGGCACGCTGATCATAACATCCGGGCATGAACGTACCGGACGCCCGGCAACGAGCCGGTTCATGATGCGATATTGGCCGGCTCTTATCATTGTACCGGTTGGCCTGCTGTTCGTCTCACTTTACGAACGCGTCGGCATCTACGGTGTGACGGAAGAGCGATATCTTCTCGGCCTTGGCGGTCTTGTTGTTCTCGTCTGGGCTGTCATGCAGGTCTCGAAATGGCTGAGAAACGATTACCGCCTTCTTCTCTGCCTTGGCGGTGGCGCTCTTTTGCTTTCCTGCGTCGGCCCGTGGAGCGCACGGTCGATCTCCATCGAGAGTCAACTGGCCCGTTTTGAGAGGGAAATTGCCGATTTTCGCGACGGAGAGGCCGAGGCGGAACTCCAGGCAATGGGTGCTCTAGCCTATCTTAACCAGGCCGGGGTTCTCGATCGTACCGTCGATGAACCTCTAAAGACGGTAGACGATAGAAACAATTTGACGGCGTATGCGCGGCATTTCGGTCTCGACCCTGACCGCACGCCTAGCAATCTGAGTAGCGGTATGCACGATCTGGATCGGCAGGTGATCGATCTGACCGGATACGATGTGATGATCCGTAATGTATTTCTTTCGGACCAAGAGCAGCGCTCTGCCTTTCAGGTAGCGGTCGACGACAATGCTCCCGCGATAACAGCGCGTTTGCAGAACAACACAATCGTCATGACGGTGGGGGCTGAAAGCGCCACGTTCGACCTGCAGGCAGAGACGCGATCTTTGGCGCCGGGAGAGCCGTTGCCGCGTAGTCTGGAACTCTCCTCAGGAGCACGGAAAGTCCGCTTTCTCGTGCAGCGCTGGGTATGGCCGGAACCGGAGGCAGACAAGGACGAGCAGTTGGGCCGCCTGGACGGCAGTCTTCTCTTCAGGCGGCAAGACTGGATTGCCTTTCGTCGCTGAAACTATTCTGCCGCCTGCGCTGCTCCATCGTTTCCGCCCAGCCATGCTTTGCAATCGCCCAAGGCCCTCGCGGAAAGGGCGTGCTTCTTTGCCAGAGCCTTGTCTTTGCCCCGGAAACGGCCTTCCCAATCGTCGGGCTTGAGCTTGGTCCCCGGCGCCAAAGGTGGGAAAAGCCCGAAATTGATATTCATGGGCTGAAACGAACGCTTACCGGGCTCGTCATCGGTTGAGAGGTGGCCGCCCGTAATGTGATTAAGAAGCGCGCCGAACGCCGTGGTCGCGGGCGGAATGTCGGGGACGCCACCGGCGCGCTCCTCGGCTGCGAAACGTCCTGCCAAAAGGCCGATGGCAGCCGATTCGACGTAACCCTCGCAACCGGTGATCTGGCCGGCGAAGCGAAGCCCGCGACGGGCCAGGAGCGAAAGAGACGAATCGAGAAGCCGCGGCGAATCGAGATAGGTGTTGCGATGTATGCCGCCGAGCCGGGCAAACTCCGCATTCTGCAAGCCCGGGATCATTCGGAAGATCTCAGCCTGAGCGCCATATTTCAGCTTCGTCTGAAAACCGACCATGTTGTAGAGCGTGCCGAGCGCATTATCCTGCCGAAGCTGAACCACCGCATAAGGCTTTTTGTCGGGATGGTGCGCATTCGTCAGGCCCATCGGCTTCATGGGACCGTGGCGCAGGGTTTCACGACCACGTTCCGCCATCACCTCGATCGGCAGGCAGCCATCGAAGTAGGGCGTGCCTTCCCACTCCCTGAATTCCGTCTTGTCGCCGGCAAGCAGAGCATCGATGAAGGCGCCGTATTGCGCCTCATCCATTGGGCAGTTGAGGTAATCCTTTCCAGTGCCGCCAGGCCCGACCTTGTCATAACGGCTCTGGAACCAGGCCGTGTCGAGGTCGATCGAATCGAAGTGCACAATCGGGGCAATCGCGTCGAAGAAGGCCAGAGCATCTGAACCTGTTACCTTGGCAATTGCTTCGGCCAATGAGGGCGCGGTGAGAGGGCCGGTGGCGATGATCGTCTGGTCCCATTCAGAGGGCGGGAGACCGGTCACTTCTTCCCGCGTCACCGTAATCAGTGGCTCGTTGTCGATCGCAGCCGTGACCGCGTCGGAAAACCCGACTCGATCGACAGCCAGAGCCGAGCCCGCCGGCACCTGATTGGAATCGGCGCATTGCATGATCAGTGATCCCGCCAGGCGCATTTCCGCATGAATGACGCCCACGGCATTCGCGGACGCGTCGTCCGAGCGGAAAGAGTTCGAGCAGACCAGTTCGGCCAGGCCGTCGGTATGATGGGCGGGAGTACCGCGCACGCCTCGCATCTCGTGCAATATCACGGGAATACCACAACGCGCGATCTGCCAGGCCGCCTCGGAGCCCGCAAGTCCGCCGCCGACAACATGAATGGGTTGATCCGTCATGATACATCTCCCGTAGCTGCTTCGCCGGCAATAGGGGCTTGTCTCTTCAGACACAACAAGGTTTCGGCAGTGCCCCCGAAACGCAAAACGCCCGTCGGGGGAGGAGGATCCGACGGGCGCCTTTTGCGTTCGAACCGGTCTGGGAGGAGGATGACCGGCTCTCGCCTTCCGTCGAAGCCATGGGAGGAGGAGTTGGCTTCGGCGAATATGGTCCGGCGCGGTATTAGGAGGAGGAGTTTTCCGCCCCGGTCGAGAAAACATTTAAGCGACCGCGGTCGGTGTCGCTACCATTTATGTTGCATAGCAGCATTGCATGAGGGGGATATCTGCCCTCGCTGGCCTTCCGCGAGCGAATAGCAGAAGGGCCATCCCAATTGCGGAGCGGCCCTAAACAGTTTTCAATTTGTGTCGTCCGTAGATCTGGCTCAGCATCAAAGGCTGCGCCGTGCCACTTTCTCGATAGAACCGCGGTAAACGCCGATGTCGCGCAGCTGTTCGTCGCTCAGATGGGACAGTTCGTTGACCGTGTTGCGATACATGCGCCAGCGGCGGTAGTTTGCGAAAATGCTCATTTCGTTTTCCTCGTAATGCGTCTGCACAAGAAGGCATCTGATTGCTGCCTGCTGGATATGCATTTGCTATTTTTGGACCCACAAGAGAAGTGATAGCTTTGCAATGGTGCGGTGCAAACAGCGCAAGGCTGGAGGCGTTTTCGTTTAACGGTTTCTTTACTGCCCCGTCAGCGATTTCGGTCGGGGACCTGCCGGCACATTCGATGGAATTCCTGCGAAACGGCGCCGATTTTCCCTTTGAAGCGGCGAAAGCCCGTGATAAGAGAGCCGCGCTTTTGCGGGTGGATTCCCATCGGCATGGGCGGGTGTGGTGAAATTGGTAGACACGCCAGATTTAGGTTCTGGTGCCGCAAGGCGTGGGGGTTCAAGTCCCTCCACCCGCAGGTCCAGTCTCGCAACGACCGAATTTTGCAGGAGGTGCATCCGGCGAACTGAGGAAGCCGGTTCATCTCCCACATGCGACAAAAGAGAGTGAACATGCAGGTAACCGAAACGCTCAACGAAGGCCTGAAGCGCGAAATCAAGGTCGTCGTTCCGGCCGCGGACATGGAATCGCGTCTGATGGAGCGGATCAACGATTCCAAGGATAAGGTGCGGCTCAAGGGCTTCCGGCCCGGCAAGGTGCCGACGTCTCACCTGCGCCGCATGTACGGCAAGTCCTTCATGGCCGAGATCGTGAACGACATCGTTTCCAACTCCACGCGCAACGTGATTTCCGAGCGCGACGAGAAGGCGGCGATGCAGCCCGAGGTCGTGATGACCGAGGATCAGGACGAGGCCGAAAAGATTCTTGCCGGCGAGCAGGACTTCGAATTCGATCTGAAATACGAAATCGTCCCGAAGTTCGAATTACAGGATGTCTCCGACATCAAGATCGAGCGGCCGGTGGTCGAGGTCGCCGACGAGGAAGTCGAGGACCAGGTCAAGCAGATTGCCCAGTCCGCACGGACCTATGAGACCAAGGACGGCGCTGCGGAAGACGGCGATCGCGTGACACTGGATTATCTCGGCAAGGTCGATGGCGAGCCGTTCGACGGCGGGAAGGCCGAGGGCGCCAATCTTGTTCTCGGATCCGGCCAGTTCATTCCGGGTTTCGAGGAACAGCTCGTCGGTCTGAAAAAGGGTGACGAGAAGACGATCACCGTGACGTTCCCCGAGGAATATGGCGCCGAACACCTTGCGGGTAAGGAAGCCACATTCGATGTGACAGTGCACGAAGTCGCTGCTCCACAGGATCAGGAAATCGACGACGAACTGGCCAAGAAGCTCGGTCTGGAGAGCATGGACAAGCTTCGCGAGATCGTTCGCGACCAGATCCAGGGCCAGTACGGCCAGATGACCCGGCAGAAGGTGAAGCGTTCGCTGCTCGATGCTCTGGATGAGCGCTATCAGTTCGAGACGCCCGAGAAGCTGACCGAGGCCGAGTTCAACAATATCTGGAACCAGGTGTCAGCAGACCTGGAGCGCAACGGCAAGAGCTTCGAGGACGAAGGTACGAGCGAGGAAGAAGCGCGCGCGGATTATAACAAGCTTGCCGCCCGCCGGGTTCGCCTTGGCCTGGTGCTCTCGGCTATTGGCGAGAAGGAAGGCATCACCGTCACCGATGAAGAACTGCAGCGGGCTCTCGGTGAACAGCTTCGCCGTTATCCCGGTCAGGAGCAGCAGGTGATGGAATTCTATCGCAATACACCCGATGCGGTGAATGCGCTTCGCGCCCCGATCTTCGAAGAGAAGGTCATCGACCACCTGATGGAACAGGTCGAGGTGAGCGACAAGACCGTCAGCCGTGAAGAGCTGATGGCTGAAGATGACGATGAATTCGGCACGGGAACGGCTTCTGCGGAGGCCGAGGCGACCAGCGAAGCCTGATACCGTTGATTTTTCAGTAAGCGTTTTGAAGGCCGCGGTCCCTGGACCGCGGCCTTTATCTTTCCGGCCCATGTTTCTGGGAGGTGACTTTCGGCGGCAGGAGCCTCAGATGTATCCTTGGGCCTTCAGGCTGGCTTCGCCAGACCGCGCTATGATGACATGATCGTGGATTGCGATACCGAGCGGCGCAGCGACGTCGATAATGGTCTTCGTCATCGAAATGTCTGCCCGCGAGGGCGACGGGTCTCCGGACGGATGATTGTGAACGAGAATCAGCGCCGTCGCCGAAAGCTCCAGAGCGCGTCTGATCACTTCGCGGGGATAAACCGGTGTATGGTCGACGGTGCCAACGCCCTGGACCTCGTCGGCGATCAGCGCATTTTTCTTGTCAAGGAAGAGGATTCGGAACTGCTCCCTCGGTTCATGCTGCATGGCCGTGCGGCAATAATCCATGAGCGACGACCATGACGAGATGACCTTCCGGCCCTGGATATTGCGTTTCAGGCAGCGACGGTGCAGGGCGGCCGTGATGGCGAGCTCCTGAGCGACGGCGTCGCCGACGTTCTGAACTTCGCACAAGAGGTGACGGGGCGCCGCCAGCACGGCGGAGAGAGTACCGAAGCGCTCCAGAAGCGCCTTGGCGATGACCTTGGTATCGGCGCGGGGAATGATGCGAAAGAGAAACAGCTCAAGCAGTTCGTCGTCGCGAAAATTCTCGTCGCCATAGCTGTCGAAACGGTCTCTCAGCCGCTCCCGGTGACCGTGAAAGTGCTTGCGGTCTTTTGGTCTCGAACTCTTCGGCTTGTCGGATGCAGCGGCCTTTGAGGGCGCATTCGGACGGCTGGTCTGGTTGAAACGGTCAAGAAAGTCTCGTTCATCCGTCTCGTCCATTTTCCCTCCGCAGTGATGATCTGCTCCTACCCGATCAGCTTGGGTCGTCGAGGCCGGGGCGGTCAAGCCCGCCGGGGCTGAGGGTGAAGATTTCGCAGCCATCCTCGGTTACGCCCACGGTGTGCTCATACTGCGCCGTCAGCTTGCGATCAGCCGTAATGGCCGTCCAGCCATCGTTCAGGACGCGAACATGCGGGCGACCGAGATTGATCATTGGCTCGATCGTGAAAATCATGCCCGGCTGAATTTCGACCCCGTCCCGAGCTGTGCCATAGTGCAGGATGTTCGGAGCGTCGTGAAAAAGCTGGCCGACGCCGTGGCCGCAAAAATCCCGTACCACGGAATAACGGTGCGCCTCGGCATGAGACTGAATCGCTTCACCGATAGCGCCCGTCTTGACGCCCGGGCGGACGACCTCGATTCCCTTCATGAGGCATTCATGCGTGACCTCGAGCAATTTTCGGGCGAACGGCTTGATTCGTCCGACCGGATACATGCGCGAGGAATCACCGTGCCATCCGTCGAGAATGTAAGTGACATCAATATTGACGATATCGCCCTCACGGAGAGGCTTGCGATCGGGAATGCCGTGGCAGACCACCTCGTTCTTGGACGTGCAGGTACTCTTGCGATAACCGCGATAATTCAGCGTCGCTGGAACAGCGCCGTGGTCCATGCCGAACGCGAAAACGAAATCGTCGATCTTTTGCGTCGGCGTGCCCGGGGTCACGAGAGGCGCCAGTTCATCGAGACACTGTGCGGTGAGTTGGCAGGCCTTACGCATGCCCTCGAAGGCCTCAGGGCCATAGAGACGTATCTGGCCGGTATTGCGGCGCACGTCATCCTCCGCCTCAATGTAAAGTGTCATCGGGGCCCTCTCGAAAAAGTGTTTCTTCGTATGGTCGGCTGGACATGGCAGCGACATGGCAAGGTCGCTGCGCAAATGCAAGTCTTCATCATGTCGAGAAGAAGTAAGGTGGTACGCCCTACGGGACTCGAACCCGTGTTTCCGCCGTGAAAGGGCGGCGTCCTAGACCGCTAGACGAAGGGCGCGCCTGAGGTGTGAGCCGTATAGTCGGAAGGTCCGTCGAAACGCAAGTGCGGATTGCTGCGAAAGTGAGAAAAAAGACGTTTGGGGAAAACTTTATGCCGCGTGCGGGTTAGGGAGCCGCGGCAATCATGAGCACTGAAGGCGAATTAGCGGCGACGGCGCCTCTTGCAGCGCCAGTTCCAGTCGCGCTCCGGACCGACATCGATATGGACCGATTTGGTGTGGCAATAGGTGCCGACGCCGCCGCGGCCCGGCATGGACCGCAGATATTCGGCCAGCGTCCACTTGCTGACGCCTTCGACCTGGATATCGGCGGCCGCACAGAACATGTGCAATGACTTCTTGGCCCCGCTGGCGCGCTGATTGCGCTGGGGCGAGCGGTAACCCGACGTGACAACCACGGGGCGACCGAACTTGCTCTCCACCTGATTCAGGACGCGAACCAAGGATGGCTTCAGACAATTGACGTCGACATCGTCATGCTGTTTCCGCAGCCCGTTGGGCGCCAAGCGTGCAAGGCCCGAAAGGGACGCCACTTCCACCGGTTCGGATCGTTCGTCGAGGTCGATGTCGCTATTATCGGTCTGACCATCCCGCCGTTCGATCTCGAAAAGCCGGTCCTTGTTCACGCCGGGCAGAGCATCTTGCGGCAGAGCCGCAACGGAGGAAACGGGCGAGGGCGGCGCGCTCGGCCTTGCCGCGATGGATCGGTCGAGCTGAATCGGCTGAGGTGGCTCGGCAAGAGCAAGCGCGATTTCGCCCTGGCCCTTGGCGCGGGGAATCGCATTGTCGGGCAGGCGGATCGGCGTTGGGATATCAGCCGAAGCCTTGGTGGCGAGGGACTGAGATGCTGTAACGGCGCCGACACGATTCGCCTCAGCCTGCGGCGTTGCGGCCGCCAGCTTGATCGGCGGGGGCGGGGTCGCGGATCCGGATGGCGGTGCGAGCAGATTTGCGGAAAGAGCCTCGGGGCCCACCGCAGGGCCGTTCTCTGCTGCAGACGTCTCGTCAGCCGCAAGAGCGAGCGTGGTGTCTTCGCTCTCGTCGCCGCCGTCGCCCTGTTCGATGAGATCACCCGCATCGGTGCTATAGCTGGTCGTCGCGTCGGTATCCTGCGACTCGGCGACTTCTGCCAAAGCAAGTCCGAGGGGAGGGACGGGAGTGCCGGATGTGCAGGCGGCGAGGGAAAGACTCGTCGCGGATAGCAGAAGCAGCGCTGCCTGTCGCATACTGCGCCTGCTCGTGGTCAACTCGCGCAACCGGTGATCCCCTCTAGGCGACTGGCCTCATTGGTCTGAAGCCAGTCCGTAAGAATTACGACCACTTATCGTGAGTCGATTAATTGCTGGTTAGCGTGTCCCGCGCTCCACCGAAGCAGTATTGGCAATGCTGTGACAGGAATTGGGCACAATTGCGGTAAACCTGTCAGGAGGGCCTCAAATCCGAGCCTGGACATAGGAGCCGGGTGCATCGCCGAGCACTTTTCCCGCCAGGCCGGTGATCTGGCGAGCAGGCACTCTCTCATCGGACATGGATTCGATCCAGGCCTGCCAATGGGGCCACCACGAACCCGGTGTCGCCTCTGCTCCTTCCAGCCATCCCTCGAAGCTCTCGGAGAAATCGGCCTTATCATTCGTCCAGTACTGGTATTTTCCGGCTGCCGGTGGATTGACCACCCCGGCGATATGACCCGACCCGGAAATGACCAATTGGACCGGCCCGCCAAATTGCCGGCAGCCCTTGTGAATGGATTTTGCCGGGGCGATATGGTCTTCTCGTGTCCCGAGATTATAGACGGGTATCTCAATGTCCGAGAGGCTGACGCACTTTCCGTCGATCTTCATCCGCCCGGTGGAAAGGTTGTTCTCGAGATAGCAGTTCCGCAGATAGAAGCTGTGATTGGCTGCCGTCATCCGCGTCTGGTCGCCGTTCCAGTAGAGTAGATCGAAGGCCATTGGCTCCTGGCCGCGCATGTAATTATTGACCATGTACGGCCAGATGAGCTCCTTGGATCGCAGAAGATTGAAAGCGGTCGCCATCTTGTCGCCTGACAGATAGCCGTTTCGGTCCAGTTCCTGCTCGATCTCCGAGACCTGGCGTTCGTTGGCGAACACCTTTAGATCGCCGGCAAATTCAAAATCGACCTGTGTCGTAAAGAGTGTCGCCGAGGCCGGCCTTTTATCGCCTTCCTGAGCCATCAGGGCCAGCGTGGAGGCCAGCAACGTGCCGCCGACGCAATAGCCGATCGTGTTGATCCGGTCCTCGCCGGTAATCTCTTCCGCCGTATCCACGGCAAAGCCGACGCCATCGCGGGCATAGTCGGACCAACTCTCCTGCCGGTGCCTCTCGTCCGGGTTGACCCAAGAGATCACGAACACGGTGTGGCCTTGCGCGACCGCCCAGGAAATGAAGCTCTTCTTCTTGTTGAGGTCGAGAATGTAGAACTTATTGATCCAGGGCGGCACGATAAGAAGCGGGCGTTTCAGAACGTCCTTCGTCGTTGGCTCGTACTGAAGAATTTCGCAAAGACGGTTGCGGGCGACGACCTTGCCGGGGGAGACGGCGATATTCTCGCCGACCTTGAACGGCGTCGTATCGACCTGGCGGAGTCTGATCTCTCCTTTGCCCCGCTCGACGTCCTCTGCGAGCATCTTCATTCCGCGTGCGAGATTCTCGCCGTTCGACTCGAACATTTCGCGCATCACGGTCGGATTGGTCAGAAGGAAATTGCTGGGAGACAGCGCGTTCATCACCTGACCGAGCAGGAACTCCGCCTTGCGTTTTTCATCCCGGTCCATTTCATCCATGTCTTCGACGAGACCCTTCGTCCACTTGTCCAGAACAAAGAAGCTGTCGCGTAAGAAGGCGAAAAAGGGATTCGCGGACCAGTCGTCGCCGGCAAAGCGCTTGTCTTTCTGCACGGTGGGTTCAGGCTGGATATCCTGTCCCGCCATGCGGCTGACATTCGTGCTCCAGGCCTCCAGCATTCCGGCCATCAGCCTGGTTTGCATATCCATCGCCCGGACCGGGTTCGACAGCCAGTGTTGGCGTACACGCATCATTGTCTCGACCGTCGATCGAACGATTTCCGGTGTTTCCGACGGGTAGTCTTCGGGATGCTGTTCGCGCGGTCGAAGCCATGCGGCGGCGGCCTTGCCCGCGTTTTCGATCGCTACGGCCATGTTCCGTGTGAAGGCTTCAGTATCCTCGACGGTCATGGGGACCGGGTCAGTCTGCGGTTTGCAATCAGGCTTTTTCGGATCCTCACGCTTATTCATAGAACCACCTCCCAGGGTTCATTTCGCCAGCGCTGGCGACAGCGCAGGTGACATGGTTTCAACACTATGGCAGAGAAGAAAAATTCCCAATGGGTAAAATGGGTGAGACGACCCAGGCTGATTTCGGTCACGAAGCGAGGACATGTGATGCAAAGGCTCATGGTCATGATCGGCCTTATTGTGATCACCGGCTTCTCTGCCTCGTGCAGCCAGACGGAAATCATGCCTTATTCCGATTCGGTCGCGGATGACGGTAGCTACCCCAACCTTAACCTGGCATCCGGCGCGGCAGCGCCGGCGATTGGCCAAGCCGAGGCGCAGGCGACCATCCGGTCCGTGGAATCGTCAGAGCCCGGCCAGCTCAGTCTGCCGACCTCCGAAGCCGAGGCCATGCGGCTACGCCGTCTTGGCCAGACGCACGGGCAGGACGCCATTCGTCAGATCGAGGCATCTTCCGCCAACGCCAACTGACCGAAACGCGCTTCGGCGCATGCCTTCTCGCAGGCCGGCGAAACGTGTATAGGCCGGCATCGCCAATCCGGCCGGTAATTGCTCCGGCTGATCGCACCACAACCAACGAGATCGAGTGATGGAAGAGTTCCACAAAGTTCGCCGATTGCCGCCCTACGTTTTCGAGCAGGTCAACAGGCTCAAGGCGGCGGCACGGGCGGCGGGAGCCGACATTATCGATCTCGGGATGGGAAATCCGGATCTGCCGACGCCGAAGGCCGTGGTCGACAAGCTTGTCGAGGTGGTTCAGGACCCGCGTACCCACCGCTACTCGACCTCTCGCGGCATTCCCGGGCTGCGCCGCGCCCAGGCGGCCTATTATAAGCGACGCTTCGGCGTGACGCTGAATCCGGATACCCAGATCGTCGCGACCCTCGGCTCCAAAGAAGGTTTCGCCAACATGGCGCAAGCCATTACTGCGCCGGGCGATATCGTGCTCTGTCCCAACCCGACCTATCCGATCCACGCCTTCGGCTTCATCATGAGCGGTGGCGTCATCCGTTCGATGCCCGTGGCGCCGGATGAGAATTTCGTGCCGGCTCTGGAGCGTGCGGTGCGCCACTCCATTCCCAAGCCGCTGGCGTTGATCCTGAATTACCCGTCCAACCCGACCGCAGAAGTCGCGACACTCGATTTCTATCGGGATGTGATCGCTTTTGCCCGCAAGCACGAGCTGATCGTCCTGTCGGATCTTGCCTATTCGGAGATATATTTCGGCGACACGCCGCCTCCCTCCATTCTGGAAGTGGAGGGCGCGATGGACGTCGCGGTTGAATTCACCTCGATGAGCAAGACGTTCTCCATGCCGGGCTGGCGCATGGGTTTTGCCGTGGGCAATGAGCGTCTGATCGCAGCTCTGGCGCGCGTGAAGTCCTATCTCGATTACGGCGCCTTCACCCCCATTCAGGTTGCCGCCGCTGCCGCCCTCAACGGTGACGGATCGGATATCGAAGAAGTTCGCGAAATCTACCACAAGCGCCGCGACGTCATGGTCGAGAGCTTCGGACGGGCCGGCTTCGATGTTCCGCCTCCGGCCGCGACCATGTTTGCATGGGCGCCGATCCCCGAGCGGTTCCGCGACATGGGGTCGCTTGAGTTTTCCAAGCTTCTCGTCGAAAAGGCCCATGTGGCCGTGGCTCCTGGCATCGGCTTTGGCGAACATGGCGATGGCCATGTGCGTCTCGCGCTTGTCGAGAACGAACATCGCATTCGTCAGGCCGCGCGTAACATCAAGCGTTTTCTCTCCGGAAACTCTCCGGAGATCGGCGGCGATGAAAGTGGGCCGCTCAAGAAATGAACAGACACAAGGATGGTACTATGAGCACCGAGCCCCTCCGTATCGGGCTCGCGGGGCTGGGAACAGTCGGCGCGGCCTTCATCAAGCTGCTGGAACAGAAGAATGCACTGCTGACGCGTCAGTGCGGGCGGCCCATCGAAGTGCTCAGTGCGTGCGCTCGTGACCGAAACAGAGATCGCGGCGTCGATCTGTCCAATGTGGAATGGTATGACGATGCGGTGAAGCTGGCGGAAGCGCCGAACCTCGATGTCTTCGTCGAATTGATCGGCGGCGATGGCGAGCCGGCATTGTCCGCCGTCAAGGCCGCCATCCAGTCGGGCAAGCATGTTGTCACCGCCAACAAGGCTTTGATCGCAAAGCACGGCGTTGAATTGGCCATTCTCGCCGAAGAGCAGGGTGTTCTGCTGAATTTCGAAGCGGCTGTGGCGGGGGGGATTCCCGTTATCAAGACAATGCGCGAAGCCTTGGCGGGAAACACTGTTTCGCGCCTCTACGGCATTCTCAACGGCACCTGCAATTACATTCTCACGCGCATGGAGGAGGAAGAAATCGGTTTTGCCGAGGTACTGGCCGATGCGCAGCGCCTCGGCTACGCGGAAGCCGATCCGACCTTCGATATCGAGGGCAACGATACCGCGCACAAGCTCGCGATCATGACCTCCATTGCCTTCGGCACACAGATTGCGGGCGACGATATCTATCTGGAAGGCATTTCAAACATTACGCTGGCCGATATTCGCGCCGCGCGCGACCTCGGTTACAGGATCAAGCTTCTTGGTGTCGCCCAGAAGACCGAACGCGGGATCGAACAGCGCGTGCATCCAACCATGGTGCCGATCGAATCGCAGATTGCGCAGGTTGATGACGTGATCAACGCTGTCGTGCTGGAGACCGACCTGCTTGGCGCACTCCTGATGAGCGGCCCGGGCGCGGGCGGCGAGGCGACGGCCTCCGCCGTGATGGGCGATGTTGCCGATATCGCGAAAAGCCGGCCCGGCCGTCAGCATGTACCCGCGCTCGTCACCCCGGCGAAGGAACTGGCTCCCTATCAGCGTGCGCGCATGCGCAGCCATGAAGGTGGCTACTTCATCCGGCTTCTGGTCCGAGACGAGGTGGGCGTTTTCGCCGCGATCGCACAACGCATGGCGGCTGCGAATATCTCGTTGCAGTCGATCGTTCAGCGCGACGATCCCGATAGTCCCGAGAAAGACAGCAAGGCCATCATCCTGACCACTCATGCCACGATGGAGACCGCTGTGCGGCAGGCGATCGCCGATATTGAGTCGGATGGGCATTTGCGCGGTTCGGCTCAGGTGATCCGGATGGAACCCGCGGGATAGCTCCGGCTCTTTCCCGCGTATCTTTCCACCGGAAACGGTTCAATCGGTTCGATTACCGCACGCCCGGCTCTCACGGCTATCGTGTCCCGCTTTGCTTGCTCGATCGCAGCGCCGGCGCTTCTTGCCCCTGTCACGACGATCTGACACAAGCCCTCCAATTTCGCGCTGGATCGCAGGGCAGCCGCGATTTTTTGGGGGAATTGATATGGCTGAGAATCGGCGACTTGATCGAATCCTGACGCTGGAAATCGCCCGTGTTACCGAAGCGGCGGCTGTCGCAGCAGCTCGCGTGCGGGGGCGGGGCGATGAAATGCTGGCTGACCAGGCTGCGGTCGACGCCATGCGGACCGAACTGAACCGTCTGCCCATAGACGGCAAAATCGTCATCGGCGAAGGCGAGCGCGACGAAGCGCCCATGCTCTTTATCGGCGAAGAGGTCGGCACGAAGACGGGCGATGCCGTGGACATCGCCCTCGACCCGCTTGAGGGGACGACGATCTGCGCGAAGAACCTGCCGAATGCTTTGGCGGTGATCGCGTTCGCGGAGAAAGGCAGTCTGCTGAACGCGCCGGACGTCTATATGGAAAAGATCGCCATCGGACCTGGCTTTCAGCCGGGGCTAGTCAGCTTGCGGAAAACCCCCACTCAGAACATCGAAGCGTTGGCCGAGGCCCGTGGCGTCAAGCCAGACCGGATAACGGCCTGTATTCTGGATCGCAGCCGCCACTCGGCACTGATACAGGAGGTGCGCGCGACCGGTGCCGCCATACGGTTGATCGGAGACGGCGATGTTGCCGGCGTGATCCATACTGCCGACCCGGAGGAGACCGGCGTCGATATCTATATGGGCATAGGCGGTGCACCCGAGGGGGTCCTTGCGGCCGCGGCCTTGCGCTGCATCGGCGGACAAATGGAAGGGCGGCTCATCCTGGATAGTAAGGAAAAGGTCGAGCGCGCCGCGCGCATGGGCATCTCCGACCCGGAGCGGATCTACTCCATGGAGGAGATGGCAAGCGGCGACGTGATCTTCGCCGCAACCGGCGTCACGGACGGCAACATGCTGGAGGGTGTCGCCTTCGGTCCGGACCGGATTGAAACGCACACCGTTGTCATGCGCTCCTCGACCGGTACAGTCCGGGAAATTCGTGCGCGCCATACCGATCTCGCCAAGTTCGGCGAAACCTGACCATTATCGCAGTCGCTGACATGGATCACTATGTTAGGAAGTGAGACCATGCAGCCGCGATTCTTTCTCAATGTCAAAAAGAGTGCCACAGGCCACGCGTGGCACCATCGTCTGACCGAAGCCCAGGAGCGAACGGCTCTGGCGATGACGCAGAGCGACGGAATCGACGAGATCGTGGCGCGCATCCTCGCGGGGCGAAAGGTGGAGCAACAGGCCGCCGCCGGTTTCCTTAAACCGACCATACGCGATCTCCTGCCGGACCCCAGAACATTGACCGATATGGCTCCTGCGGCCGAGAGGCTTGCTCTGGCGGCGCGCACGGCAGAACGGGTCGCGATTTTCGGGGACTACGATGTCGATGGTGCCGCCTCGGCCGCCATTCTCGCGCGATGGTTTCGGTCTTTCGGCACTGAAGCGGCCATCCATATTCCCGACCGCATTTTCGAGGGTTACGGCCCGAATGCACCGGCGATGGAAGCGCTTGCGCGCGAAGCCTCGCTGATCGTGACGGTGGACTGCGGGACCAATAGCGCTGAAGCCATCGCTGCGGCGAAGTCGGCAGGTGCCGATGTCGTGGTGCTGGATCACCATCAGCCATCCGGTCCCATGCCAGCGGAAGCGTTCGCCGTGGTCAATCCGAACCGGGAGGACGATGTGTCTGGGCAGGGGCACCTGTGCGCGGCTGGTGTCACCTTTCTGGCCCTAGTCGCGGCAAACAGTGTGCTGCGCGATGGGGGACAGACGGTCCCTGATCTTATGGGTCTTCTTGATCTCGTTGCGATGGCGACGGTTTGTGACGTTGTTCCCCTTGTCGGCGTCAATCGCGCTTTCGTCGTCCGAGGCCTGGATGTTGCCCGCCGCCAGGATAATCCTGGTCTTGCTGCCCTCTCGAAGGTGGCGCGATTGGGAGAACCTCTGCGGCCCTTCCATTTTGGCTTCATTCTGGGTCCGCGCATCAATGCGGGCGGCCGCATCGGTGATGCCTCGCTCGGCTCGCGACTGCTGCTGACCGAGGATTCAACCGAAGCGGAATCGATCGCCGAAAAGCTGGATGGGCTCAACAGTGAACGCCAGGCGATGGAAGCCGAGATGCTGGCTGTCGCGCGAGCCCAGGCCGAGGCTGAAACTCTCAGAGGCGATGGGCCTGCCGTGCTCATCGCCGAGAGCGATCGTTTCCATCCTGGCGTGGTCGGCCTCCTGGCCTCCCGCCTGAAAGACGGTTTCGGCCGGCCTGCCTTTGCAATCGCATTCGACCGCAATGGAAAAGGCACCGGCTCAGGCCGGTCGATCGCCGGGGTCGATCTCGGTAAGATTGTTCGGGAAGCCGTCGAGCGTGGTCTTCTAGCAAAGGGCGGCGGCCACGCGATGGCGGCCGGCATCACAATCCAGCGAGAGCAATTGGGAGGTTTTCGCAGCTTTCTGGAAGACAGGCTGGCGAGGCTTGTTGCGGTACTACGCCAAGCCGCCGCACGTCGGATCGATGGATCGCTCAGCGCGGAAGGCCTGACGATCGATCTCTGCGACAGGATCGAGGCGGCAGGACCGTACGGTGCCGGCCATTCCAGCCCGTTCTTCGTTCTCGCGCGGCACCGGATGGAGAACATCGCGAGCATGGGAAGGGATGGTGCCCACCTCCGCCTTTCTCTTCGCTCACAGAGTGGCGGTCGTCTCGATGCCGTCGCCTTTCGCTGCGCCGATAACGATCTCGGTCGCTTTCTCAGGAATCGACAGGGTGAAACACTGCACTTTGCGGGAACCCTCAGCGTCAATCACTGGAACGGACAAAGACGTGTTCAGTTTCGGGTCGACGATGCCGCGGAGATCACGTGAGAGCGCTTCAGGCGATTGAGAATTTGAATCGAAATATCGTCTTAGGGTGCTGATTTAAATCGGATTATGCATTCGCAAAGGCGCGTATCTCGTCGATCTGGGCCATCGTGGACTCGTAGCCGATCGTGATGGCTTCATCCGCGCGGTGAAAGTCGAGAAGTCCGATGGTCTGGCTCGGGGGAGCCAGCAGCATGTCCGGCGGCGAGCTGAGCATCAGCGATTGTATGATCTGATCCTGCAGGACGGCAAAAGACCGGAGAATCACGCCGCCGAAGCCGAGCTGACCACCGGAGGATTGCACGCCCGACGATTTGTAGACGCTGGACGGGTCGGTATCGATACTGGCTTCTTCGATGACGATTTCGCGGACGCCGGGGTCGCCGGAGAGCGTTACGCCGACAACTGGGCAGGGGCTGTGCAGCCGGCAGGCGCGCACCGGCAACGGCGCGGTCAAAGCACCATCGACGAGCATTCGGTTTCCCCAGCTGATCGGCTCGAATATGCCGGGTACGGCGTAAGAGGCGCGCATCGCCATGACCAGACTGCCGGAACTGATCCAGACTTCCTCGCCGCCGGGCAGGCTTGTTGCCGTGGCGACGAACGGACGGTCGAGATCATCGATCTGCATCTCGCCGAGTGATGCGCGCAGGAGGCGCTCGATCTTCGCGCCCGTCACGAGGCCTTGGCCGCCCCACCGCAGATCAAAGAGGCCGAACATACGCCGCCATGTCGCTGCCCGGGCAAAGGCTTCGAGTTCATCGAGCTTGCCGGCCAGATAAGCGCCGGCGACGATCGCGCCGATCGAAGTGCCGGCAATCATATTGATAGGAATTCGGCCTTCATCCAGCGCTCTCAGAACGCCGATGTGAATCCAGCCACGGCCGATGCCGCCGCCGAGCGCCAAAGCGATGCCGTCTGGATGATGGTCTGGAACGTGGCTGCGCTGATCCATCGGTCTCCGCGCGAATCGGAAGGGCTCTCTCAGCCCTTCCTGCCATAGACCTCGTCGATTTCGAAGAGCGGCGCGCTGCCATCATGTTCGAGGCGGGCCTCGCCGTCATCGGTCAACACTATGCGATAGAAGCACGAGCGCCGCCCAGTGTGGCACGTCGCAGCGTGTCCTTCGACCCGTACTTTGAGGTGAACCACATCCTGATCGCAATCGGTGCGCATTTCGATGACGTGCTGACGATTGCCGGAGGTCTCGCCTTTCTTCCAGAGCGACTGCCTGGAGCGCGACCAGTAATGCGCGATGCCGGTCGAAAGGGTCTTCGACAGCGCTTCCGCGTTCATATGGGCGACCATCAGGAGAGTATTGTCTTCCGCATCCGTCACGACTGCCGTGACGAGGCCGTTCGCGTCGAAGCGCGGAGAGAAGAGCGCTCCCTCTTCAAGTTCGGTCTTCTCGCGCGGTGGGGCGGGAAAACGATAGTCGTCGTTGGACACTTAATTTGCCTAGCGTTTTTTACGAGCGTCGTCCCGAACCGGTTCTTATCAGATCGAAGAAGCGGGCGCGTTCGGAGGCCTCGTCGGAGAAAATCCCCGTGAATGCAGTCGTCACAGTATCTGACCCCTCGCGGCGGATACCGCGCATCACCATGCACATATGTTCCGCTTCGATCATGATCGCGACGCCAAGAGGTTGCAGCACGGACTGGATCTGATCGGCGATCTGGGCGGTCATGGCCTCCTGGGTCTGGAGGCGATGGGCGAAGACGTCGACCAGTCGGGCGACCTTGGAAAGGCCAAGCACCTTACCGTCGGGCAGATAAGCGATGTGGGCCTTGCCATGGATCGGCACCATGTGGTGCTCGCAATGCGAGTGGAAGGCGATATCGCGGATCAGGACGATATCCTTGTAGCCGGCAACCTCCTCGAAGGTGCGCCCAAGAATCTGTTCGGGGTCCTGCTCATAGCCGGCGAACATCTCCTCATAGGCGCGCACCACACGCGATGGCGTATCCTGAAGCCCTTCGCGTGTCTCATCTTCGCCGATATAGCGAAGCAGGGTCCGCACCGCTTCTTCCGCCTCGGAACGCGTCGGGCGTTCATTCTTGTCGCTCTTGTCGAGGAATTTATGGATGGTGGCGTCCATGATAAGTATCTCCCGTAGTCCCGCTCGATGGCGCGACGAGTTGAACGGTCGAAACAGCTGGTGCCCGGGGTGTGGAAACCCGGCCTGACCGGCTTGATTTTCAATATGTCCATACCTTGCCGGTCTGCGGCTTCGGCCCCTATATAGGTGAAGGTATCCGGAAACGGAAGGCGCCCATGATCGACGACGTTTACAACGAGAAAATTCTCGGCTTTGCAGGCAATATCTCTCGGACGGGACGCCTCGCGGATCCAGAGGCGACCGCGACCGCCCATTCCAAGCTCTGTGGCTCCAAGGTCACTGTTGACCTTGCGATGGAGGACGGCGTCGTCAGCGATTTCGCGCATGAGGTGAAAGCCTGCGCGCTTGGACAGGCCTCCTCTTCGATCATGGCACAGAATGTCGTGGGCGCAAGCGCCGATGAAATTCGCGAAGCCGGTGAAGCGCTACGTGCCATGCTCAAAGAGAACGGCGCGCCGCCAGAAGGGCGCTTCGCTGATCTGAAATATCTTCAACCTGTTCGTGATTACAAAGCGCGTCATGCGTCGACGATGTTGACCTTCGATGCCGTGATCGACTGTCTCGACCAGATCGAGAAGAAGCGCGCCGAGGAAGCGGCCTAAAATTTTGACCAGCCGCAATTATTCCGGTCCGTGGCGCAAGACGCCGGGCCGTCTGCTGGGGACCGGGCTGGTGCGCATCTACCAGCTTACGCTTTCTGGCTTCGTCGGTCATGGCTGCCGTCACCTTCCAACCTGTTCCGAATACGCCTATGAGGCGATTGCGCGCCATGGCCTGCTACGCGGAGGATGGCTCGGTGCACGTCGCATCGTGAAATGTCGTCCCGGTGGGACAACAGGATACGATCCGGTCCCTCACAATCAGACCAGTCGAAACGCCGCTTCTGATTGAAGTGGAGAGCGTCTCCGAGATTCCGGTCGCGCTGTTCTCCCTCGTGGCACGCCGGTTTAAAGGCCTCGCCATTGCGGCCGAGCTGGAATGAAGACTTTACGCTAAGGTTGCGGATCGCTAAGTGGCAGCGACGTTCATGGCCACCCGCGCTCGTAGGCGGGACTGGAAAAGGAGAATCGATTCCATGGCTTCTTCCATTTCTCTGACATTTCCCGATGGCTCCGTTCGCGACTATCCGACCGGCACGACCGGCAAGGATGTCGCTGATTCCATCTCCAAATCGCTTTCCAAAAAGTCTGTCGCGATCGCGCTTGATGGCGAGCTACGCGATATCGCCGATCCTGTTTCTGATGGCGCCATCGAGATCGTCACGCGCGACGATCCGCGCGCGCTCGAACTGATCCGGCACGACGCCGCTCACGTCATGGCAGAGGCCGTGCAGGAGCTATGGCCGGGTACACAGGTGACGATCGGCCCGGTTATCGAAAACGGTTTCTATTACGATTTCGCCCGCGAAGAGCCGTTCACCCCCGATGATCTGCCGGTGATCGAAAAGAAGATGCGGGAGATCATCGCGCGCAACAAACCTTTTGCGAAAGAGGTATGGGACCGGGAAAAGGCCAAGCAGGTCTTCGATGAAAAGGGCGAGGCCTACAAGGTCGAACTGGTCGATGCGATCCCGGCCGATCAGGACGTGAAGATCTACTCGCAGGGTGAATGGTTCGATTTGTGCCGTGGGCCGCATATGGATTCGACCGGTCGGGTGGGCGATGCCTTCAAGCTGATGCGGGTCGCCGGCGCATACTGGCGCGGCGATGCCAACAACCCGATGCTGACACGTATTTACGGGACGGCCTGGGCCGACAAGAAGCAGCTCGACGCCTATCTCCACATGCTGGAAGAAGCCGAAAAGCGGGACCATCGCCGGCTTGGCCGTGAAATGGATCTCTTCCATTTCCAGGAAGAGGGCCCGGGTGTCGTCTTCTGGCATTCCAAGGGCTGGCGGATGTTCCAGTCACTGATCTCCTATATGCGCCGCCGCCTTGATAGCGAGGGGTATGAAGAGGTCAACGCGCCGCAGATTCTCGACAAGTCGCTATGGGAAACGTCGGGCCACTGGGGGTGGTATCAGGAGAACATGTTCGCGGTGAAGAGTGCGCACGCTCTCACCAATCCGAAGGATGAGGAGGCCGATCACCGGGTCTTCGCCATCAAGCCGATGAACTGCCCCGGCCATGTTCAGATCTTCAAGCATGGCTTGAAGTCTTACCGTGATCTTCCCATTCGTATGGCAGAATTCGGCAACGTACATCGGTACGAACCATCCGGCGCGCTGCATGGGCTGATGCGCGTGCGCGGCTTCACCCAGGATGATGCGCATATCTTCTGCACGGAAGAGCAACTTGCCGATGAGTGTATGATGATCAACGACCTCATCCTCTCGACCTACAAGGATTTCGGCTTCGAAGAAATTACGGTTCTACTGTCGACCCGTCCCGAGAAGCGCGTCGGCGACGATGCGAGCTGGGATCATGCCGAAGCGGTCATGGGCGATGTTCTGGAGCGGATCGCCGCATCCAGCGATCGGATCAAGACGGGCATCAACCCAGGCGAGGGCGCGTTTTACGGTCCGAAGTTCGAATATGTGCTGAAAGACGCGATCGGGCGGTCCTGGCAATGCGGGACGACCCAGGTGGATTTCAATCTGCCGGAGCGGTTCGGCGCCTTCTACATCGACAAGGACGGCGAGAAGAAGCAGCCGGTGATGATACACCGCGCGATTTGCGGCTCGATGGAGCGTTTTCTCGGCATTCTGATTGAGAACTATGCCGGACACATGCCGCTCTGGTTCGCTCCGCTTCAGGTGGTTGTGGCAACCATTACGAGCGATGCCGACAGCTATGCTGGCGAAGTCGCGGCAAAGCTCAAGGCGGCGGGCCTTCTCGTGGACACCGATCTTCGCAACGAGAAGATCAACTACAAGGTGCGCGAGCACAGTCTGGCAAAGGTGCCGGTCATACTGGTCTGCGGTAAGAGGGAGGCGGAAGAGGGGACGGTCAATATGCGTCGTCTCGGCAGCCGCGATCAGTCCTCGATGACGGTTGAGGAAGCCATCGCTCAACTTTCGGCGGAGGCGAAGGCGCCGGATATGGCCACGAACTGAAGCTCGATCGCCAATCGGCTGAACGATCGACATTTCAAGAACGTGTAAGGCGGGCTCCCGGGCCCGCCTTTCTCGTTTCAGACGCTGCCTTCGGTCTCGATATTCATGATGTGACCGCAATGCTTGCAATGGCTGGCATCAGAATCGTGCAGACGCAGACCGCATTGGGGGCAGGGCACCTCGACCTTGTTCGGGCGGTAGATCGCCTGCAGCAGGTTGAGAAAGAAGCCCACGCCAAACACCATGATGATGATGGTGATGAAACGTCCCAGCCGATCCGACAGAACGATGTCGCCATAGCCGGTCGTCGTCAGGGTGGTGATGGTGAAGTACAGCGCATCCATATAATTATCGAGCGCTGGATTGCGCTCGTGCTCGAGCACCCAGACGATGCTGGTCACGACAAAAATGAACGCCATGAGATTGGTGGCAGCAACCACCACGCGGGTGTTGACAGGCATATCACCGGTGATCCGTCGCAATTCGTGCGCGATCCGGAATGAACGAATGATCCTCAGTGCGCGTAGGACCCGCAGGAAGGCGAAGTTGGGCCCGATGAGAAGAGGGGCCAGAAGCGACAGAAGCACGATGATATCCGCCCAGGTCACCGGCGATAGGAGGAAACGCCAAAGTGGCTTGCTGATGATGACCCGGGCCACGAAATCGGCAAGAAGCACCACGCCGATGAAGGTGTCTAGAACCACCATGCCGGTGCTGATCGGGCCGAAGGCTGTGACGATGAAATAACCGATGGTGACAATGTCGAAGGCCAGAAGCGCCCAGCGAAATCGCTTCGCGCCGGGTGTCTCGCCTTCATAAAGGCGATTGAGGAAGGGGCGAATAGCCGGCTTGCGAGAAGATTTCGAGACGCTCATGAGATCAGCTATGGCGGCAACTCTGTTTAAGCCGTCTAAAAATCAGGCGACCTCGTTTATTCCAGGCGGTCGGGGAGGAATTCGCTGCTGTCGGCCTGGTTGGCCTGGCTGGCCACCACCTCGATCTCGCTGCGGTCGCCCGCGGTCACGCTGATCTGCTCGGTATAGAACTGATCGCGGTTGCGGGCGATGATATTGTACTCTCCCTCCGCAAGAACCAGCGTCGTAAATGCGCCGATTCGCTCCGCGAGTTTCTCACCCGTATCGGACTGAATGATCCATGACGTATCCGCAATCGCCTCGCCACCGGCGTTGCGCACCAGCTTCAGCGTTACCTCCGAGGCCGCGACCTCGATCGATGCATCGGTGAGTTTGCCGGCATCGATGCGAATGTCGACACCGGTCGATGCATTCACCTTTCCGTAGCTGGAGACGACATGGTAGTCGCCGGCAGGCAGGCGGATGATCGCATCCGGCTTCACATCGGGCAGAACGAGAGGGCCGCGCTCTGCCGGCACGCCTGGTAGCTTTTCGTAGATCGCGAAGCGAACCTTACTGTCGCTGATAGGGCTGTCATCGGGAAGCCGCGCCGACAATTTGAGGCCTCCAGCATCGAGAACGAGGATTTCCGCGCTGTCGCTGCCTGGCATGATGTTGATGCGGCGGGTCGCGCCAGCCCGGCCGAAAGTGGCATGAACCAGATAGGAGCCCGCGGGTAGCGTTAGCTTGGCCTCGCCTCCCGTCGCGGTAGCGACCAGCGGCAGGTTTCCTTCCGGCCCCGTTTCCGGCTCAAAGACACGGAACGTCATGCCGGATGGCACGATATCGCCATCTGGCACCAATCGCGCGGAGAGGATGAGGTTTCCCTCTCCCTGCGGCTGCGCCCGGGGAATTTCGTCCCGCGATCCGCTCAGGTCTCCACGTCGAATCCGAATGCGGGGCAGGTCCAGTTCGGAGAATGGATCAGGCTTGCCCATCTCGTCGGAGGGCGTGGCGGCTTGCGCGGCGTCGGAGCGGGGCTGGATCGGCGCATCATGCCGGGGATCCGGGTGGCCGGGACGCGCCATCGGTGCAGGCGGCAGAGGGCGCCCGGTCGTGGCGGAGGGAGCGGCTATGGAAGTTGAAATGCCGATATTGAGGCCGAGAAGCGAGAGAGCTAGGAGCGCCAATATAGGAGATTTCAGTCGCTTCATGAGGCCTGGCATCATCGTCTCGGGAATATTCGGAGACGCCATCAAACCTGCATGGGTGGCAATTTCAAGACCGCCATGCGATGCAACGGACCGAATTGTTCCAAAGACCGGAAAGCGCGGATGACCGATCAGGCCCTGCAACAGCATCTTTCGACACGCCGCTCACCCCCCATCGCGTCCCTTGGAGGGGAGGTGCCGGATGGGGATATTCGCAGCATGCTCGAACTCGCCTCTCGCGTGCCGGATCACGGGATGCTGGTGCCGTTCCGTTTTATTCTATATCGCGGCGATAGCCGAACGGTCGTCGGACAGCGGCTGGCCGACCGTCTTCAGGAGCGGGACGGCCCTCTCTCCGATGCGGCTCGGCAGAAGGAAGAGGAGCGTTTTTCGCGCGCTCCGCTCGTCGTGGGCGTGGTCTTCGTGCCGAAGGATAACGGCCCGAAGCCGATTCCCGAATGGGAGCAGTTCCTCTGTTCCGGGGCCGTTGCGATGAATCTGCTTCATGCGGCATCGGCGCTCGGCTATCGGGCGAACTGGATCACCAACTGGTATTCCGATGACGCCGAGGCGCGGACTCTGCTTGGCCTGAAGCCAGAGGAGCGTGTTGCCGGCTTCGTTCACATCGGACGCACGGATATCAACCTTCCGGACAGAGAGCGGCCGCGCGTCGAAGACCTGATGACCGACTATTCGCCGGACGGTAAGGGCTAAGCTCGTGTTTTACCGTGTCGAAGACGGCCACGGGTTGCCGCACGATCCCTTCAAGGCGCTGGTTTCGCCGCGACCGATAGGCTGGATCTCGACACGCGATTCCAATGGCCGCGACAATTTGTCGCCTTACTCCTTCTTCATGGCCATCTCCGCCGCTCCACCGATCGTGATGTTCTCGTCCGTCGGTATCAAGGATGCAGCGCGTGCCGCAAAGGAAAGCGGCGAGTTTGTCGTCAATATCGCCACGCACGATCTGGCCGAGGCGATGAACCGCTCATCCGCAGCGGCCCCGACCGATGTGTCGGAGTTCGATATAGCCGGTCTAACGCGGGGCCAATGCGAGGTCGTTTCGGCGCCGCGGGTCGCTGAAGCCGCAGCCGCCATGGAATGCAAGCTGATCAGTGTCGAGACCGTGATCGATATGGACGGCAATGAGACGGACAATCACCTCGTAAAGGGGCAGGTCGTCGGTGTTCACATTGCCGATGGGGCCATCCGCGACGGCCGGTTCGACGTGACTCAGGCGCGCCTGCTCGCCCGGCTCGGCTATATGGACTACCTTTCCACCGACGCGGTTTTCGAGATGTACCGGCCGAAATGGCCCTTTACCAACGACTGAGAGATGGTTAGCGAAAGGCTGACCGTCATGGTGAACCGAACGTAAACCTTTGCCTGTCATGTTGGGCAAAGTTTACCAGCGTTCGGGTTACCAGTATGATCGTACAGCATTTTCTCAAATGGCTCGAAACTGCGAAAGTCGATCAGCGCGCCCAGGCGGCCAACGCTCTGGCCCGAGCCTGGCTGAAATCCGGTCTCGATTTCGACGAACGCGCCAATGCGGAAGCGGCGCTGACCCTTCTGCTGGATGATCCAAGCCCGAAGGTCCGTCAGGCGCTGGCCGACGTTTTCTGTGCGGTGCGTGGCGCGCCGCCACAGATCGTCGCGGCGCTGGCGGCCGACCAGCCGGATGTGGCCGGCAACGTGCTTTTGCGCTCTCCTCTGCTATCTGACGCCGACCTGATCGAACGCGTTCGTGATGGGGACGCGCGGACGCAGGCCATCATAGCCCGGCGCGCGCCACTGTCTTCGGTCGTCTGCGCGACGCTCTCCGAACTCGGCGATCGCAATGCCTGTCTGGCTCTCGTGAAAAACAGCGCCGCCAGACCCGCCGGTCATTCATTGCGCCGCGTGGCGGAGCGTTTCGGGCAGGTCGGGGCGGTGCGTGAGGCTCTTTTCGCCCGCAGCGACCTGCCGGGTGACGTCCGTCATCTCCTTCTGGTCAAGGTCGGCGAGGTGCTGACGGAATCGCCGCTTCTTCAACGCCTGATGGGACCGATGCGGGCGACACGGGTGCTGCGGGAAGCGTGCCACCGCGCGTCCGTTGAACTGGTGACGAAGACGCCGAAGGCCGACTATCCGGCACTCGCGGAACATTTTCGGCTGCGCGGCGACCTGACCGAACACTTTCTGATCCGGCTTGCGGCGCATGGGCGGCTCGGTTTTCTGTCGGCGGTTCTGCGCAATCTCATTGGCGACGAGAAATTACGCGTGGATGCGATTCTCGCGCGCGGCCGTCGCAATGCGCTGGCGGCCCTTCTGCGCAAGGCTGGGCTGTCTGAGCCGGGCTCCAATGTGATTATCAATGCCCTGCGGCTCTGGCGCGAAGTTGCGGACGGGCGCAGTTCCCTCGGGGTACAGGAAGTTTGCTATCGCATCATGAAGTCGTTGGAAGCAGAGCGTGAAGGTCTGCCGACGCCCGGAAATGACGACATTCTGGCTATGATCCGCGCAATGCACCTGGATGAATTGCGCCGCAATGCCAGAAGCCACGCGCTCTCGATCACGAAAGCGGCTTGAGAAAGGCGCGTGCTGGACGGATCTATGCCGAAATAACTGCTCACTCTTCAACGACCGCTTTCGACCCCGAACGAGCCGCTCCAAGGGACTTTAAGTCCATCCGAAAGCGGTCAATCGCTTTCAATTGGCTTTCTACCGGAATGAGTCTTTAGTTGGCTGCCAATAACAACTCCGGTATGGAAAGCATAAATTCGTTCACGAATCCTTCGAGAATCAGATGACTGACGCGGCAAAGGATCTTTGGGGTCAAATTTTCAGTCGCGCTTTGGAGTTGCCGGATGCCGCGATCAATAGGCCGGAGAATGAAGGCGAGCAGGCGCAACGCTTCCGCGAAGCACTACGCGCTGCCGGATGGAGTGACGAGAAGATAAACGCTCGGTATGAAGCGTATGCGCAGCTTGAGCAGCCCTTACAGCCGACGAGTCCAGGGGTGGCACCCAATCTAGAAGCCCACGCGCAGATCATAGCCGATCGCGTTTCGGCAGCAATAACAGCTCAGGGCTTGGCACACACACCTGTTCTTGTTGGCATTGATCCGCGGCCTGGCGTAGAGGCCGGACTAACGAACGTTATCATGACCGATGAAGCAATCCTCACGGTTACATCGTTCTTTTTTCGCTGGTGCGGTCTGATCGCAAGAGCCTACACGCGAACTCTCCTGCTCGATCCGAAATACTGGAGCACTTCCGAATTGTCACCGGAAGAGGATCGACTTCTCTTGCTGCGGGATATTGAACTTACCCTCTATTGGAATCGAATCTTCGTCTCGTTTGCCTCGACAGGTACCCATGCCCTAGTCCCTTACCGGCCTGCAACGGAGATGGAGCTATTTCTGTTCGAGCAGGTTGCCTGGGCCACGGAGTACTTTGCCTTCGCGCATGAATACGGCCATCATGCACTCGTTCACCGGAACGTTGGCGACAACCCGATCAAACAAGAATACGCTGCCGACAGCTTCGCGATGAGCTTGGCTGAGCAGCTACGTTCCGAACCCCTTCAGATCGACAATCCTTACATAGCGACTGGCGCCGGGGGTGTTCTCGTACTTATGGCGAACGACATTCTTCGGTCTATCGACACAAAGGATGCGCCCGCGCCAACCAACGGAGCAGTGCTCACCCATCCTGTGACTTCTGAGAGAGTTTCCAGAATTACGAACAGGCATCTAATGCAACCCGACCGGTTTAGGTTCGATCGAGAATTCTGCAACACTGTTGCTCGGATTATGAACGTCGTAGCCGGAATAGTCCGCGAATTTCACGATTCAGGTGGTCGGGAACTGATCGATAAAATAAGGTCATCCACGTGACCAAATTCGCTCGGTTCCTTAGGCCGAGATCGTCCAGTTCGCGCTCTGTCTTGTCGCTAAATTGGACGCGGCCTGACGACAAAAATCTCAAAGATGTAGGACAACGAGGATCTTTTCCTCCGGCCATGGGCATTTGAGTGTCCGGTTCGGCGAATTAGGCTCGACGTCCGGAAGTGCCGGGAAGGCGCAGTCTGGTCGGCCACGTTGATTGAATGGACCGTCTCTTCATTCGCGTTGGTCGTCCGAATGCGGACCGGACCTACCCACCCATTCCAGCCATTCCATGATGGCACCTATGCCACTGGTTGTGTCGATCTCAAAGTCTGCTTCCAGCCGGCTGCATACATAAGCGGACCATCTCCTTTCCACCCAACGCCGCCGTCAACGCTAGGAATACGAGACTGCGCAGCGATGAGATCGCATCATCCGTGCCGTCATCAATCCTTCCACACTTGCGTCCCCGCTCGTTTTCGCTTATCTGCGCGATCATTCCACACGTGGGCTTCGGGCCTGACGGGGAGACATCCCGTCTGGTCCACCGGTGGCAGGAGACTGCCTTTCGCCCGCGGAGGTTCAACCGGAAAGGATATGAGATGGCTCTGCCTGACTTCTCCATGCGTCAGCTTTTGGAAGCTGGTGCGCACTTCGGACACCAGACACACCGCTGGAATCCGAAAATGGCGCCTTACATCTTCGGCGCACGTAACAACATTCACATTATCGATCTTTCCCAGACGGTGCCGCTGCTGCACCAGGCGCTCAAGGTCGTGTCCGACACGGTCGCCGGCGGTGGTCGCGTGCTCTTCGTCGGTACCAAGCGTCAGGCGTCGGAACTGATCGCCGATTCCGCCAAGCGCTCGGCCCAGTACTACGTCAATTCGCGCTGGCTCGGCGGCATGATGACGAACTGGAAGACCATTTCCAATTCGATCAACCGTCTGCGCAATCTGGAGAACCTTCTTGAAGGTGAAGATCAGGGCTACACGAAGAAAGAGCGTCTGAATCTCGAGCGCGAACGTGACAAGCTTGACCGCGCCCTCGGCGGCATCAAGGATATGGGCTCGATCCCGGATCTGATGTTTGTCGTGGACACCAACAAGGAAGCGATCGCCATTCAGGAAGCCAAGCGCCTTGGCATCCCGGTCGTCGCGCTGGTCGATTCGAACTGCGATCCGGCAGTGGTCGATTATCCGATCCCGGCCAATGACGACGCGGCCCGCGCCATTGCGCTCTTTGCCGATCTGATCGCCAAGGCTGCGATTGATGGTATCGCCCGTCAGCAGGGCTCGATGGGCGTCGATATCGGCGAATCCGCCGAACCGGCTGCCGAAGAGACCCTGGAAGCGCCGGTCCCCGGTGTTGAGGGTGCGGAGAACGTCAACACCGCAGCGCCGGGCCTCGACAGCGACGTCGCCGGCAAGAGCGCACCGCTCGATACCGATGCGCTTAAGGGCAACGCCTGACCGATCCAAACTCGTGGCGGGCCGGATAGGCCCGCCCACTTGTTGAAGCAGGCTTATCGAGCGCCCATTTTGGCGCTGTCGCCGGCGGTTTCGCGCCGGCCTCTCTGTTTCAAGACCGATTCATTTCTGGTGTAGGCGCTTTGAAGGCGTTGGAATGCCAGAGAAACTGACATGCACGGGAAGAAAAAAATGAGCTTTACTGCTGCTGACGTGAAAGCGCTGCGCGACCAGACCGGCGCTGGCATGATGGACTGCAAGAAGGCGCTGCAGGAAAATGATGGCGACATGGAAGCCGCTATCGACTGGCTGCGCGCAAAGGGTATCGCGAAGGCCGATAAAAAGGCCGGACGCACCGCTGCCGAAGGTTTGATCGGCATTGCCGCCGCCGCCAACAGCGCGGTGGTCGTCGAGGTCAACTGCGAAACCGACTTCGCTGCCCGCAACGAAGCCTTCCAGGACATCGTTCGCAATGTTGCGCAGACCGCACTCGGCACGGACGGTTCCGTCGACGCCGTCGCCAATGCCGCCTATCCGGGCGGCGAGAAGAACGTGAAGGACACGATCGCCGAGGCCGTCGGTTCGATCGGTGAGAACATGACCGTTCGCCGTTCTGCCAAGCTGAGCGAAGAAAACGGTGTGGTCGCCAACTACGTGCACAACGCCGTTGCCGACAATCTTGGCAAGCTCGGCGTGCTCGTTGCGCTGAAGACGTCGGGCGACAAGGAAAAGGCCGCGGCCTTTGCCCGCCAGGTCGCGATGCATGTGGCTGCCGTCAATCCGGTGGCGCTGACGCCTGACGATATTCCCGCCGACGTTGCGGAGCGCGAGAAGTCGATTTTCATCGAGCAGGCCCGCGAATCCGGCAAGCCGGACAACATCATCGAAAAGATGGTGGAAGGTCGCATGCGCAAATTCTATCAGGAATCGGCGCTGATCAAGCAGGCCTTCGTCATGAACCCGGACGTCACGGTCGAGCAGGCGCTCAAGGATGCGGGTCTCGGCGACGACGCCCAGATCACCGGTTTCGTCCGCTTTCTGGTGGGTGAAGGCATCGAGAAGGAAGCCGATGATTTCGCTGCCGAAGTGGCTGCGGCTGCCGGCAAGTAATCATCTTTGGTTTAAAGAAATCCGGCAAGGGCGCGGCGTGACATCGCCGCGCCCTTCGTGTATCGGGCTGTGACTTTTGCAAACGCCCAAAGACGAGTTGTTTTCCATGGCCGACGCGCCCCGCTACAAACGTATCCTCCTCAAGGCATCGGGCGAGGCGCTCATGGGGCAGAAGGCGTTCGGGATCGATCAGGATATCTGCAAGCGGCTTGCCGAGGATGTCCGCACCGTTTGGGAGCAGGGCGTCTCGGTCGGCATTGTCATCGGTGGCGGCAATATCTTCCGTGGCGTGCAGGTCGCCAATACCGGGGGCGATCGTGTTACCGGCGATCATATGGGTATGCTGGCGACCGTCATGAACGCGCTGGCCCTGCGGACCGCGCTGCGCCAGGCCGGTGTCGATTGCGTTGTGCTGTCGGCTCTTGCGATGGAAGAGATCTGCGACAGCTTCACGCAACGATCGACCATGGCGCATCTCGAAGCGGGACGTGTCGTGATCTTCGCGGCAGGCACAGGCAACCCGTTCTTCACCACCGATACGGCAGCGGCGCTTCGCGCGGCGGAAATCGGCGCCGATGTCCTGCTCAAGGCGACACAGGTGGATGGTATTTATTCGGCTGATCCGCAAAAGAATCCGGATGCCGAACGGTTTGACGTGATCTCTCACGAGAACGTGCTCGCACGCGGATTGCGCGTTATGGATACGGCCGCTGTCGCGGTGGCGCGCGATTCGCACATACCCATCATCGTTTACTCGCTCCTGCAGGAAGGCGGCCTAGCCGGCGTGCTTTCGGGCGAGGGGCGACATACTCTGGTGCCGGCGGACTAGAACCCACAGTTCTTGCCGGCTCGAAAAGACAGGAGTGAAACATGGCAGACGCCATAGACCTTTCCGATATTCAGCGCCGTATGGACGGCGCCGTTCAGGCCTTCAAAAGCGATCTTGCGTCGCTTCGCACCGGTCGCGCCTCGGCCAATCTTCTCGACCCCATCACCGTCGAAGCCTATGGCTCGCAGATGCCGCTCAACCAAGTCGCCAACGTCACCGTCCCCGAGTCGCGCATGATCGCGGTCAATGTCTGGGACAAGTCGATGGTCGGTTCGATCGACAGGGCGATCCGTGAGAGCAATCTCGGCTTCAATCCGATTGTCGACGGCCAGACGTTGCGTATCCCGCTACCGGAACTGAACGAGCAGCGCCGCAAGGAATTGGTGAAAATCGCCCACGATTATGCCGAAAAGGCACGTGTCGCCGTACGTCACGTTCGGCGTGATGGCATGGACGTTATCAAGAAAGCGGAAAAGGCCAGCGAGATCGGCCAGGATGACAGCCACGCGCTTTCCGATAAGGTGCAGAAGTACACGGACGACACGATCAGCCGGATCGACGCTCTTGTCGCAGAGAAAGAGCAGGAGATCATGCAGGTCTGACGATCTGTCCGTGTAATGGACCGAGGGAGGGGAGCCAGTCGATGGTAACCGCGCGTCATGTGGCGATCATCATGGACGGCAATGGACGCTGGGCCACGGCTCGCGGCTTGCCGCGATCTGCCGGACACCGCGCGGGTGTGGAGGCTCTTCGGCGTACGGTCCGTGCGGCTGGCGATATCGGCGTCGAGGTCCTTACGGTGTACGCCTTCTCGTCCGAGAACTGGTCTCGCCCCAAATCGGAAGTCAGTGACCTGCTAGGTTTGTTCCGCCATTTCGTGGAGCGCGATCTGCGCAAGCTCCATGAGGCGGGGGTTCGCGTCAGAATGATCGGCAATCGGAGCACGCTCGCCGGCGATATTCTAACTCTGATCCTCAAAGCCGAGCAACTGACCGCTGATAATGGCAAACTCCAACTCAATATCGCCTTCAATTATGGTTCGCGCGACGAAGTCGCCCGGGTCGCGCAGCAGCTCGCGGCAGAGGTCGCTGCCGGACATCTTGCGGTCGATGATATCTCTGAAGACGCCATTTCCTCGCGTCTCGATACAGCGGGACAGCCGCCTCTCGACCTGTTGATTCGTACGGGTGGAGACAGGCGCTTGTCGAATTTCCTGATGTGGCAGGCCTCTTACGCCGAACTGGTCTTCACGGACACGCACTGGCCCGACTTCGGATTCGATGACCTCGTGGCTGCGGTTTCCGAGTTTTCGGGCCGGGAGCGACGCTATGGCGGACTCGATGCCGTGAAATCGGCGACGGGCTAGTCGATGAAAAATAATTTTGCGACTCGTGTTCTTTCCGCCGTTGTTCTGGCGCCCGTTGCGCTGCTTCTGACCTGGGCCGGTGGGCTTCCCTTCCGGTTTCTGGCTGTCATAACCGCCGCCGCCATCTTCTATGAGTGGGTCGGCATGTTCGGTCGCGCTCAGCAGCGGTTCTGGCTGATGGCGGTAACGGCCGCAGTGGCTATCACGAGTGTCGCGCTCCTTGCCGGACTGACCGGCATGGGCGCTCTGTCGATGATCGTCATCGTCTATGTCTTCCTGGCCGTCATCGCATCCGTTTCGGGACGGCGGGGCGGCAAGCTCTCGCACAGTATCGCCTTCGGCTACCTCTATGCTTCGCTGCCCGCGCTGGCGATGATCGTTGTGCGAGGCGGCGGTGAGGGCGGCCTCGCTGCTATCCTCTTTCTCTTTGCCGTCGTCTGGGGCACCGACATCTTCGCCTATTTTACCGGCAAGACGTTGGGCGGGCCGAAGCTGGCGCCGAAAATTTCTCCCGGCAAGACATGGTCGGGCGCGATCGGGGGTGCGATCCTTGCATCGCTTTGCGGTTTTGCGGTGGTGAGCGCCCATGCAGGCCAGGCCATCTGGGTCGTGTTGCCTATCGCTTTGCTGCTCTCGATCGCGGCGCAACTGGGCGATCTGTTCGAATCCGGAGCCAAGCGGCGAGTCGGCGTCAAGGATTCGAGCCATCTCATTCCGGGCCACGGCGGTGTTCTTGATCGCGTCGACGGGCTTGTCGTCGCAGCGGTTTGTCTTTACGCCATTGGCCTGTCGCTGGGTGGTTTCGACGTTTTGGGCGAAACGGTCCTGCAGCGCTGACACATCCACGACGTGAACGATCAGACGGGGAGCCGGCGGGCACGTGAACGATCTTATTTCCGCGTTTCTTTCGACAGACGGGCTGCTGATCGGGACGATCCTGCCCTTTCTCTTCGTCATTCTGGTCGTCGTCTTCGTCCACGAGATGGGGCACTATCTCGTCGGTCGGTGGTGCGGAATCGGCGCGACCGCCTTTTCTATCGGGTTCGGTCCCGAGATCGCCGGCTTTACGGATCGGAACGGCACACGCTGGAAACTGTCCGCCATTCCACTGGGCGGTTACGTCAAGTTTGTCGGCGACATGACGGTGACGAGCTCGCCGTCGAGCGAAGCGGCGAACCTCGATGATGAGAGCAGGAAACGGGCCTTTCATCTCGCGCCGGTCTGGAAGCGGTTTCTGACCGTGCTGGCCGGTCCGGTCGCCAACTTCATCCTCACCATCGCCGTCTTCACCGTTTTTCTCAATCTCTATGGCCGCACAGTCATCGAGCCGGTGGTCAATGAAGTCCGGCCCAATTCGCCCGCGGCGGAAGCCGGTTTCGAACCTGGAGACCGCGTGGTCGCGGTCGATGGCTGGAAGGTTTCCGAGTTTTCCGACATTCAGAAATACGTGTCGGGCCGGACGGGCGATCGGATCGACTTTCTGGTCGAGCGTGACGGTTCGCAAATCGAACTGACGGCGGCGCCCCAATACATCGAACAGACCGATTCTGCTGGCAATACGGTACGGATCGGCATTGTGGGGATCACATCAATGGCGCGGGGAAGTGATGCCGTCCGCCACCAGACGATGGAACTGCCTGCCGCCTTTACCCGCTCCATTGTCGAGACCGGCTCCATCCTCGAGCGTACGTTTCATTTCATGCGCCGCTTTGCCATGGGCCGCGAAGACAAGTGTCAGCTTGGCGGACCGGTGAAGATCGCGGATATGGCGGGGCAGGCAGCCTCTCAGGGATTTGAGAGGCTGGTCGAATTGATCGCGTTGCTTTCGGTGGGCATCGGGTTTCTGAATTTGCTGCCGATACCGCCGCTCGATGGCGGCCATCTTGTCTTTTATGCAGCAGAGGCGGTGATGCGCCGGCCAATGTCGGAGCGCCTTCTGGAGATGGGGTACCGGTTCGGATTTGTCGTTGTTCTCATCTTCATGGGATTCGTACTGTTCAACGACATTTTTGGCTGCTAGACCACGCTCGAGGGGCCCGGGGGCAGCGAATCTCAATCTTTAGAAGCGCTTTACCATCCGGACAGAATGGGCGTGTCCTGAATGCAACGACCGCAGAATTAGTAAACGAGGATTAACTCCCGACCTTGTTAGGTGGCCAGAACACGGCCATACGGTTCCGGGGGTTCGTGTGCGGGGCAGAAGGCCCGGACGATACGACAAGAGGTAAGCAAGCCCGATGAAGGCATCTTCCAAATTCACCCGTGCTGTTTCAGCCGCAGCTTTGACCGTTGGCCTGGTGGGGCCGGTTTCGGGCGCGGCGTTTCTTTTCAGCGCGGACGCAGCTTTTGCAGCGGTTGTGAGCCGTATCGAAGTGCGTGGCAATCAGCGCGTCGATGACCAGACGATCATCAATTATACCGGTATTCGGCCGGGCCAGAACTATGGCCCTGGCGATGTCGATCAGGCGGTCAAATCGCTTTACGGCACCGGTCTGTTCTCCGACGTCAGCGTCGTTCAGAGCGGCAGCACACTCGTCGTCGAAGTGTCCGAATACGCGACAGTGAATGCGGTCATCTTCCGCGGCAACAAGAAGGCCAAGGACGATCAGCTGGCCGCAGCCGTTCAGTTGAAGCCGCGCGGCACGTTCAGTCAGGCGGCGCTCGATCAGGACACTGAAGCTGTTCGCGAGGTCTATTCGCGGATTGGTCGCTCCGATGTGGTGGTGACGCCGCAGGTGAGCGAAGTCGGAAATGGCCGCGTCAATATCGTTTACGACATCCAGGAAGGCGACCGTACGAAGATCGCCCGGATCGAGTTCGTCGGCAACAATGCCTATTCGGATCGCCGCCTTCGCGATGTGATCTCGACCAAGAAGTCGAACATCCTCTCCTTCCTCTTCCGCAATGACGTCTACGATGAGAACCGTCTGCGTGCGGACGAAGAGGCGCTGCGCCGCTTCTATTACAATCGCGGCTATGCGGATTTCCAGATCGTTTCCTCGGACGGCATTCTGAACGAAGCCGAAAACGAGTATGTCGTCACCTTCGCGATCGAAGAGGGCGAGCGCTATCGTTTCGGCGACATCTCGATCGACTCGACCATCCCGGAACTGGGTGGTCAGGATCTTCTCCGCTACGTTGAGACCGAGCAGGGTGAAGTCTATTCGGCCAAGGATGTCGAGGATTCGATCCTTTCGCTGGCTGAGGCCGTTGCGGGTAGTGGTTACGTCTTCGCGCAGGTGAACCCGCGCGGTGACCGTGATGTCGCGAACCGGACGATTTCGGTGGTCTACACGATCGATCAGGGCCCGCGCACCTATGTGGAGCGCATCGAAATCCGCGGAAACGACCGGACACGCGATTATGTGATCCGGCGTGAATTCGATATCGCGGAAGGCGATGCCTTCAACCAGGTTCTGGTTCAGCGTGCCAAGCGCCGGCTGGAAGCATTGAACTTCTTCGAAACCGTCAATATTTCGACCGTGCAGGGCTCTGAGCCCGACCAGGTCGTCATGGTCGTCGACGTGGTGGAAAAGAGCACCGGTGAATTCACGGTCGGCGGCGGTTATTCGACCGGCGGCAGCAATTCCGGGCCGAGCGTCGAACTCTCGGTGACGGAACGCAACTTCCTTGGCCGGGGGCAATATATTCGCCTGGCAGGCAGCGGCGGTACCAACAGCCGTGATTACCGTATTTCCTTCACCGAGCCTTACTTCCTCGGCCGTCGGATATCCGCAGGTTTCGACCTGTTCCGTTCGACTACGGAGCTGGACGATTACGACACCGCCACGACCGGCGGTACGGTACGGTTCGGTCTGCCGATCACGGAAGCGCTTTCGGCGCAGATCGGCTACACTTACAAGATCGATGAATATGATCTGGATGACTGTTCGATCACCGATAGCTCCACGGGCAGCAATACGTGTGGTCTGTCCAACTTCATTGGCAGAGACATCGCACGTGGTGACTGGCAGACCTCGGCGGTCACGCTGGGCCTGACCTTCAACACGCTGGATAGCATTACCTCGCCGCGCGAGGGTATTTACGCAAAAACCGAAGCAGAACTGGCGGGTGTCGGTGGCGACGCAAGCTATTACAAGCTGACGGCTCGAGCACAGTATTTCGCCCTTCTCAATGAAGAGTATGATCTGGCCTTTGTCGGAACTGTCGGTGGCGGTTATGTCGACTCTTGGGGTGACGAGGAGCTTCGCACGTTCGACCTGTTCCGCAGTAACGACCGGTTGATCCGCGGCTTTGAGTATAACGGTATCGGTCCGGTCGATTCGGGCGATCATCTGGGGTATCAGGCTTACGCCAACGCCAGCGCCGAAGTGACATTCCCGATGCCGGTCCTGCCTGAAAGCCTCGGCTTCCGCGGCGCAGTGTTCTCCGACGTCGCGACCGTCGGCGGTACCCCGTTTGACGATGTCAACGAGTCGGACGGTATCCGCGCTTCGGTCGGTGTCGGGATCCAGTGGGCCTCGCCCTTTGGTCCGTTGCGGGTCAATTACGCCGAGCCGATCGTCAAGAAAGACGAGGACGAAGTTCAGCGTTTCAGCTTTGGTATCGGCTCGCAGTTCTAGACCGGAGCTTTTTTCCAATTATATGAAAGGCCCGTCACATCCTGAGGAGTGGCGGGCCTTTGATTTTGAGGGATGCATGTTTTTTTCACCGAACATATCTTTGTCCCTGGCCGAAATTGCAGAGCTGACCGGAGCGGGTCTCGATCTGAATGGCGCCGATGCCACCAGCCAGATCGAGGGCCTTTCGTCTCTCTCATCCGCTCGTCCGGGTTATCTCACTCTGGTCGCGTCGCCCCGTTACGCTGCCCAACTTGCCGATCTGCGGGCCAGTGCCGTGCTGGTTCCGAAGGATCTGAGGGATAAGGTGCCGAACGGCATTGCCTGTCTGCTCCACGATTCGCCGCAGTCCGCCTTCGCAATTGTCGCTGCACGACTTTATCCGCAGGCCGTCACGCCTTCATCGCTGACGGGCGGGACCGGTGTGTCCGAGCAGGCGTCGATCGATCCCAAAGCCAGTCTTGAAGAGGGCGTCACTGTCGAGCCGTTCGCCGTTATCGGTGCGGGAGTGCAAATTGGCGCCGGCTCGGTCGTCGCGCCGCATGTCGTAATCGGCCGGGACGTTACAATCGGGCGAGGTTGCTTCATCGGAGCGGGCGTGACCGTCCAGTGCGCGCATATCGGCGACGGCGTCATTCTTCACCCGGGCTGTCGTATCGGCCAGGACGGGTTCGGCTACGTGCCGGGGCCGCGCGGTTTGCAGAAAGTGCCGCAGATTGGCCGCGTCATCATCCAGGACGGCGTCGAACTCGGCGCCAATGTGACTGTCGATCGCGGCGCGCTCGACGATACTGTTATCGGTGCTGGCACAAAGATCGATAATCAGGTGCAGGTGGCCCACAATGTTCACATCGGACAAGCTTGTGCTGTTGCTGCCCAAGCGGGCATGAGTGGCTCTGTGACGATAGGCGACGGCGTGCTGATCGGTGGACAGGTCGGCTTCGCCGACCACCTGAAGGTCGGATCGCGGGCGCAGATCGCCGCCAAGGCGGGCGTCATGAACGATATACCTGCCGGAGAGCGGTGGGCTGGCGCTCCAGCCATGCCGGCACGCCAGTTCTTCCGCCTGACCGCAGCCATTCAACGCCTCGCGCGGCCAGCCGAACGCAAAAAGAGTGATGACGAGAAATGATTGAGATTGACGAGACACGCCCCAGCCTTTCCATGACCGAGATCATGGGACTGCTTCCGCACCGCTATCCTTTTCTGATGGTCGACCGGATCGTCAGCATCAAGGACGATGAAGAAGCGATCGGTATCAAGAATGTCAGCGCCAATGAACCGCAGTTCATGGGGCACTTTCCCGGCCAGCCGGTTTTCCCTGGCGTGCTGATCATCGAGGCGATGGCCCAGACGGCCGGAGCTATCTGCGCGCGCCATACGGGCGGTGGCGGCAAGAGCGTCGTCTATTTCATGACGATCGATAATGCCAAGTTCCGTCGTCCCGTTGGGCCGGGCGATGTGCTGGAACTCCATGTGAAGAAAGAAAAGCAGCGCCGCAATATCTGGCGGTTTGCCTGCGAGGCCATCGTTTCGGGCCAGAAAGTCGCCGAGGCTACCGTTTCAGCCATGCTCGGCAGTTCCGAGACCGCAAGTTAATGGCGAATATCCATCCCAGCGCAATCGTCGAGGACGGCGCCCAGCTCGGCACGGATGTTACTATCGGGCCGTTCTGCCACGTCCGCTCACAGGCGGTTCTGCATGATCGTGTGGAGCTGATCAGCCATGTCAGCGTGAGTGGTCGGACCACACTGGGGGAGGGGTGCGTCGTCCATCCTTTCGCGGTCCTAGGTGGGCAACCGCAGAACTTTCGACATGAAGGCTCGGATACGGTTCTGGAGATCGGAGCCGAAACAATCATTCGCGAAAGCGCCACGGTGCATGTCGGCTCCTCGAACAGTACCGGCAAAACGCTTATCGGATCGCATTGCCACCTCTTTGCTCAATGTCACGTCGCGCATGACTGCCACATCGGCGATCATGTGATCATCGGCGGCGCCAGCGCGCTGGCAGGTCATGTCGAAGTCGCGGACCATGCCAGCGTCGGAGGTTTCACGGCGGTATTGCAGTTCGTCAGGATCGGCCATCACGCCTTCATCGGGGGCGCTTCAGCGGTCGGGCACGATGTCATTCCTTTCGGTCTCGCGGCGCGCGATCCTGCCGTCCTTCATGGTTTCAACCTGATCGGGATGAGGCGGTCGGGCATGAAGCGATCGGATATCGATACGATGCGTGCCGCCTATGGCGTCATCTATGCGACGGACGGGACCATAGCTGGAAATCTTGAACTGGCACGCGAGCAATTCGGCGATCACAAGATCGTCGCGGAGATCATCGACTTTCTCGAAAAGCGTGGGAAGAGGCCCGTCATGCGGCCGAGGCGTGAGCTTGGTTCGTCCGGTTCCGAATCCGATGACGCACCACTGATGTAGAATGACAACCGATAAGGAACCCACGATTGGAATCCTTGCCGGTAGCGGCGATCTGCCTCTTCTGCTGGCGAAAGGCCTGTCCCAAAAAGGAAGGCGTGTGGTGATCCTCGCTATCGAAGGCGAGGCTGACCAGGACTTTGGCGACCTGCCAGTTTACCGCGCTCCGATAGAGGATCTGCGCTCATTGGCCCGAATCCTCGCGCGCGAGAACGTTTCGCAGATGGTGATGGGTGGGGGCATCGTCAGGCGACCCCGATGGCAGTCGATCCGCCTTCCGCTGAAACTTCTGCCCGTGTTGCCCTCCGCCGTCCGCGCGCTCTCGGCCGGAGACGACGCACTCCTTCGGACGGCTCACGCGGCGCTGGAGCAGATGGGCGTCGAGCTTGTGCCGGTGCAGGAAATCCTGCCTGAACTTTTGGCCCCGGCAGGTCAGATTGGTGAAATCAAGCCCCTCAAACCAGATCTGGATTCGATCTCTGCTGGCTTTCGCGCCGCCAAGGCACTCGGCCAACTCGATATCGGGCAGGCGGCGGTTGTGTTCGGCAAGCGGGCCGTCGCAGTCGAGGGGATCGAAGGGACCGAAGGGTTGCTCCACCGCGTGGGCGAGATGCGTGACCATGGCCGGATCGGAAGTGGTAGGCGGGGCGTGCTGGTCAAATGCGCAAAGCCGGAACAGGATATGCGCAGCGACTTGCCCTCGATCGGGCCGGAAACCGTTCGCCAGGCTTTGAATGCCCGCCTTTCCGGAATTGCAGTCGAAGCCGAACGATCTTTGATTCTGAAGTTGGAGGACACGATTGCCGCCGCTGACGAAGCGGGTCTCTTTCTCTGGGGCGCAAAGGAGGAAACGCTTTGAGTTCACCGCTTACGATCGCGGTGGTCGCCGGTGAAGAGTCGGGTGACATTCTGGCTGCCGATCTCATTGCCGAGCTGCGGGACCTGACCGGTCGCCAGATCGATCTGATCGGTACGGGCGGCGAACATCTTGCAAAGCTCGGACAGCGTTCCCTGATCGATCCAGAGGATATTTCGATCAAAGGCATCGCGGCAGTCCTGACGAGCCTGCCAAAGCTCTTGAACCATATTCGCCGCGTTTCTTCTGCAATCGTCAAGGCGCGGCCAGACGCGCTTCTGATCGTCGACAGTCCCGATTTCACGCACCGCGTCGCGCGTCGAGTGAGAGCCGCATTGCCGGACCTTCCGGTCATCGACCTCGTCTGCCCTCAGGTATGGGCTTGGCGTCAGTGGCGCGCGAAGGAGATGGCGTCTTACATCGACCATGTCCTCTGTCTCCTGCCCTTCGAGCCGGAAGCCTTGGCGCGGTTAGAGGGGCCAGCGGCCACTTATGTCGGCCACCGGCTGGCGCGGCTGGAAAGCCTCAAGAGCAGCTTCGAGGTACAGAAGGCGCGGCAGGTGGGCGATGAACCGACATTGCTTCTTCTGCCCGGATCTCGCGGCCGTGACGCCAAGGTTCTGCTCCCGCGTTACAAAGAAGCCATTCTTCTTCTTGAGGAGCTGGGGCATCGTCCGCGGCTTGTCCTGCCGACCGTTGCGCGGATCGAACCGCTCGTACGGGAGCTCGTCGCGGACTGGCCCCGCGAGGTCACCATCCTGACCGGCGAGCAGGCGCGCCATAAAGCCTTCGCGTCAGCCGATATTGCGGTAGCCGCATCGGGAACGGTCACGCTGGAACTTGCGCTTGGCGGGCTGCCCTTCGTCTCCACATACCGCATCGACAAGGTCGCCTGGTGGGCACATCAATTCATTCCGGTCTGGTCGACCTCATTGCCCAATCTTGTCGCGGACAGGCCAATCATTCCAGAGCTTCACGATTTCGATGGACGTCCGTCCAATATCGCCCGCGAGCTCGCACGCCTTCTGGAGAGCGAACAGGCACGCGGAGCCCAGAAGGAAGGCTTTGCGGCCATCCGGGATCGGATGGATGTCTCCGAGCCGCCCGGCCGCGTGGGAGCGCGTATGCTCATGGAAGTGATTGAAAGCGCTTCCGCGGGTCGCCTCGGCGGGTCAAAATAAAACCGCCGCGGAGACCGCGGCGGTTTGGCCATTTCCTGCTGCTGAGAAGAAATCAGCGCTTTTCCATCGGAATATAATCGCGCTGCGGGGCGCCGGTATAAAGCTGGCGCGGACGGCCGATCTTCTGGCGCGGATCCTCGATCATTTCCTTCCACTGGGCGATCCAGCCGACGGTTCGCGCGAGCGCGAAGAGCACGGTGAACATGGTCGTCGGGAAACCGAGCGCCTTTAGCGTGATGCCTGAATAGAAGTCGATATTAGGATAAAGCTTCTTTTCGACGAAGTAGTCGTCCGTCAGGGCGATCTTTTCCAGCTCCATCGCAACATCGAGAAGCGGATCGTCCTTGATACCGAGCTCGGCGAGAACCTCGTGGCAGGTTTTCTGCATGATCTTGGCGCGCGGATCGTAGTTCTTGTAGACGCGGTGGCCAAAGCCCATCAGGCGGAAGGGATCGTTCTTGTCCTTTGCACGCTTGATGTATTCCGGGATCTGATCGACCGAACCGATCTCGGCCAGCATGTTGAGCGCCGCTTCGTTGGCGCCGCCATGTGCGGGACCCCAGAGGCAGGCGATACCGGCCGCGATACACGCGAAGGGGTTGGCACCCGACGAACCTGCGAGACGAACGGTCGATGTCGACGCGTTCTGCTCGTGGTCGGCGTGGAGGATGAAGATGCGATCCATGGCGCGGGCCAGGACCGGATTGACCTCGTACTCCTCACAGGGAACCGAGAAGCACATGCGCAGGAAATTCCCGGCATAGGAAAGGTCGTTCTTCGGATAAACGAAGGGCTGGCCGATATGATACTTGAAAGCCATTGCGGCGATTGTCGGCATCTTCGCGATCATGCGGAGCGACGCAATCATCCGCTGACGGGGATCGGAAATATCCGTGGAATCGTGGTAGAATGCGCTCATCGCGCCAATCACGCCGCACATGATCGCCATCGGATGCGCATCACGGCGGAAGCCGGAGAAGAACCGGTTCATCTGCTCGTGCACCATGGTGTGGTGCGTTACCCGATATTCGAAATCTTCCATCTGCTCCTTGTTCGGCAATTCGCCGTAGAGCAGCAGATAGCAGACCTCGAGGAACGAGCCTTTCTCGGCGAGTTGGTCGATCGGGTAGCCGCGATGCAGTAGGACGCCTTCTTCACCGTTGATGAAGGTGATGTCGGATTCACAGCTTGCAGTTGACGTAAAGCCCGGATCATAGGTGAAAGCACCGGTCGATGCGTAGAGTGATGAAATATCCACAACGTCGGGACCGAGTGTGCCGGAATGAACACCGAACTCGTAGCTTTCGCCACCCAGTTCCAGTTTCGCTTTTTTATCGCTCATAAAAAATCCTCACGTTCTTGCACACCTCCTCCCGCACCTTGTTGCGCCGCACCAAAGGCAGGGTTGCGCACTGACTATCCTATTTGTGAGACCATGCCAAGCAATCGACTCCGTTTCGCTTGCGCTGCAACACGATAGGTCGCTCTACCCCTTCGTCTGATCGCCAAGCCGAGCAAGGGATTCGTCGCGACCGAGGACCACCATCACGTCAAAGACGCCGGGTGATACCGCCCGCCCGGTCAACGCGGCCCGGAGCGGCTGCGCCACCTTGCCGAGCTTCAGTTCCTCGGCTTCGGCGAAGTCCCGAATAACCTGCTCCAACGGTTCGGGTGCCCAGTTATCAACTGCCTGAAGTTGCGGCTCCAGCCTGGAAAGCAGTGCCTTTGCATCCGCATCCAGAAGCTGGGCGGCCTTCTCTTCCAGCGGGACAGGTCTGCTCGCCACGATGAATTCAGAGGCCCCGACGAGTTCGACAAGTGTCTTGGCTCGCTCCTTCAGACCGGGCATGGCGAGGCGAAGCTGTTCCTTGCGACTATCGTCGAGCCTCTCGGCTAATTCGGGCCCGCCGGGCAGGTGGGGCAGCGTCTCTAGCAGTGTTTGCGTCAATTCATCGGCGTCTGCCGCCCGCATATACTGACCGTTCAGCGCTTCGAGCTTCTTGAAGTCGAAACGGGCGGCGCCCTTGTTGATATCTTCCAGCGCGAACCACTCGATCATCTGATCGAGACTCATGACCTCATCGTCGCCATGGCTCCAGCCAAGTCGCACGAGATAGTTTCGCAGCGCTTGCGGCAGGTAGCCCATGGCGCGGTACGCCTCCACGCCAAGTGCGCCGTGCCGCTTGGAGAGTTTCGCTCCGTCCGGGCCGTGGATCAACGGAATATGCGCCATGACGGGGACGTCCCAACCCATGGCCTGATAGATCAGAGTCTGGCGAGCAGCATTGGTCAGGTGATCGTCGCCACGAACGATATGGGTCACGCCCATATCATGATCGTCGACGACCACGGCCAGCATATAGGTCGGATTCCCGTCCGATCGCAAAATGATGAAGTCATCCAGATCCTTGTTGGGAAAACGGACATCTCCCTGCACCTTGTCTCTGACGATCGTTTCGCCATCCCGCGGGGCCTTCAGGCGGATGGAGTAGGGTGCGCCTTCCGGTGCCTCGGCAGGGTCGCGGTCGCGCCAGCGACCATCATAGCGTGGCGGACGCTTTTCCGCTTTCGCCTGCTCGCGCATTTCGGTGAGTTCTTCAGGCGTGGCGAAGCACTTGTAGGCCTGTCCTGCCTCCAACAGCTGCTGGGCGATCTCGCGGTGGCGTCCGGCGCATTCATATTGGGAGACCGGCTCTCCCTGCCATCCGAGCTCAAGCCAGGACAGCCCTTCGAGAATGGCCGCCGTCGCTTCTTCGGTCGAGCGGGCGCGGTCCGTATCCTCGATACGGAGCAGCATCGTTCCCCCGTGCCTTTGCGCAAAGAGCCAGTTGAAAAGAGCCGTGCGGGCGCCTCCGATGTGAAGGAAGCCGGTGGGCGAAGGGGCGAAGCGCGTGACAATTTTATCGGTCATAAAATCTCGGACTGCTTTGATGACATTCGGCCTTCGGATTTTTGCAAGGCCGGTCCGCCCGTGTAGCATAGGTCTGCGGCGGTGCAAGGCCGAGCCGCGGATGAGGCGATATGAGCATGAACCCTGTTTCCGGGCAGCGAGATATCGATGAACGGCGGCTCGTCGATGGCGTCGTCTCTCACCTGCGCGGCGACCCGGCGACTGACGCGAGATCCTCATTCGAACCAGGCATAGAGAAACGTTCGACGAATTCGGCGCAACGAATGGCCCAAGCTTTGCGCGGGACGTTTCGAAAAGCCCGATCGCTTCTGATAGAGGAAACCGAACGAGGCAGCCTCTTCGTTGCTTCCGCACTTCTCTTCGCTAGCGGAGCGTTTCTCTATTTCGCCATGCGCGCTCCCCTTGAGCACTGGCAGCTCATCGCGATAGGCACGCCCGCTTTGGCTATCGCTTTTGTCCGGCGGGGGCGAATGAGTGGCGCGATTTTTCTGCTGCTGTTCGCCATGCTTGCGGGCGCCGCGACCGCTGCAATGCATGTGGCCTTCCGCAATCACCAGACCCTCGGCTCACCCGTCGCGACAGTGCTCACGGGGCGTATTCTCAACAGTGAACGGCTGGGAGATGGGCGCCGACGGCTGGTTCTCTCGGTCGTGGAAACAACCCGACCGGAGTTGCGCTATGCGCCTGACAAGGTGCGCGTGACCATACGCGGAGGCAGTTCCGAGGCCCAAGCGGGCGAGGTGGTGAGGTTACGCGCACGATTGCTGCCGCCATCCGGGCCAGTCCGACCTGGCGGATATGATTTTTCCTTCAATGCATGGTTCGACGGGCTGGGTGCCATCGGTTTCGCCCTGGGAAAAATGGAGCGGGTGAAGATAGCGCCTTCGCCCGACATGGCGGAACAGGTGAAGGCAAGGGTCAATCGGCTGCGCGAGACGATCGACCGACGGATCGCGATGGTTCTCAACGGGCCGAGCGCAGCCATCGCATCCGCTCTTATTGCCGGTTACGGCGCAGCGATCGGGGACGACGAACGCGAAGCGTTGCGGGTTAGCGGCCTGGCGCATGTTCTGTCCATCTCCGGCCTCCATATGGCCCTCGCTGCGGGCACGGTCATCGGCGCCATCAGGCTTGCCCTTGCCCTGTTTCCAACAATGGCGGCGCGGTATTCCATCCGTAAATGGGCGGCCGCTGGAGGTCTTTTGGCGGCTGGTGGCTATCTTGTGCTCAGCGGCGCGGCGATCGCTACACAGCGCAGTTTTATCATGCTGGCGATCATGCTCGCGGCGCTGTTGTGCGACCGTACCGCTATCACCATGCGCAACCTGGCATTGGCCATGGTTCTGGTGGTTCTGATTGCGCCTCACGAGGTCATAGGGCCGAGTTTTCAGATGTCTTTCGCGGCGACCGCCGCGCTCATCGCGGCGTATCGCTCGCACAGCCTCTGGCAGAGGCGGCGACACCTCGCCCGCGAGAGCCGTGCCGGTGCAGGCCTGCTGAATTTACCGGTTCGTTTCGGAGCGGGTATTCTCGCCACGACGCTTATTGCCGGCGCCGCCACGACCATCTTCGCGCTGTGGCACTTCCAGCGGGTCGCGCCGCTCGCACCGCTCGGCAATCTACTCGCGGCGCCGGTTATCTCTATCCTTGTCATGCCGATGGCCGTTCTTTCGCTTCTGCTCATGCCGTTCGGACTCGAAGCACCGTTTCTCAAACTGATGGGTGAGGGCATCGAGGCGATGCTATGGATCGCCAGATTTGTTTCGGAAATCTCGCCCCCCGATCGTGCCGGGCTCGTCGCCGGCCAAGGCGTTATGCTTCTGACAATCGCTCTGGCCCTGTTTGCCGTCCTGCAGACCGCCCTGCGCTGGACAGCACTTCCGTTCGCGATCATCGGCCTCGGCCTGCTGGGGACCGGCGAGAGGCCCGCCGGTTTCATTCTGGATAATGGGCGCGCCGTCGCGCTGGCGGGTGCCGAGGGTACGATGATCTCCAATCGGGCGAGACTATCGAACTTTGTCGGCGATCAGTGGATGGCTGCGCTCGGCGCTGAACGTCTCATCGGTCCCCAAAAAGTTGTCGAACCGAGTGGCGCCCCTATGATCGCACGATCTGACGAGCGTTTCTTCTGCAGCGAACGCCTTTGTCTTTACGACCCACCCGACAGCCTCCCCATCATATGGCTGAAATATGCGGAGGATCGCGCGTCATGGTGCGGGCGCGCCGCCATTATCGTCATTGGGGACACGACGCAGCCCAAGGCCGGACGATGCTCCACGCGTTCACCGACCCTTACGATCGATCGCATGGATTTGGCCAAACACGGCTCCGCCGCTCTGTGGAGAAAAGAGGGCGGCGGCTGGAGCGTCAGCTATTCGTTCAAAGACATGTCGATGCCCTGGCACGATGCCAGGCGATGGAGCCGCCCCGCCCGCGGCCTGCCAGACTGGACTCCGCGCAAACGCGATACGTCTGGAGACAAGGACAAACCCTGAAAATCGCTGCGGGCCGAGCCGCGCCTTAATACCGGCGCAGGAGGCCGACAAGGCGACCCTGCACCTTGACCCGATCGGGGGGGAAGATTCGCGTCTCATAGGCGGGATTGGCTGCCTCGAGTGCGATGGAGGCTCCCTTGCGGCGAAAGCGCTTCAGCGTCGCTTCCTCGTCATCGACGAGAGCGACCACAATATCGCCCGGATCAGCAACGGTGCCATCCTTGATAATGACCGTGTCACCGTCGAGGATACCCGCCTCGACCATCGAATCTCCGCGCACTTCCAATGCGTAATGAACGCCGCCGGCGATCATGGATGGCGGAACCGCGATACTGTCGGTCTGCTGCTGAATAGCGGAAATCGGAACACCCGCGGCGATGCGGCCCATGACCGGAACACTGATGCCAGATTCATTGGCGGCCTCAGACGGGCCGCGACCAGGACCCGAAGAAGAGGGCGCTTCTTTCTTCTTGCCGAGACTGCCTTCGATGACAGAGGGACGAAAACCCGTATTGCCGCCCGGCGCAGCCGTATTCGGCAGACGGATGATTTCCAGCGCACGCGCCCTGTTCGGCAGACGGCGGATGAAACCACGCTCCTCCAGTGCCGTAATCAGTCGGTGAATGCCGCTTTTCGATGCGAGATCGAGCGCATCCTTCATCTCGTCGAAGGACGGTGGAATGCCTGTCTCCTTCAACCGTTGGTCGATATAGAGAAGAAGTTCACGCTGTTTCTTAGTCAACATCGCTGCGCCTCGCAGAATCAAAGCGATACATAGAATGAACAGACACTATCTGTTCTTCTCATGTTCTGCAAGTAGGTCCCGCAGGGTAAGGTCAGCGCCAGAGGTCGACAAGTACCTTTTCGCCAGGTTCAGCAGCTGGCGCGTGCGGCGGGCGAACAATGAGCGCGTTGCCGATGGTCATGACGCGGAGGAGGGAGGAATCCTGCGAACCGGCCGGTTCGACCGTCCAGCAGTCGCCATCATAGGAGGCCGAGGCGCGCATGTAATGCTGGCGACCGGAATTGGCCTCGAGATGTGCGGTCAATTGGGCCGCCACTGTCTTCGGTTTGTAAGTGGAGCCCAGAAGCCGGCACAGAAGAGGGCGCAGGAAGAGGTGCGCGCAGACCATGGAGGAGACAGGATTGCCCGGCAGGCCCAGGACGTGAATGCCGTCAAGCCGCCCCACCATGAGGGGCTTTCCGGGCCGCATCGCGATCTTCCAGAAATCAAGGACCATACCAGCGTCGACCATGGCCTTCTGCACCAGATCGTGGTCACCGACCGAAGCTCCTCCCAGCGTCACGATGACGTCGCAGTCCTGCGATTGAGCCTTGTCGATCGCGGCTTGCAGGGCCGCAGGCTTATCAGGCGTAATCCCCAGATCGAGTGCAACGCCGCCCATCTCGCTCACGATTGCGGAGATGCCATACGTGTTGGAAGCGATGATCTGACCGGGAGCGAGGCTTTCGCCGGGCGCTTTCAGTTCGTCGCCCGTGGCGAGAATGGCGACGCGCGGCTTGCGGTGGACGTCGACGGTGGGATGCGAGGCTGCGGCAGCGAGGGAGAGGGCAGCGAAATCAAGTTTCGTTCCGCTTTCCAGCATCAGATCGCCCTCGGAAAAGTCGACGCCGGCAGGCCTTACATGCCGTCCCACCGGTTCCTTTTGGGTCGGTCTGACGGTTTTGTCGTCAATACGTTCGGCATTTTCCTGCATCAGAACCGTATCGGCGCCGTCCGGCATGGTCGCGCCGGTAAAAATCCGCACAGTCTGGCCCGGTTCGACAGAACCAGGGAAGGGGTGTCCGGCGGCCGATTCGCCGATCAGTTCCAAGGGCACGCCATCCGGATCGAGATCAGCAGCCCGCACGGCATAGCCATCCATGGCGGAGCCTTCAAAGGGAGGCTGGGTCCGTTTCGCATGAAGCGGCGATGCAAGAATGCGTCCCACCGCAGCGTCAAGAGCGACCGTCTCGGCAGACAAGGGGGATGCCTGCTTCAGAAGGCGTGAAAGAGCCTCGTCAACCGGGAGCAACGCCATGGATCGTCCTATTCCGTTCGCCAGTCGCCGGATTTGCCTCCGGTCTTTTCAATGAGAGTCACGTCGCCGATTCGCATGCCTTTATCGACGGCTTTGGCCATGTCGTAGATGGTGAGAGCCGTGACGGAAGCTGCAGTCAGCGCCTCCATTTCGACGCCGGTCCTGCCCGTCAATCGTGCGAGCGCACGAATGCGCAAGCCCGGCAAGGATTGATCGGGCTCGATTTCGACGGCGACCTTGGTCAGCATTAGCGGATGGCAGAGGGGAATCAGTTCGTGGGTGCGCTTGGCAGCCATGATGCCGGCAATGCGCGCCGTGCCGATGACATCGCCCTTCTTCGCATCGCCGGCGAGGATGATCCGGAGGGTCTCGGGCTTCATTGTGACGGTGGCACCTGCAACGGCGGTGCGAACTGTCTCCGCCTTGTCGCCGACATCGACCATATTGGCTTCGCCCGATGCGGCCAGATGGGTCAGTTCATCTTCGCTCATACCGTCGCACCTGCCTGAGCGCGGGCGAGCAGTCGTTGCGTCGCCGACGTCACATCGGCTTGACGCATGAGACTCTCACCGACGAGGAAGCATTCGATACCATGGCGCGACAGGCGTGCACAATCATCGGCCGTGGCGATGCCGCTCTCTGCAATTACGATACGGTCGTCAGGAACCATCTCCGCCAGCCGCTCTGATGTTTCGAGAGTGACTTCGAATGTCCGCAGATCGCGATTGTTGACGCCGATAAGAGGCGATGAGAGACGGCGAAGTGCGCGTTCCAATTCGTTTTCATCATGCACTTCGATGAGCGCGGCCATCCCCAATTCATGGGCCGTCTCTTCAAGCGCAAGCGCTTCATCGTCCGAGAGGCTGGCCATGATGATCAGAATGGCGTCGGCCTGCCAACTGCGTGCTTCATAGACCTGATAGGGCTCGAACATGAAGTCCTTGCGCAGCGCCGGCAGCTCGCAGGCCCTCCTCGCCTGGGTCAGATAATCGGGGTGGCCCTGAAAGGAGGGCCGGTCGGTCAGGATCGACAGGCAGGCCGCACCGCCTGCCGCATAAGCCGCGGCGAGGGCGGGCGGATCGAAATCGGGTCGGATGAGGCCCTTGGATGGGCTCGCCTTCTTGATCTCGGCGATGAGGCCGGGGCGACCTTCCGCGATGCGCTTTCGCAAAGCGCCGGCAAAATCACGCGGAGGGGCGGCCTCCATCGCGCGTCGTCTGATTTCGTCGGATGAGATCGAGGCTTTTGCCGCGGCAATTTCCTCGCGTTTATAGACTTCGATCTTCTTCAGGATATCGGTCATGTCTCAGCGCTTTCGCGGTTGGAAACCTCGACCAGCCTGTCGAGAGTTGCCGCGGCCCGTCCTTCATCAATCGACGCTGCGGCGATCTCTGCGCCTTCTCGGAGATCATTTGCCTTGTCTGCGATAACCAGTGCGGCTGCGCTGTTCAGCACCGCAATGTCGCGATAGGCGCTCTTCTCGCCGTCCAGCAGTCTGCGGAGTGCTTCGGCATTATGTTCGGCGTCGCCGCCCTTGAGGTCGGCGGGGTTGCCGCGAGGCAAGCCGGCATCCTCCGGCGTCAGGAGACGCCGCGAGATTTCGCCGTTCTCGAGGATGACGACCTCGGTTTCTCCGGCGGTCGTCAGTTCATCGAGTCCGCTACCGTGGACAATCCAGAGTTTTTCAGAGCCGAGTTCGCGCAAAGCCTTTGCCATCGGTTCGAGCCATTGCGGAGAGAAGACGCCGATCAGTTGACGCCTGACACCCGCTGGATTGGACATCGGTCCGACGAGATTGAAGACCGTGCGTGTGCCGAGCGCCACGCGGCTCGGCCCGACATGGCGCATCGCAGCGTGGTGATTGGGCGCAAACATGAAGCCGATCCCAGCCTCTTTTATGCATTGCGCGATCTCGCCGGCACCGATCTCGATATTGATGCCCAGTGCTGCCAATGTATCGGCCGTGCCTGAGCGACTGGAAAGCGCCCGATTGCCGTGTTTGGCGATCGGTACGCCGCAACCGGCCACGATGAAGGCGGCGGCTGTCGAGACGTTATAGCTGCCCGAGCCGTCCCCCCCTGTGCCGACGATATCGATGGCGTCCGCGGGTGCCTGGACAGGGCTCATCCGTTCGCGCATCGCTCTGACGGCGCCCTCGATTTCGTCTTTGGTTTCACCCCTCAGTCGCAACGCCATGAGAAATGCGCCGATCTGGGCAGGATGCGCTTCGCCATCCATAATGATGGAAAATGCGTTGGAGGCCTCTTTGCGGTCCAGGGGTGCGCCATCGGCCAGTTTGGCGATCAGCGGCTTCATTGCATCAGTCATTGTCGATCCTAGTAACTCAATGCGCGCTGGGCTGCGCCCTGATCGATCTGGGGTGCATAGACTGTCTCGAGGCGATCAACGAGCTGCCGCAGCAGATCATCGCTAACAGCCCGGCTGAATGCCGTCTGCTCGCTGTCGGCCACCGCGCCCGCGCCACTTGCGACAGGACGGAAGACATCGGCGACATGAAAGACGATGTAGGTCTGGCCGTCGGCAGCGCGCACATTGCCCGCCCCATCACTGGGTACGCCGAAGATGGCCTCGACGGCATTGGCTGCGAGCGACTGGTTCTGGCTGTCCCGCTTCAGGTCGGTGACCGTCTGGACGGAAAGGCCGAGTTCACCAGCAATTGCGGCAAGTTCATCGCCTTCGCGAAGCCGTTGTTCCAGTGTCGTGGCCAGTTCGTTGACCGCGCCGCGCGCTTTTTCGGCCTTGTAGGCGGCGAGCGCTTCTTCGCGGACCTCGTCCAGAGGCCGTGAACGAGCAGGGGTGATGCCGTTCACCTCGTAGAAAACGAAGCCGTCGCCCCTGAGGTTCTCTGAGGGGTTCTCCAGCCCTTCATCCGCATCGAAGATGCCGGTCAGAAGGTTCTCAGCCTCCGGGAGGTCGGCCACCGGTTCGCCGTCCTTGCCCGCGCCCTGCGCATCGATCGCTTCGATACGGCGGACCGGCACGCCGATCCGTTCGGCCGCTTCGGTCAAGGTGGCGCCGCCGGCGCGGGCGTCTTCATAGGTGTCGTAAATCGACAGCAGTTCGTTGCGCGCCTGCGACAGGGCAAGTTCTTCGCGGATATCATCAGCGACCTCGTCGAGTGGCGTGGCGGAGGGCGGCGTCACTTCGGTAACACGCAGGATGGCCGGTCCGAACTTGCCCTCCACAATGTCGGTCGTGCCGGGACTCTCAAGCGCAAAGGCCGCATCGGCGATCGCGGGGTCGGCAATGTCCGATTTGGTTACCGAGCCGAGGGTTGCCTGCGAAACGGTGCGTCCCGCATCGGAAAGGAGAACATCATAGTCGGCGCCGCCTTCCAGCTTTGCAAGCGCGGCTTCCGCCGCTTGCATGTCAGGATAGAGAAGCTGCTGCACGGTTCGCTTTTCAGGCTGGCCATAACGGCTCTGGGTCCGTTCATATTCGTCGGCTACTTTTTCGTCGGTAATCGATTCGTGATCCGCGATGGCGGCAGGATCGAGAACGATCAAAGACACATCCCGATATTCCGGTGCATCGAACTGTGCGGCGTTCTGCTCGTACCACTCGGTAAGCTCTTCGTCGCTTGGTGCGGCAGGCTCCGGCAAGGCCTTCGGTGTCAGGCTTATATATTCGGCGTTTCGGCGCTCTCCACGATAGAGGGCAACCGCTGACAGGTAGGTATCGGGAACGTCCGTGCCGTCGGCAATGGCGGCCACGATCTGCTGGCGGACGGCAACTTGAGACTGGCTGCGGAGATAATCTTCTGGCCGCATGCCGACTTCGCGCAGGACTGCGTTGAATGTGCCACGATCGAAACGCCCGTCGGGGCCGCGGAATGTCGGATCGGATCCGGCGATCTGGGCAAGGCGCTGACGCGAAAGACCGAGGCCGAGATCCTGGGCCTGGGCATCGAGCAATGTTCCAGAGACCAACTCGGCGAGAGCCTGGTTGTCGACCCCGAGCGAGCGCGCCTGTTCACGCGTGATCCGCTGGCCGAACTGTCGGGACAGCGTCAGGATTCTTCTGTCATAGGCCAGACGGTAATCGGTGGTGGAGGCAGACGCATCGCCGGCGACAACGACCTTGTCTCCAAAGCCGCCGGCGACCTGGCCGGAAATCCCCCAGACGGCAAAACTGGCAACGAGGAGGAGTAGCAGGAGCTTGGCGACCCAGGTCCCGGCCGCGTGGCGGAGCATTTGAAGCATGAAAACCGTCTTGTCTGGTCGTTTCTGTTCGGGCCGGTTTACGGTCTCGGCGGTGATGGATCAAGGCATAGAACTTCGCCTTTGACGCGTGATCGACTCATGGAGTTTCGATTGCAACGGCGCGGCAATTGCTTCAAGAAGGCGCCCGATCTGCCACGCAATGCGCAAAGGAACGCCAAATGCCTTCTTCTATCCGCCCTCTTGTCGCAGGTAACTGGAAGATGAACGGCCTTGCTGCTCATCTGTCGGAGCTTCAAACGATGGCGACGGGCTTTGAAGACGCTTCGGGCGGTGCGGCCGAGGCACTCATCTGCGTGCCCGCGACCCTCATAGACCGCGCGGTCAAGAGCGTCGCAGGAAGCGATTTCGCGATTGGCGCTGAGGACTGCCATGTTGAAGAGAAGGGCGCCCACACCGGCGATATCTCCGCCGAGATGATTGCCGATTGCGGGGCAAGCTACGTTATCGTTGGCCACTCCGAACGCAGGACCAATCATGGCGAGGACGACGCGACGGTGGCGCAAAAGGCGAAGGCGGGCTGGCGCGCTGGCCTGACTGCCATTATCTGCGTCGGCGAAACGGAAGCGCAGCGGAAGGCCGGCGAAACGCTCGACATATTGGAAAGGCAGATTGCGGGCTCGGTTCCGGCTGAGGCAAATGCCGAAAACACGGTGGTGGCGTATGAGCCGGTATGGGCGATCGGAACCGGACTGACCCCGACGGTGGAGGATGTCGCTGAAGCGCATACTCATATCAGATCGCGGCTCGTTGAAGCGTTGGGTGAGGCCGGCCAGTCCGTCCGCATCCTTTACGGCGGCTCGGTCAAGCCAGCCAACGCGGCGGAACTGATGGCGGTCCAAAACGTCAACGGCGCGCTGATCGGCGGGGCAAGCCTGAAGGCCGATGATTTTCTCGGTATCGCGGCGGTTTACTCCGGCTGAGCGATCCGGGGTTGGAACAGAAGTGAATTGGCGCTAGAAGCGCGGCGCTCAGGCGCGGCCTGTGCCAACATCAATAGCGGAATCTCATGTCTACGGTCCTTATCGTCATTCATCTCATCATCGTCGTCGCCCTATGCGGGATCGTGCTGATCCAGCGGTCGGAGGGCGGTGGACTCGGTATTGGCGGCGGATCCGGCTTCATGAGCGCCCGGGGAACCGCAAATACGCTGACGCGGACCACGGCCATTTTGGCTGCGCTTTTCTTCGCGACCTCGCTAGGGCTGTCCCTTCTGGCCCGCTATGGCGAGCGGCCAACCGATATTCTGGACCAGATCCCGCAGAGCCAGACGACCGAGGAGGGCGGCAACCTTCTCGATCAGCTGGGGGGAGGCGTTTCCAGCCCAGCCGACGATCAGCCGGCCGCGCCCGATACCTCCGTTCCTGGTGGCGATGCGGCGCCGGCTGGCGGGACCGACGCTCCGGCCCCGGCTGCGGAACCTGCTGCACCCGCGGATAACGAGCCTTCGGTGCCATCAGGCGGATAGGGCGTATCTCTGTCCGTTTTTATACGGCGGGTTCGTAGGAAATTCGACTTCTTGGCCGGTCCGTCCGGTTTGCGGCCATGCCGTATTTCACTTTGGCCATCGCTGCCGCGCAAAGATGTGTGAAGCAGCGATTGAGCTCTTTCGGAATCGCAACGAACGAGTTAGACCCATAAACCCATGGCGCGGTATATTTTCATCACTGGCGGCGTGGTCTCCTCGCTTGGAAAAGGTATAGCAGCGGCTGCTTTGGCAGCGCTTCTCCAGGCGCGTGGCTACAGAGTCCGCATTCGCAAGCTCGACCCTTATCTGAACGTCGATCCGGGTACGATGAGTCCCTATCAGCACGGCGAGGTCTTCGTGACTGATGACGGGGCCGAGACCGATCTCGATCTTGGGCATTACGAGCGGTTCACGGGCCGGTCGGCGACTCAGGATGACAACATCACCACGGGCCGCATCTACAAGAACATCATCGATAAGGAACGGCGAGGCGACTATCTTGGGGCCACCGTTCAGGTCATTCCGCACGTGACGAACGAGATCAAGGACTTCGTTCTGTCCGGGAATGACGACTATGATTTCGTTCTCTGCGAGATCGGCGGTACGGTCGGCGATATTGAAGCGATGCCGTTTCTCGAAGCGATCCGCCAGCTCGGCAACGATCTGCCGCGCGGCAACGCGATCTATGTTCATCTCACTCTGATGCCGTGGATTCCCGCGGCGGGCGAACTGAAAACCAAACCGACCCAGCACTCCGTCAAGGAGTTGCGCTCGATCGGTATCGCGCCGGATATTCTTCTCGTGCGCGCCGACAGGGCTATTCCGTCGGAGGAGCGCCGCAAGCTGTCGCTGTTCTGCAATGTGCGGGAGAGTGCGGTCATTCAGGCTCTGGACGTCGCTAATATTTATGACGTGCCCATGGCCTATCACAGCGAAGGGCTGGACGAGGAAGTTCTCGCGGCCTTTGGCATCGACCCGGCACCAAAACCGCGTATGGAGCGGTGGGAAGAGGTGACCCGTCGGATCCATAATCCGGAAGGTGAAGTCACGATTGCCGTGGTCGGCAAATATACAGGCCTGAAGGACGCCTACAAATCGCTGATCGAGGCGTTGAATCATGGCGGCATGGCCAATCGCGTGAAGGTCAATCTCGACTGGATCGAGTCGGAGATTTTCGAGAGCGAAGACCCGACGCCCTATCTGGAGAAGGTCAACGGCATCATCGTTCCCGGAGCGTTTGGGGAGCGCGGCGCGGAAGGCAAGATTGCGGCCGTGCAATTCGCCCGCGAACGGAAAGTGCCTTACTTCGGAATCTGTTTCGGCATGCAGATGGCGTGCATCGAAGCTGCTCGCAATTTGGCTGGCATCGAGAAAGCCTCGTCGACGGAATTCGGGCCGACGGATCAGCCCGTGGTCGGTCTGATGACCGAATGGTTGCGCGGCAATATGCTGGAGAAACGCAAGGCAAGTGGCGATCTCGGCGGGACGATGCGTCTCGGCGCTTATAAGTCGAAGCTGGCCGATGATTCCAGAATCTCCGGGATCTACGGTTCGGAAACGATCAGCGAACGTCACCGCCATCGCTATGAAGTGAACATCGATTATCGTGAACGGCTGGAAGAGGCCGGGCTCTGCTTTGCTGGCATGAGCCCTGACGGCGTCCTGCCGGAAACCGTCGAGTACCCCGATCATCCGTGGTTCATCGGCGTTCAGTACCATCCTGAGTTGAAAAGCCGTCCATTCGAGCCGCATCCGCTTTTTGCGAGCTTTATTGAGGCAGCCGTGGAAAACAGCCGTTTAGTATAGGGAATCGCTCAAGTTTTTCGTTTCGTCCCTTGCCCCCTTCTCGCTTTAATATAATTTGAGGAGCGGGGCGCGCTGGGGAGACGAAGAATGGTCGGTTGGGTCGTTTTCGCCGCAGTTGCGGCTGTGATCTTATATGTCATCATCATCTATAACGGCCTAGTGAAGGCCCGGCAGATGGTGAAGGAAGCCTGGAGCGGGATCGACGTTCAATTGAAGAGGCGTGCGGACCTGATTCCGAACCTCGTCAACACGGTTCAAGGCTACGCCGCGCATGAAAACGAGACGCTGGAACGCGTCACCGAATTAAGAACGCGAGCGTCGAACGTGCCCGCCGAAGACGTTGAGCAGCGGGCGGCCGTGGAATCAATGCTCAGCCAGGCCGTGGGGCGTCTTCTTGCTGTCGCGGAAGCCTATCCGGATCTCAAGGCGAGCGAGAATTATCGTGAACTGCAGGATTCGCTGCAGGAAATCGAGGCCGAAATCCAGATGGCTCGCCGGTACTACAATGGCGCTGCTCGCGAGCTTAATGTGAGGGTGGAGAGCTTCCCTTCCAATCTCGTGGCCGGTCCGTTCGGCTTCGAGCAAGCGAGCTATTTCGAGGTGGATTCTGCCGCTGATAGGGCTGTTCCGAAGGTCCAATTCGACCCCGCGGGCTAGTCCATGATCCACCCTTTACCCCTCAGACGTTCCCTTGGCGGGCTGGGTTTCGCTCTACTCCTCTTCTTGCACTTTGTTCCGGACGCTTTTGGCGACGAACGGATACTTGATTACGAGAGTGCTATTCAGGTCGCCGCGGACGGTCGGTTGACGGTCCGAGAGACGATAACGGTCGATGCGGAAGGGGACGAGATCCGGCGCGGTATCTACCGCGACTTTGCGCGATATCAGATGAGTTCCGAAGGCCGGCGGCAGTTGGTCGCGTTCGACATTTTGTCTGTCACGCGTGATGGCGAAACCGAAGATTACAAGCTGGAAAGCGCTTCTGGCGGCAGCCGCCTTCGCATCGGTGATCCTGACCATTTCCTTGTGCCGGGCCGCCATATCTATCAGATCCGTTATCAGACTGATCGACAGGTTCGATTCTTCGACGATCACGACGAGTTGCTGTGGAACGTGACCGGCACGGAATGGGCGTTCCCCATCGATAAAGCGCGCGCCACGATTACGCTCCCCAGCGGAGAGATATCGAACACCGTCGTCTACACCGGTGCTTATGGAGAAACAGCTCAGGATGCGGTCGCCTCGTTGATGGACGATAGCAGGACCGCCAGCTTCCGAACAACGGCTCCTCTGGCGGCAGGCGAAGGGCTGACCGTCGGTATCGCGTTTCCCAAAAACATCGTGAGTCCCCCGGACGCGTACGAGGTCGGAAGATGGTTCCTGAGAGACCATCTCGGGACACTCATTCTCGCCATCGGGACGCTACTGGTCGGTGCTTATTATTTCTGGATTTGGCGTCGTGTCGGACGTGACCCTGAAAAAGGGATCATGGTGCCACGCTGGGATCCGCCCGCGGATCTTTCACCGGCGCTTGTCACCTATATCGAGGAGCGTTCGGCCCAAAACAATCGGATGATAAGCGCAGCCCTGCTTTCCCTGGCGATCAAAGGACTCGTGCGGCTTGACGACGTTCGGGACGATTTGCGGATCGTGCCGACCACAAGGCTGCGTGGCCAGGCAAGCGCCGCCCTGCCGGTGGGCGAGGCTGTGCTGGCGCGTTCACTCCTTCCCTATCAGGAGGGATTGACGCTCGACAAGGAAAACGGCCAGCCGGTCCGTGAGATGGTCAAGGCGCTGCGCCGCGTCATGGTGAAGGAGCATCGCGATACGTATTATCGGAGCAATGCCGGCTGGACCATCCTCGGCATCGTTCTGAGTGCTCTCGTTCTGATCGCAGCATTCGCAGCCGGTGCTTTGCCGCTTGAAATCCTGCCAATCGGTCTTCCGCTGGTTTTGGGTTCGATAATCATTTCGATCTTCGTAGCGAACAGTTTCCGTTCGAACGGCGCTGGCCTTCCAAGACGTATATTCAATGTGCTCTTCGCGGGCCTGTTCGCATTCGGTTTTCTGTCGGGCGTCGTCGGAGCGGCGATCGAGATTCTCGCCAATATGACGCTTGATTGGTCGATCGTCGCGCTCGGAGCGCTGATCATGGTCAACATACTCTTTGTGATGATCATGGGTGCTCCGACCCCCTTGGGTCGAAAGAAGATGGATGAGATCGAGGGGCTCAGAACGTACATCGAACTCGCGGAAGCGGACCGGATGAACCTGCGCGGCGCACCGGCCATGTCGCCAAGCCACTATGAGAGCTTGTTGCCCTACGCTGTCGCGCTTGATCTGGAAAAGCCGTGGAATACAACATTTCGGTCCTGGCTCGCGGCAAGCGCGGCTGCGGGTGGAGCCTATGTCAGTCATTGGGCGCCTGGCTGGTATGACGGCCCGGGTGAAAGGATCGGCTGGACCGACAGCATGGCGGATATCGGCGATCGGATGGGGGGCGCTGTCACATCCGCGATGCCGACCCCATCCTCGTCCTCCTCCGGCTTCTCCAGTGGCGGTGGATTTTCCGGCGGCGGAGGCGGCGGGGGAGGTGGAGGCGGCTGGTAATAGCCTTCGGTGCTTCCCAAGCCGCTCCCAGCCCGCTATGGCCGCGCCATGAAAACCGATCTCTTCGATTTCGACCTGCCCGAGCACGCGATTGCGCTGCGTCCTGCGGAACCGCGGGAAGCCGCGCGGCTTCTGGAAGTGCGGCCGGGTGCGCCCGACGCCCTGAACGATGCACGGATAAAGGATCTGCCGGATATCCTCCGGCCGGGAGATGCGCTCGTCTTTAACGACACAAAGGTCATCCCGGCCCAGCTCGAGGGTGTCAGGCAGAGAGAAGGGGCTCTGCCCGCGCGTATCTCTGCCACGCTTCACATGCGGCTCGATTTGGCGCGCTGGAAGGCATTCGTGCGCGGGGCGAAAAAGCTTCAGCCGGGTGATCGGATCCTGTTCGGCTCGGCGCAAAGTGCCGATCCGTCGGGCGTGTTGTCGGCGGCGGTCGAAGAGAAGGGGGACGGTGGAGAAACCACCCTGGTCTTCGACCTTTCGGGAGCGGCGCTCGATGAGGCGCTTCATGCTTTGGGTGAGGTTCCTTTGCCGCCCTATATCTCCGGCAAGAGGACGGCGGATGAACGCGATCGTGCTGATTATCAGACGATCTATGCGCGTGAAAACGGGGCCGTGGCAGCACCGACGGCGGGGTTGCACTTTACGGACGCCATGATGGAGCGCCTTGATAGTGCTGGCATCGAGCGGCATTTCGTGACGCTGCACGTCGGGGCCGGGACCTTTCTGCCGGTGAAGGTGGAAAATACGAACGATCATGTGATGCATTCCGAACGTGGCACGCTGAGCGGCGAAACCGCCGAGGCGCTCAACCGCGTACGAGCCAATGGCGGGCGTGTCGTTGCCGTCGGAACCACATCGCTCAGACTGCTGGAGAGTGCGGCGGATGAAGCTGGCCAGCTATCGGCATGGTCCGGAGCTACCGATATTTTCATCACGCCCGGCTACCGTTTTCGCGTCATCGACGTGTTGATGACGAATTTTCATCTGCCGCGCTCGACGCTCTTCATGCTTGTCAGCGCCTTTAGTGGCCTCGACACGATGCAGGCCGCCTACAGCCACGCCATTGCGGAAGGGTATCGCTTCTATTCCTACGGCGATGCGTGCCTCCTTTTCCGGAAAGATATCTGATGAATCTTGATCGCGAACAGACACCTTCGGGGCAATTTTTCTTTACGAAGCTCGCGGAAGACGGCGCCGCCCGTCGCGGCCGGATCGACATGCCGCGCGGGTCGATCCGCACGCCTGCCTTCATGCCGGTCGGGACGGCCGGCACCGTCAAGGCAATGTATCTCGATCAGGTCCGGGATCTCGGCGCGGACATCATTCTCGGCAACACCTATCATCTGATGCTGCGTCCGGGCGCGGAGCGCGTGGCCCGGCTCGGCGGACTACATGATTTTGCGCGTTGGCCCTATCCGATCCTGACCGATAGCGGCGGCTTTCAGGTGATGAGCCTGTCGGGGTTGCGAAAGATCACGGAAGAAGGCGTGACCTTTCAGAGCCATGTCGATGGGACGAAACACTTCATGTCTCCGGAGCGGTCGATCGAGATTCAGGGGCTTTTGGATTCCGATATCCAGATGCAGCTTGACGAGTGCATCGCGTTGCCCGCCGAAGAAAAAGAAATCGGCCGTGCCATGGAACTGTCGCTACGCTGGGCCGAGCGTTGCAAAGCGGCGTTTGGTGATCAGCCGGGCAAGGCGATGTTCGGTATCATTCAGGGTGGGGATAATGCTCGTCTGAGGATCGAATCTGCGGAGGCATTGGCTGCTCTCGACCTGAAGGGCTATGCGATTGGCGGCTTGGCGGTTGGCGAGCCGCAGAACGTGATGTTCGACATGATCGAAACCGTCATTCCGTCCATGCCGAAGGACAGACCGCGCTATCTAATGGGCGTCGGTACGCCCGATGATATTCTTGGCTCCGTTCAACGCGGGGTCGACATGTTCGACTGCGTTATGCCGACGCGCGCCGGGCGCCACGGCCTCGCTTTCACCCGCCATGGCAAGATCAATCTGAAGAACGCCCGCCATGCGGAAGATGACAGGCCGCTCGATGAGGAGAGTGACTGCGCGGCGGCGCGCGATTACAGCCGCGCCTATCTGCACCATCTGGTTCGTGCCGGCGAACCGCTGGCAGGGATGCTGCTGACCTGGAACAATCTGGCCTATTACCAGCAGCTCATGGCCGGCATCAGGGCCGCGATCTCCGAAGCGCGGCTTCAGGAGCATGCCGAAAAAGTACGCGCAGCCTGGGCGAAGGGCGACTTGCCGCCCCGCAGTTGAGCACCAGTTTCATTGCAACCCGACAGGACACGCTAATCGGCTGTTGCATGGAGTGCCTATGAGATCTGTCTATCTCTACCTGATCGCGCTTGTGATCTTTTTCGTCATCGACTTCGTTTGGCTCGGTTTCGTTGCCAAGAATTTCTATGCCGAGCGGATGGGCTCCATCATGCGCGATAGCCCGAAATTAGGCGTCGCGGCCGTTTTCTATGCCGTTTATGTGATCGGTCTGGTCTATTTCGCCATTTCGCCGGCTATGAGCGGAGCCGGCTGGACGCAGGCCGCCTTGAACGGCGCTCTTTTTGGCTTCTTCGCCTATCTCACTTATGATGCGACGAGCTATTCGGTCCTTGAGGGTTACGATCCGGTGGTTGCCGTGGTGGATACGATCTGGGGGGCGATCATTTCCGGCTTCACCGCCGCAGCCACGGTCTGGATCGCAAACGCGATCTGGGACGGGGCAGGGGGGTAACGGCTACACGCCGAAACTTTTCATTCCCTGAAGCGACACACCGCTGATCTGCCACGAGCCGTCTTCCTGAAGTTCTAGTGTGTAGAGCGCTTTCCAGAGCTTTCCCTCCGGACCGACAATGATCACTTCCTGGGCGACAGAGCTGGCGGTAAGAGGAATCGAGCGGCCCATGGACCAGCTCTTGGGTCGGCGGACCTGCGGATAACCGCCCTCAACCATGGCCATGAAACCTTCGAGCGTCGGGAAGAACCGCTTTATGTTGGGTGCCGCGTGAGAGTAGGCCTCGGCATCATCGCCAGACTGGAAGGACTGCAATTGTTGATCGACGGTGGATTGCCAGGGTGAAAGCTCGTCTGCCGAGGCGCCGGCAACGCCGTACGCGGCTGTTAGAACAAGGGCGAAAAGAAATTGGCGAGTTGGATACATGGCGGCCTCCGGCGCTGCACGACCCTTACGTGACGTACCAAAGTCCCAAAGAGTTGCAGTCCGGCGCGTTCTTGCTTCTTTACGTCTGTCGGGAAAGGCCGTTAGGAAGATGCGTTATCGCCAGCACCCCTGCCAGAGGATGATCCTGCCATGACCGAGGAAGAACTGGTCTCTGAGGAGAACCAGGACAGCTCGATCTACACCGAGACGGGTGCTGTTCGCCAGGATTTCCTGGCGGCTATCGCTGCGGCTGTCGAGGATACGGACGAAGATTGGCTGAAGGAGCAACTCAGCCATCTTCACAGCTCCGAACTCGGCGATGTGATCGAAGCCCTGCCGCCAGAACAGCGTATTGCTGTGGTGGCGATGATGAAGGCGGATTTCGACTTTGCCGCGCTAACGGAAGTCGACGAAGCGATCCGGCTGGAGATCGTCGATCAACTGCCCAACAATCAGATCGCGCTGGCTGTTCAGGAGCTGGACTCCGACGATGCGGTCTACATTCTCGAGGATCTCGAGCCTGAGGATCAGGAAGAGATTCTTGGGCAGCTGCCCTTTACCGAGCGTATCCGGTTGCGCCGCTCTCTGGACTATCCAGAGGAGACGGCTGGCCGCCGCATGGCGACCGAGTTTGTGGCGGTGCCGCCGTTCTGGACCGTCGGACAGACGATCGACTACATGCGCGAGGACAAGGAACTTCCCGAAACGTTTAGCCAGATCTTCGTAATCGATCCCGGCTTTCGGCTTCTGGGCGCGGTCGATCTGGATCGTATTCTGCGTACGCAGCGTGCCGAGAAGATCGAGACGGTCATGCACGAGACGCGTCATGCCATTCCGGTCGAAATGGACCAGGAGGAGGCGGCACAGCTTTTCGAGCGCTATGACCTACTCTCCGCCGCCGTGGTTGATGAAAACGACAGGCTCGTCGGCGTTCTGACCATCGATGACGTGGTCGATGTGATTCAGGAAGAGGCGGAAGAAGACATCAAGGCGCTGGGCGGCGTCGGCGACGAGGAACTTTCCGATACGACCGTGGAGATCGCGCGGTCACGCTTTATCTGGCTGTTGATGAACCTCGGAACGGCCGTGCTGGCTTCGCTGGTCATCGGCCTTTTCGATGCCACGATCGAACAGATGGTCGCACTTGCTGTTCTCATGCCAATTGTTGCCTCGATGGGCGGTAATGCCGCCACGCAAACCATGACGGTGGCCGTGCGAGCGCTCGCGACACGCGATATCGATATCTACAATGCCGCGAGGATCATCCGGCGCGAGACGCTGGTCGGGCTCCTCAATGGAGTCATGTTTGCTGCGCTGATCGGTCTGGTCGCCGGTTTCTGGTTCGACAATCCGTCGCTTGGCGGCGTCATTGCGGCAGCCATGGTGATCAACATGCTTGCTGCGGCCCTTGCGGGAATTCTGATTCCACTGGTTCTCGACAAGATTGGTGCCGACCCGGCTATCGCTTCCGGAGTCTTTGTCACCACAGTCACTGATATTGTCGGCTTTTTCGCATTTCTCGGCCTTGCTGCCTGGTGGTTCGACCTGCTGTGAGCAAACCGCAGAAAGATGCTCGCGTAAATTGACTTTTACGTAAGTTTGGCTGACGATTTTCAATCGAATAAGTGTGCAGAAAGACAGGTCCGTCAGATGCGTGAGTTCTACACGATTACCGAGCTGACGCGGGAGTTCGGTATCTCGACCCGAACGCTACGCTTCTACGAGGATGAAGGCCTGATTTCGCCTGTCCGGCGAGGGCGTACGCGCCTCTTCCGACCTGCCGACCGCCACCTTGTGCGTCAGATCATGCGCGGCAAACGACTGGGGTTTTCCATCGCGGAGATCCGCGAGATCGTGCAGATGTATCGGGACCCTCCGGGCGAGGTCGGGCAACTGAAGCAGATCGTGACCAAGATCGAGGAGAAGCGCGACGAGCTGCGTCAGAAGCGACGTGACATCGAGGAGACGATTGCCGAACTCAATGCCAGTGAAGAAGCCTGCATCGAGCGGCTGGCTGAGCTGGGCGTGAAAGGCTAGGCGCCGCCGCGCGGCGGCTGTTCCTCTCTTTTTCAGAACCAGCGCGAGATACGCTTGCTGTAATGCCGCCAGGATTTCCCAAAACGTGCGGCGAGATACCGTTCTTCCGGTATGATCTGGAGCTTGGTAACCGCGAATCCGGCGAGGACGGCGAGAATCGGAAACCAGAAATTGTTGAAGGCGAAGCCAAGGCCGATCAGGATGATCGTATTGCCGAGATAAATGGGATTTCGGCTGATCCGGTAGGGGCCGCTCGTGACCAGCTTCGCCGAGCCGTGCATTGGCGAGACGGTCGTCCCGTGCCGGTGCAGTGTCCACATCGCCAAGAGGTCCAGTCCGAGGCCCATCACGACGAGAAGCCATCCAAAAGCTGCAAGAACGGGCACGAACGAGGCGGGTAGAATCGCAAGCGGCGTCAGAAATCGGCCCAGGACATAGGCTGTAACGCCGGCGATCAGGGCGATCACGGGAGGCCATGGGAATCGTGTCGGAGCTGATTGGCCCGCTGGCGTTTCGACTGAAGATTTGTGTTTGGAGCGGGCGGATTTCGATGAATTGCTCATCGCGTCGAGTCCTCTTCCTGGGTGTCGTCAGCGCCGGATGGAGAGCCGTATAATTCCGTGTCGACCTCTCGCATGCACTGATTTCTCTGCTGATCGACCATCTGCAATTGCTCGTCTGTCAGAGAATCAAGGGAGGCTCCACGATAAAGAAGGTCTTCCTCGTCCATGGCTGACAGGATGCAGCCGCAATAGCGCGTGCAGAAAGCTGCGTCCTCGGACTGCGCCAGGCAACTGCGTTCGCACGGGGCCCTTACGTCCGCGATCGAGATGCCTGGCGGGACCAGAGTCGCAGCCAGCCAGACCAACGCCAGCAGAACCGGCTGGTGGATAAGATAGACAATCAGGGAGTGCCGTCCGGGCACCGCAAGCCAGTTTGGCAGGCTGCGATCGAAAGTGGTTTCGGAAAAGCGCCGAAACCAGCCGCGATCTCGGCCGATCCGCCCGAACGCCATCCCGAACAGAAACACGCCAAACCAAGGGAAGAGCGGAACATAATCGTTCGAGACGCGCGGTGTCTCTGCCAACCCCAGCCATAGAAGGGGGCCCGCCGAGAAGAACTCGGAACGGAAAAAGTGTGGCAGCGCTAAAAAGAACACCGCTACAGACACGGTAAGAAGCGCGTTCAAATGGAGGAAGGCGAGACCGAGAAGCGAAGCGAGCGCGATCAGGTGCAGAATGCCGAAAAAGATAAATGTTTCGGGAAATGCGATGAGGGTTGCGATTGTAACGAGGACGGCAGCGACAATGATCTGCAACAGGCGCTTGCGATAGGAGGGCCAGCGTATCCCTTCGCCATGGGCCAGGACGAGTGAAATGCCCGCCAGAAAAATGAAGCTGCCCGCGATCATCCGCGCGAAGACGATCATCCCGGGGCGTTGAGGAAGGTCGATCGCAGCATAGCCGAAAATCGCCAGATCCCATGAAAAATGGTAGATCGCCATGGCGATCAGGGCGATCGTACGCGCCACATCGATCGCATTTACGCGCGGCACCCGCTCAGCGATTGGACCCGAATCCATAGAAGCTCCCGATTGACCGCCGCGACAGGCAAACCATGGCTCGCCTTATCGGGTCAAGCTGGCTCTCTTATCCCATCTATGACGGCGTTGTGCTCTTTGCGTAACAGACATGATGTTTTTGCAGAGGTATTGGCTTTCAATACCTTATAACAACACTTCCGGCGACGGCGCGGCTTTATTGTGGCCGAATTGGGTCGCCTCACTTGCGTTCACGGATTTGTTACCATAATGTTTGGTTTCTCCGGTGGGGGCGCTTTCGCAGGTGAATGCGTATGCCGGATTCACAAAAACGGGGTTTCACATCTGAATGGATGAAAATGTCCAGAAGAGCTGCTGGGGCGTAACCGCTTGGGCAGTGGCAGCCTTTGCGACGGTGATCTTCGTCGCTTGGCTTGTTGGTGGCGCAGAAGCAACCATCCTTGCAGCCAACTGAAAACAGACCTAGCTGTCAGAAATCATGAGTTTCGAAAACGCCGGCCGGGAGCCGGCGTTTTCATTGCAATCGCCTGAAACGACTGAAAGCACAGCATGACGTTGCATCTCATCAAACTCTGCGTTGGTGTGGATAGCGTAACGCAATTGCGTGATAGCATCGAAAGCCGGTTGCAGGACCGGCGGCGAAGAGGTGTTCCGGTCGAGCAGATCCATGTGACCCGGATGATGCCAAAGCGGTCAGACGAGATTCTTCAGGGCGGCTCGCTTTACTGGGTCATCAAGGGGGCGGTGCAGGCCCGCCAGAAGATTCTTGAACTGCGCGCGCTCTCCGACACGGATGGGCTGAAGCGTTGCGGTATCGTTCTCGAACCGGTTCTGCATCCCGTGCGCCCCGTTGCCCGCAAAGCCTTTCAGGGCTGGCGATATCTTGATGCCGAAAGCGCTCCCGCCGATCTTTCCCAACACATTGACGATGATGTGCCGCCAGAATTGATGGCGCAGCTTGTCAGTCTTGGTCTCGTTTGAGCGGGCTGGAACAAGCGATTCTCCTTGGTAACCTTTTGTTACCCATCTTTCTCTAGCGTTTCTTTACCAATGGGAGCTTGAGAAACGCGATGTTCGGTCGGCAGAGGGTGCAGGCGTCGGGTCGAAGCGGGGCGGCGCATCTTCTTGTCTGCGGCAATGAGAAGGGTGGCTCCGGCAAATCGACGCTCGGAATCCATATCGCGACCGATCTACTTAACAGAGGGCTGCGAGTCGGCATTCTGGATCTTGATATCCGTCAGCAGACAATGGCGCGCTTTTTCGCTTACCGGGCGCGGACAGCTTCGATAAAGAAACTGGCCCTGCCGATGCCGCGCGTCGAGATCTTGCCGGCTGTCCGTCGCGAGCGGGTAGCCGACGTGGAGCATGAAGAGCGATGCAAGCTTTTTCGTCTGCTGCTCGATCTGCGTAATGACTGCGACATCGTGATTGTCGATACGCCTGGCGCTTCCACCAACCTTTCCGATATCGTGCATAGCCAGGCCGACACGCTTATCTCGCCGATGAATGACAGTTTCGTCGACTTTGATGTTCTTGGTTCCATCGACCCAGTGACCGGCCAGTTCGGCGGAACATCCCATTATGCCGATACGGTCCGTCATGCGCGCCGCGAACGGCGCCATGCCGATGGCGCGATGCTCGACTGGGTGATCGTTCGTAACCGGCAGGCGACCTTCAGTTCGCGCAACGAGCGAAAGGTCGATAATGGGTTACGGCAGCTGGCCATGCAGATGGGATTTCGGCTCGTCGATGGTATCGGGGAACGGGTCGTTTTTCGGGAGCTTTTTCCGCTTGGACTGACGGTTATGGACTCCGCTGTCCTCTATGACCTCAACGTCTGCAGCCGCACCAGTCCGTCGCATTTGGCGGGCAAGGCGGAGATCGAACGGCTCGTAAGAGCGCTGCGTTTGCCACTCGAGGCGGAAGGCGCACAGAGGGCTGCCATTCGTCGCGAGCTTGGCCGTCCGAATGAGTTCAGAACCCGGATCGCCGAACTGCTTCACTAGATTCAACAGCTCAATAAAAACCCGGCAGAGTGCCGGGTTTTTGAGAATCAAGGCGAAGGTTGGTTCAGACACGAAGACCGATCGCCGGCTTTCCCTTTGGGCCCTGAACACGCAGCCGAATGGCTGTTGTGGGCATGGCAACCCTTCTGCTGCGCGAAGCATGAGTGAGGAGGACGCCGACGATCTCCCGCGTCCGGGTCTTTCCGGTGCCTACTTCCGCCAGATGGCGCGCCGCGCGACGAAGTGAACTGACGGCAGCATCCTTGTCGTGGATTTTCTCTGACGGGCTCTGCTGGACGAGCTCGTGATCGTTGCTCTGTGCGTGCTGCATCTTCATGGATGCGTACTCCTTCGACTGGATACAAACCGGAGGCGCGATGCCAAAGGTATTCGAAACGGGGCCTATTGCTGGACGGCGTAGCAGGCGATGTCCTGGCGCTTCAGGCCGGAACAGGTCGACCAGGCTTCGGACTTGCCGCCAAATCCGGCGAAGCGGACCCGGTGATATTCGGTGCCGTTCTTGACGAACGGAACGGTGAAACCCTGCCGCTTTCCAAGAAGACCGGCGGCACGGGCCTGCATGCGGTCAATCATGTCGCGCGCCTGCTCCGGGCTACCGACGGATGCCACCTGCACGACCCATTCACCTGTGGGGACGGTCGATGAGGTCTTGATGCTGTCGATTTCTACCGAAGGGCGCGGGGCTGCTGAATGCTGCGGAAGCGCCTTTTGTGGCCTGGAAACCGGGGCGTAGGCCGAGGCGGGTGCCGGCGGCAGCTTCGGTGCCGCGGCCACCGCGACCACCGAATTGGACTGAGCGATGACCTGCGGTTGGCGAAGCGCTGGGTTGCGCATCGGTACCGGCAGCTTGCCGGGATCGATCATCGCGATCGTGGCGCCCGCATGGACGTTGGCCGGGTTGGCTCTCGCCACAAGCGATCCGGCACCGCTGCGCGAGGCCTTTGGCAGGTAGCTGTTGATCAGTTTGGTCATCTGGGCATTGCGAGACGCGCCCGTGCGGCCGCCCATGACGACGGCGACGATCGAGCGGCCATCGTCCCGAACGCTGGATACGAGGTTGAAGCCGGAGGCCCGCGTGTAGCCAGTCTTGATGCCGTCAACGCCGCGGATGCGGCCGAGCAGCTTGTTATGGTTGCCGTGCCTTGCGCCCCGGTAGGAAAAGCTGCGGGTCGAGAAATAGGAGTAATATTCCGGAAAATGCTCGCGTAGCGCGATGCCCAGCCGAGCCATGTCGCGGGCGGTCGTCACCTGCTTGCTGTCGGGCAACCCGTGCGGGTTGCGGAAGACGGTGCGTGACATGCCGAGGCCGCGGGCCTTGGCGGTCATGATCTTGCCGAACTTGCTTTCACTGCCGCCGAAATATTCGCCAAGGGCGCAGGAGACATCGTTGGCGCTCTTGGTGACAAGCGAGAGGATGGCGGGCTCGAGCTTGATCGAACCGCCCGGCCGGATGCCAATTTTTGTCGGCGGGCGACGCGAGCAATAGGCGCTCATCGGGATCTCGGTATTCTTCCCGACCTTGCCGGCCTTCATCGCTTCGAAGGTGATATAAAGCGTCATCATCTTCGTAAGAGACGCCGGATATCCGATCGAGTCAGCCCGATGCGAGTAGAGGGTTTCGCCCGTTTTCGCATCGACCACGATACCGGCATATTCTGCGGCGTAGGACTGAACTGTACCGGAAAGAACCACCGACGCCGCGATGGCGGTGACTGCAGTCAGACGGCGGGCGAGGGGGCTTGGGGACGGTGGCAAACGCAAAACTTCACCTGTGCATCAATGTTCCGGGCTGGCCCAACGGGTGAGAAGTGGGGACAGGCCAACCATCGTCAGCACTATCGATAGGCCAAGCGTCCTTTCGAAATCGTTTAAGCAAAACCTCAATCTCAACAGTCCGTCCCATATCGAGACACTGACGTTGGGGAAAATATTTCGCGGCGCCATTGACATTTTGTGCACTGCACAATAAGTCAGTCGGCAAGTGATCAAGGGCCTCGAAGCCCTGACACGAGGAACGAGTGAGAGGAACACAGATGTACCAGAACTTCGAACAGATTAACGCCGCTTCCAAGGAAGTCATGGACAGCCAGCTCGCAAGCGTCGCCGCCGTCTCCAAGTCGATGCAGACGATTGCTACAGAGACCGCCGATTACGCGAAGAAGTCGATGGAGATGAATGCCTCCTACTTCGAAAAGCTGATGGGCCAGAAGTCCCTGGAAGGCGCCATGGAAGTGCAGTCGGAATACGCCCGCACCGCTTATGAAAACTTCGTTGCCGAAAGCAAGAAGTTCGGCGCGCTCTATCAGGATCTGGCCAAGGAAATGGCCAAGCCGATGGAAAAGGCCGCCGCTCAGGCGAAATAAGCGACTTGCAAAACCGCCCGCCGTAGCAAGGCGGGGATGGATTTCTGTTTGACCCGCCGGTTTTCCGGCGGGTTTTTTGTTGGTTACGACGACTGTTCTCTTTGCCGTATCAGCCTCGCTCTTGTCCTCTATTGCGTATGTGGGACGCCGTGCGTGTCGCGTGCCTGGTCTCCAAGCAGGTGCTTGTGTGACCGTGATAGAGAGACCGGCGAGTGGTCTCTTCCAATTCCGCGCTTGAATGGTGGGCGAAGGGGCTTAAACTCCGTCTGGAAATACCTATCTGATTTGCGAACGCAAATGCAGCGACGAGGTACATCAACTGGCATGACGCAAGGGCTTCTCGGCGGCAGTCCATTTCATCTTGGTCCAGAGGACAATTCCGATCACGGTGACGAGGGAACCGGCCGTGGCACGGCCGTTATTACCCGCACCAAGGCGAAGACCAAGCGGCCGAACCTGTATCGGGTGCTCCTTCTCAATGACGACTACACTCCGATGGAGTTCGTGATCCTTGTGCTCGAGCAGTTCTTTCAGATGGACCGCGAGATGGCCACAAGGGTGATGTTGCATGTTCACACGCAGGGTGTGGGCGAATGCGGCGTCTATACGTTCGAGGTTGCCGAAACCAAAGTCACGCAGGTGATGGATTTTGCGCATCAGAACCAGCATCCACTGCAGTGCGTGATGGAAAAGAAATGAGGACTTAGATGCCGGCATTTTCCGATAGTCTAGAGAAAGCCATTCATGACGCGCTGACCTACGCGAATGAGCGCGAGCATGAATATGCAACGCTTGAGCATCTGCTTCTGGCGCTGATCGATGATCAGGACGCTGCGGCCGTGATGCGCGCATGCGGCGTGGAACTGGATGAACTACGCAAGACCGTCACCGATTACGTCGATCATGAGCTCGATAATCTGGTCACTGGCTATGATGAGGATTCAAAGCCGACCACCGGCTTCCAGCGCGTGATCCAGCGCGCCGTTATCCATGTTCAGTCATCCGGCAGGGACGAGGTCTCGGGCGCCAATGTTCTGGTCGCCATCTTTGCCGAGCGGGAAAGCCACGCGGCCTATTTCCTGCAGGAACAGCAGATGACGCGCTACGACGCGGTCAACTTCATCAGTCACGGTATCGCCAAGAAGCCGGGAGCGGCTGAAAGCCGGATCATCAAAGGCGCAACCGAAGACGCGGCCGATGCGGATGGCGATGATGAGGCGGGTGCCAAGAAGGGGCAGGACGCCCTGACGGCCTATTGTGTCAATCTCAATGAGAAGGCTCGCGACGGCAAGATCGATCCGCTGATCGGCCGCAAATCTGAGATCGATCGGACCATTCAGGTGCTCTGCCGCCGGTCCAAGAACAATCCGCTTTACGTCGGTGATCCCGGTGTCGGAAAGACGGCCATCGCGGAAGGTCTCGCCAAGCGCATCGTGGAAGGCGATGTGCCGGAGGTTCTCGCTGAGGATACCGTTTTTTCGCTCGATATGGGCACGCTCCTGGCGGGCACCCGGTATCGTGGCGATTTCGAGGAGCGGCTCAAACAGGTGGTCAAGGAGCTGGAAGAGTTTCCCGGCGCGATCCTTTTCATCGATGAGATTCACACCGTTATCGGAGCTGGTGCGACGAGCGGTGGGGCCATGGACGCGTCCAACCTGCTGAAGCCGGCTCTTTCCAATGGGTCGATCCGCTGCATTGGGTCGACGACGTATAAGGAATATCGGCAGTTCTTCGAAAAGGACAGGGCGCTCGTCCGGCGCTTTCAGAAGATCGACGTCATCGAGCCGTCTCTGGATGACGCCATTGCGATTATGCGCGGTCTGAAGCCTTACTTCGAGGACTTCCACAAGGTTGCCTATACCGATGAGGCCATCAAGGCATCGGTTGAACTGTCCAATCGCTACATTACGGACCGCAAATTACCGGACAAGGCGATTGACGTGATCGACGAGTCAGGCGCTGCCCAGAAACTGCTTGCCAAGGAAGAGCGTGTCGAAACGATCGATGTGGATCAGATCGAAGCGACGATCGCGACCATGGCCCGCATTCCGCCGAAAACCGTCTCGGCGGACGATGAGGCCGTTCTCGCCAATCTGGAGAAAGAGCTCAAGACGGTGGTCTACGGTCAGGATCTTGCAATCGAAGCGCTTGCCAGCTCAATCAAGCTGGCGCGTGCCGGGCTGCGCGAGCCTGACAAGCCGATCGGCTCCTACCTCTTCTCCGGTCCGACCGGCGTCGGCAAGACCGAAGTTGCAAAGCAGCTTGCCTCATCGCTCGGCGTTGAACTGCTCCGCTTCGATATGAGTGAATATATGGAGCGGCACACGGTCAGCCGTTTGATTGGCGCCCCTCCCGGTTACGTCGGGTTCGATCAAGGCGGTCTTCTGACCGACGGTGTCGATCAGCATCCGCACTGTGTCCTTCTCCTTGATGAGATTGAGAAGGCTCATCCGGACCTGTTCAACATCCTTCTTCAGGTCATGGATCATGGCTCGCTCACCGATCATAACGGCAAGAAGATCGACTTCCGCAATGTCGTACTGATCATGACGACCAATGCGGGCGCAGCGGAGATGAGCAAGGCGGCGATTGGCTTCGGCTCTTCGCGGCGGACAGGCGAGGACGAGGAGGCGATCAATCGTTTGTTCACGCCGGAATTCCGCAACCGTCTGGATTCAATCATTCCGTTCGGTCCGTTGCCGGTGCCGGTCATCCATCGCGTGGTCGAAAAGTTCGTTATGCAGCTCGAAGCGCAGCTGACCGAGCGTGGCGTGACCTTCGAACTCACGCAGGATGCCATCGAATGGCTGGCCGACAAGGGCTACGACCAGAAGATGGGAGCGCGTCCACTCGGCCGCGTCATTCAGGAGCACATCAAGAAGCCGCTGGCGGAAGAGGTTCTGTTCGGAAAACTCAAGCATGGCGGGACCGTCAAGGTTTCTGTTGAAGAGAAGCCGGACGGCAAGAAGGGCCTGAAGCTGGAGAGCATTCCGGACGATACGCCCGTTGCGCCCCGTAAGGATGGCGACGATCGAGCTTCCGAAGAGACAGCTTCCGACTCGGATGCCTGACCAGACCTCAATGAAGAAAAGGCCCGCTATTGAGCGGGCCTTTTTTTATAACAGTATGTTGAGCGTCAGTCTTAAAGCTGGCTCTTAATTTTTTCGGCGTGCGTTTTCAGGAGTTCGGGATCGGCCATCTCGCCGGCGTGGCGACGCAAGGAAACCCCCTCTTTCATCGGAATGATGTGGATATGGAGATGCATCACCGTTTGCCCGGCTGCGACCTCGTTGAACTGTGAAATGCGTAGGCCATCGGCATCGAAAGCCTTCTTCGCGGCTTTGGCGACTGTCTGCGTTACCTTGATGAGGTGGCTCAGCGTGGCCGGATCGGCGTCCAGCAGATTGCGCGAAGGCTTTTTCGGCAGGACGAGGCAGTGGCCGTCTGCGCTCGGCATAACGTCCATGATCGCGATGCACTGATCGTCCTCATAGATCTTGTTCGACGGGATTTCGCCGCGGAGAATCTTTGCGAAGATATTGTTTTCATCGTAGGCGGCTTCAGTTTCGGACATCTGCATTTCTCCCTCGTTTATTCCATCCAGACTGTATCGCGGTCTCAACCCGGCTTTCGATCTGGCATCGTATCGGCCTTATACGGCGAGTGACGTTCCAGAAGGGCCGCGATGGCAGCCTCGTCCTGGCGCTCGTTGTCCAAGTAATCCGCGATGGCCTGACGTAGCCCCCCATGCCGCAGATAGTGGGCGGAGCGTGTGAGAACCGGCATGTAGCCCCGTTGCAATTTGTGCTCTCCCTGGGCGCCGGCTTCGACAGTCTCCAAGCCGTGCTGAATGGCATAGTCGATGGCCTGATGGTAGCAGAGCTCGAAGTGAAGGAAGGGGTGGTCTTCGACACAGCCCCAATGGCGCCCGAAGAGCGTCTTGCATCCGATAAAGTTGATTGCGCCGGCGATGCGGCGCTGGTCGCGTTTCGCGATTACGAGCAGAATATCATTGGCCATACGCTCACCAATGAGCGACCAGAACTCACGGTTGAGATAGGGACGGCCCCATTTGCGGCTTCCCGTATCCATGTAGAAGGTGTGGAAGTCGTCCCAGACCTCTTCGGTCAGATCGCTGCCCGTGAGCCACTCGATCTCGATATTATCCGCAAGCGCTTCGCGCCGCTCCCGCTTTAAGGCCTTCCGTTTACGCGATGCCAAAGTGGCGAGAAAGTCGTCGTAAGTGCCATATCCACGGTTCGGAAAATGGAACTGAATGTCCTGGCGCTCCAAAAAACCGGCTTCAAGAAGCGCAGTCCGATCGGCCTTCTGAAGGAAGGTGACATGGGCCGATGAAAGTCCGATCTGGTCGCAGGCGGAGCGAAGGCCGTGCGCGAGCAGAGGTCGATACTCGTCGGCCCCATCAGCCACCAGCAGCCGGGGCCCGTTAGCGGGGGTGAAAGGATAGCAACTCTGCAGTTTCGGATAATAATGGCCGCCTGCTCTTTCAAAGGCGTCCGCCCAGCCATGGTCGAAGACATATTCGCCCTGGCTATGACTTTTCACGTAGGTCGGTATCGCACCAAGGAGGCCGCCACTCCCGGTCTCGAGGCGAAGATGGCGGGGCAGCCATCCGGTTTCATCCGATACGCAACCACTCTCTTCCAGTGATGACAGGAAGGCATGGGAGGAAAAAGGATTGTAGCCGGCGCTTCCGGATGTCGTGCCAGTTAGTCCTCGCCATTCTTGAGGACTGAAACCGCCCATGCCCTCGACAAGGCGCAAGGCAACATTTTCACCGTCGGCGGGAGGCGGGGATTGATCGGACATGCGCGGAATATGGGGCTTTTCTTGCCCGAGGTCAGGGGCGGAAACCTTCGAAAGTGATTTGATCGCAATATTGCCGCGCCCGGGCGGCGGTTTGCGCGTTCCTCACGGTCCAGCAGAGGAGGGGCAGGCTGCGCTGACGCACTTCTGTGCAGAAGGAGTTGTCGATCTCCTCAACTTCAAAGGAAACAAAGTCGATGACGTCCAGCAATCGCCGGTGCTCGCGAAGATCGCCAGGGCTGCTGCCCGCGGCGGTCAGACCGATCGGGAAAGACGGCCGGAGCGATTGCAACTGCCGCACCTGTTCGTGCGAGAAGCTCATCAGGGCGACCTGATCCGGGTAGCGCTTTACGAGATCGGCCACGGCGGACGGTAGTTCATCCGCAGTGGGGCCATCCGCCTTCAGTTCTATGAGAAGCGGCACCTTTCCGCCGATAAGCGACAGCAGGGACTCCAGGGACGGGATGTGCTCGCTGGATCCCGCTACGGGAAGAGAGTTTGCTTGACTGGAGCCGATCGCCGCGAAGTCGCCGGTCTCGGCTGTCAGCCTCCCGAGTTCGCGATCATGAAAGACCATAGCGACACCATCGGCGCTCAGACGAACATCGCACTCAATGCCGTAGCCTGCTTCCATCGCAGCGGAAGCAGCGCCAAGGGTATTCTCGGGTATCCCTGAGCCAACATCGTGAAGGCCGCGATGCGCGATCGGACGTTCGGTCAGAAAGGCGCCGGCAACAGCCACGGAATCATTGATCGCTTTTCAGAGAAAAGATCGCCTCGATCTCCACCGAAGCGTTGAGCGGCAAAACCGCCGTGCCGACGGCTGCGCGCGCATGCTTGCCGATATCCTCTCCGAGGATTTCGACCAGTAAATCGGATGCGCCATTGGCCACCAGATGCTGACTCGTGAACTCCGGCGCGGACGCGACGAACACCCCGATCTTGACCAGGCGTTCGAGCGAATCGAAACCGCTCAGTGCGGATTTTGCCTGAGCCAGGATATTGATGGCACAGAGCTTCGCCGCATGCTGTCCCCGATCAACATCCGTGTCTGTCTTCAGCAGGCCGGTCTCCGCCACCTTTCCAGCTTCCAGAGGGAGTTGGCCGGAGATGTGGAGAAGGTTGCCGGTCTTGACGGTCGCGACGTAATTGGCGACGGGCGCTCCGGGTGCGGGCAACTCAATGCCCGCGTCGGCAAGGCGTTTTTCGATGGCGTTGGTCATGGGGCTCTCGATTCTGTTTCAAAGCCAGCATAGGGCGGACTATAAATTGGAAAAGGATTTCTCGATCATGATTCTACGTCTTGGTTTCGCTATCTCCGTCGCGGCGATCATTGTACCGACGATGGCTGGCGCTGCCGAACTTGCGTCGCATCGCGCCGTCTATGACATGGAACTGATCGAGGCGAGCGAAAAATCCGGTCTTACGGGTGTTCGCGGACGTATGGTCTATGAATTTCGCGGGAGCGAGTGCGAGGGCTATGCGGTCCGGTTCCGTTCAGTCGCAGCCTTTGGCAGCGAGGTGGGGGAGCAGGTCATCGATCAGCGGGCGACGACGTTCGAGAATCCGTCCGAGGAGCGGTTTTCCTTCACGACGCAGACCTTCAACGACAACGAACTGGACAAGGAAGTGAAGGGCGAGGCGACGCGTCAGGCCGATGGGGTATCGGTCTCATTGTCCCAACCCAGCAGCCAAGCGGTGGACCTGCCCGAAGCCTTCTTTCCGGTCAGTCACATGCAGGATCTACTACGGCGCGCGCAGGCCGGTGAGCGAATCTACAAATCCACTGTCTTCGACGGCACGGAAAATGGAGATCAGGTCCTTCTGACGAATATCGTAATCGGCGACAAGGTGGATCAGGCAGCGAAAAGCGATGGCGATTCCGCCGATCTCGGACCGTTGGCCGATGGCGCCTTCTGGCCCATCTCCATGTCCTATTACAACATTTCACGGCCAGCCAGCGGCGAGGACGAACCGATCTTCCGACTGTCCTTCGACCTTTACGTCAATGGCGTCTCTCGCGATTACGAAATGGACTACGGCGAATTCACCGTTGGCCAGAAACTTGTCGAACTGGATGCACTTGAAACGCCTCCCTGCAAGGAGAGTGGCGAGAAGTGAGCCTCGTCGCCTGACTTCCCGCTCTCTGGATCTAGACGTCCAGCATCTCTTCCGAAGCGAAGGCGGCATTCTCCTGAATGAAGCGGAAGCGGGCTTCCGGCTTGGTTCCCATAAGCGCGTCGACCGCGCTCTTGGTCGCCTCGGGCTCCGACTCGATTGCGACTTTCAAGAGCATTCTCGTCCGGGAATCCATGGTCGTTTCCTTCAACTGGTTCGGCATCATCTCGCCGAGACCTTTGAAGCGCCCGATTTCCACCTTTCCCCGACCTTTGAAAACCGTTTCCATCAATTCCGCACGGTGCGCATCATCGCGTGCATAGTAAGTCTTGCCGCCCTGGCTCATGCGGTAAAGCGGCGGCACGGCCAGATAGAGATGCCCGTTTCGGATGAGATCCGGCATTTCCTGATAAAAGAAGGTGATGAGAAGAGATGCGATGTGTGCGCCATCCACATCGGCATCGGTCATGATGATGATGCGCTCGTAGCGCAAATCATCGTCGCGGTACTTGCTTCCCGTGCCGCAGCCGAGTGCCAGAACAAGGTCCTGGATCAGCTGGCTGGCCGCGGTCTTGTCTCGTCCGGCGGAAGCGACATTCAGGATTTTGCCGCGCAGGGGCAGGATCGCCTGGCTGGTGCGGTTGCGAGCCTGTTTGGCAGAGCCCCCAGCGCTGTCGCCCTCCACGATGAAAAGCTCGGCCCCAGCAGCCGCGTTTTGCGAACAGTCCGCCAGCTTGCCGGGCAGCCTGAGCTTGCGCACGGCGCTCTTGCGGTTGACTTCGCGTTCCTTTTTCCGGCGAAGGCGCTCTTCCGCGCGGTCGATCACCCACTCCAGAAGCTTGTCGGCTTGGGCCGGTGATGCGGTCAACCAATGATCGAATGCGTCACGCATTGCGTTTTCGACGATTCGTGAGGCCTCGATCGTCGACAATCTGTCCTTTGTCTGTCCGACAAATTCGGGCTCGCGGATGAAGACCGACAACATGCCTGCCGCGCTGAGCATGACATCATCATTGGTCACGATGGCAGCGCGCTTGTTGCCCTTCAATTCCGCGTAGGCGCGCAGGCCCTTGGCGAGCGCTGCCCGCATTCCTGCTTCGTGTGTCCCGCCCTCAGGCGTCGGAACAGTGTTGCAGTAAGAGTCCAGAAAGCCGTCGCCGCCGTGCCATGTCACCGCCCATTCGACACGGCCATGGCCACTCTTCTTTTCGCTGAGACCGGCGAAAATCTCGTTCGTGACTTGGCGCTCCTTGCCGATCGATGCTGCGAGGTAGTCTCTCAGTCCGTTTGGAAAATGGAAGGTATCAGAAGACGTTGCTAGGGATTTCTCATTCAGAAGTTCAGGCGCGCAGCGCCAACGAATCTCGACACCGCCGAAGAGGTAGGCCTTGGAACGAGCCATGCGGTAGAGGCGATCGGGGTCGAACTGCGCATTGCGTCCGAAGATTTCCGGATCAGGATGAAACCGCTGCTTTGTACCTCGCCGATTCTGCACCGGTCCGAGGTCTTCTATGTCCCCCTGCGGGAGACCTTTCGAATAGGTCTGGCGGTAAAGGCGGCGTCCTCTCGCGATTTCCACGGTCAAATCGTCGGACAAGGCATTGACGACGCTGATACCGACGCCATGAAGTCCGCCGGAGGTTTCATAGACCTTGCTGTCAAACTTTCCGCCGGCGTGCAGCGTCGTCATGATGACTTCGAGGGCACTCTT